>CAYLNH010000007.1:0-29434 GCA_964384625.1 uncultured Lentisphaerales bacterium
TGGAACTACAAAATCGCCGCTAATTGTTCATGTTAATTTCGGACGAGCTCTTAGTATGAAAGGCCCGGGGGAACCAAGCCGCTGGTTCAAACGCCTGGCGTATTTCTATCCGATCGGCAAGAAAGGCGCGGACTCGATCTTCATGTGTCCGTCGGACAAATACGCGGCGGACTGGTACAGCCGCAAAGGCTACATCAACGACTCCGACGGTCGCGGCCTGAGTTATGTCGGCAATGGGCGCGTCTACCGCTTCGGCAATCCCGGCGGCGCCTGGCCGGACACTTCGAGTGCACCGCAGTACAAGATGCGCATGTTCAATGATCCGGCAACGACACTATACGCCACGGAACAGTGGGGCGCCTGGGTCGGCAACACGGATCGGGCGGTTATCAATCCCGGTCACAAGCGTACGACGATTCTGACGTGCGGCGTCAATCTGAAGATGGATAACGCACTCTGGGAGCCGCTCGGTGTCTTCGACTTCGACCGCCACCGCAGTTCGTTCACCGTCGGCACGCTGGACGGTGCGGTGGTGAAATGGACTGGTGACCGGATGGTCGACAGCCTGGCCTGGCACGAGAAGTGGAGCGATCCGGGCGGTGCTTACACGGCCTCAAACCCCGACTGGCCGTACTGGCATCGCCACTGAATATCACAGAGCCAGAGCGAATGCGATTGCTTCGCTGACCTCATCCAGTTTCTGAGAAGACAACTCCGTCAACAGTGCCCCGATTTTTCCCTTTGACACCGTCTGCAGATGATCGCAGTTGACGGCGCACTCGCGGGGCACGCCATCCGCACGAGACAGGAACACTTCACTGGGAATGTCGCGAACGGTTGTCGTAATCGGTGCGATGGTGACTTCCCCAAGAACGTTGATGACCGAATGCCTTGTGAGAATCAGAATCGGCCGGCGCTTGTCGGGGGCAGAGAGCCGGTGCCAACGCACTTCCCCCCGCTTCACGCGTCACCCCAATCCTGTTCTTCCTCCCAGACCGCGAACTCCTTCGGGCTGACCGGATTCCTCTTATACCCTTTCCGGTGCTTCTCCTCCAATGCCTTGACGTCCAAACGCTGCAGTGCTGCTCGGAGGGCGTCGCGGGTGAAAGCGCTTCGATTCGTCTTCAGTCGCTTCACTGCCCGATCGACATCTCGCACCAGATCATCATCCAGAGTCATCTGTATGGTTCGCATGCGGTCTCCAATAGCTATACTCATCCATATTGTTATAGCTATACAGCAATCCGAGTTACGCACGCATGCAAACGGATCCGGAACTTAGAAGAGCTTCTTGAGGAAATCGCCGGCGCCTTCTTTCTTCGTCTCGCCGTCCTCCTCCTCCTTTTTCTTCTCTTCGTCTTTCTTTTCTTCCCCTTCCGGCTTCTTCTTCTTACCCAGCAGGCCGTCAATGGTGCCTTTAACGGCGTCGCCGGCGCCCTCCCCCAGTTTGTCCTCCAGGTCTTTGCTGAGTTGACCGCCGGCCTCTTCGCCAAGGTGCTCCTTGAGCTTTTCGTCCAGTTTCTCACGCACAGCGTCCTTCGCTTCCTGCTCGGCGCGATTGGCCAGCTCCTCCTTCTGCTTGTCGATCTCGGCATTGACTTTGTTGGCCAGGGCCTCTTTGCCCGCCTTCTTCAGAGCTTCCTTGATGTTGGCCAGGGCCGCCTCCGTATCCAACTTCACCCGCACGCGATCGAGCGAACCCTCCACCACGCCGCTGAGCTTCAGTTCCTCGATGGCCGCAAAGACCTCCTTGGCGGTTTCCGGGTCAAGGCCGAAGACCTCTTGAGAACCGGCCTCGGCCTGCATCCCGGTGATCACGACGTGAAACGGCAGTTTGATCCGCCGCAGTGAGAATTCGCCGCCCGCATCAATGGCGACCTTGCCGTCCTGGATGTCCAACGGATAGTCATCGGAGAGCTGCACCGAATCGCCGATCGGCAGGTCTGTGAAACGGAGCTGCAGTTTATGCGGAACATCGGCTTTCTGGAAATTGAACTCGAGGGCTGCCAGCGGTTGCTCAGCATCGTCCTGCCGCAGAGCCAGGGACATCGGGCCGTCAACCAGTTCCGGGTGGCTGGACAAGTTGCTGCCGGCAATCGAAGCGTTGTTCATGCTCTCACCGGCGTCGACGCCTTTGACGTCGACATCGCGGATGAGCCAGAGCGGTTTGCGAGCCAGGAGGTGCTTGGCGGACAGACCGTGAAAGCCGCTCTCCCGGCCCTGTTCCTCCAGGTCCTCCTTGCTCTCCTCCAGGTCTTCGGCGGTCTGCTCTTCCTGCTGCGCCCGCCGTCGTTCTTCAAGGTACTCCTTGAGCTGCTTCAACCGGTCCTCGTACTGCTTGCCCTTTTTCAGGTAGCGGTTCAGACGGTCCTCAACCGTTTCCTCGCCGGGATCCTCCGGCTTTTCCTCTTCTTCTTCTTCGACCGGTTCGATGACGCGTCCGGGCTTCTCGCGCTGGGTGCCGGTCTTGACCGAATCCGCCACGAGCCGGCCGATCACCAGTTGCTTGGCGAGGAGGTCCTTGACACTCAGGTCCGCGGTCGCCTGCTTCACCTGCCAGGCGTTATGGGTCGGCCGATCGCGGTCGGTCACCTGCAGGTTTTTTACCTCCACTTCGCCGCCCAGCAGTGAGACGTTGACGGCGTCGACATTCACTTCAGCGCCGTTCGTTCGCTCGAGGGCCGCAACCAGCGCCTTTTTCGCGGCCAGGTCCAGCAGGAAAATCTCACCGACGAGCAGCACGACAATGACAACGGCGGCCAAAGCCACCCCCATCTTCCGAAACAACGGCGGCTTTGCCTCGAGTGTCTTCTCCAGGTCGCGCTTCTTCTTGCCGAACACGACCCAGAGCAGGATGCGCACGAAGAAGTTCTTCGCCAGCTTCTCCATCTTCGAATTGCGTTTGGTCGCTTCCACAATGCCGCGACGCAGGACGGTGACGATCTGCGAGAGAACAATGCCGAGGACAGCACCGACAACGATGGCGATCGGCAGACCGCCCACAAGGCAGTACACCTGCAGGTCCATCCAGGCCAGCACCGGCGTCTCCGCAAAGGTCGCGAATATGGATTCCAAGCCGACTTCGTGGATCATGATATAGCCGATCTGGAATGTGACCGAGGCCAGCGCGTAACACAAAGACTTGCCCAACGCCAGCCCCAGACCGATGATGCCGACGTTTGCATTCAGCAGAATCACCAGGAGGATCAGCAAGAGCATGGTCAGGTTAAACCCCGGGATCATCCCAATAAGGACGCCCAGAAATGCCCCCAGAAAGATCTGCCGTGAAGTTGCGGCGCCGCGCAAAATCTTGCCGAGTTTTCGGGTAAAAGTCAGAATCATATTCGCCCTCCGTGGACCTGAGCAATCAGTGAAGTATTCGCTGGATGTATTCGGAACTCACGGCGACCGGGGTCATCCAATGCCGCACGCCAAAAAGTAAGGGGGTTCCATCTCGGGTTCAAATGAATGCCCGCACATCGTACCGTGCGAAGTACGCATTGTACTCGCGGGTGTCTCTAAAGTAATCCTGCGGACAGGATTCCTTCTAGTGCGGCGGGTTACCGCCGCAGAACTCCGAAACTGATCCGACCGTGCGAAGCACGCATTGTACCGCGGGTGTCTCGCCCGCGGGTACGGGCGTGCAATGCACGGGAAGGAGCGACAGGATATCGCTGGAAGCGTTTGACCTACTCGTAGGTGCCGCGCAGATGCTGGACCTTCAGCGCCTTCTTCAGTCTGGCAACCGTCGTCGGCTTCTTCGGCTGGAAGAAGAGCGTCCGCTTCTTGCCCGGGAGAAGGGTCAGACAATTGTCGTCGAAGACGCCGGAGATGCCTTCGGCATCCAAGGTCAGGAAGAAGGTCGGGACATCGGTCTGCACCGTGACGGCGTAGCCTTCGCCCTTGGCCTTCACCGCAGTGCGAACCTTGGGTTCGGGCAGTTCGCATCGCTTGTACTCGGTGAAGAACACATCGTTCTCCTGCACCTTGCTGCCGACCTTCAGGCGCAAGTGCAGGAAGACCTCGTTCGGCTTGCCGCCGTGCAGGTCCGCCGCCGGAACAGCCATCAGCTTCGTGGCGCCGCCGGGGCCGGCGGACACCTTCAGGGGGTGCTTCTGCCGGACCTCGCCGTTGAAGTCGATGACCCGGACTTCGGCGCTGCCGACAACCTTCTTGTGGGTGTCGTTCGTGACCCAGACCTCGACGTTGCCGTCTTTCTTGAGGTAGCCGGCGAGCAGGACAGGTTCGTAGAAGCGCCTAGCCAGGTAATGCTGGATCTTCCACTTCCCGCCGTACTCGAGGGACGCCCAGGAGCAGACCGGCCAGTTGTCGTTCAACTGCCAGTAGATCGTTCCCATGCAGGTCGGCTGCAGACTGCGCCAGTATTCGACGCCCATCTTGATTGCCAGCCCCTGCAGTACCTGACTGAGGAAGACGAAATTCTCGATACCCTGCGGCATGCGGCAGTACCGCGTGAAGTTCTCGACGATCCGCGAATTGCCGGAGCCGCTGCGCTGGTGATGTTCCATCACGGGTGACGTCACGTTCAAGTCCTTCTTCCGCGCGTAGGTCTTCACGGTTTCCATCGAAGGAAAGGACTGGTAGCCGAATTCGCTGCAGAACCGGGGGACAACGTCGTAGTAGGCATCGAAGGATTTGCCGCCGTGCCAAACGGTCCAGTAATGCATATCGCCGCGGGTGTCGTCATGCCAGCAGTCGCGGTAATCACCGCGCCCACCGCAGGGAGAGCTGGGCCAGAAGGTGCGGGTCGGGTCGAAGACATCCACAGCCTTGCCGAGCACGCCTTCGGTCAGCCGGTCGTAGTCGACCAGGTAGAGGTCCCGGTTCTCACGGCTTTCCTTGTACCAGTTGAGGGCGCCGACATTCTCGTTGTTGCCGCACCACAGCGCCAGCGACGCATGGTCCCGCAGGCGCTTGATCTGGTATTCGGCTTCGGCGCGGACCTCGTCCAGGAACCACTCCGCCGCCGGATACATGCTGCAGGCAAACATGAAGTCCTGCCAGACCAGCAAACCTTTCTCGTCGCACAGTTCGTAGAACTCCCGGCGTTCATACTGCCCCCCGCCCCAGACGCGAATCATGTTCATGTTCGCGGCGGCGGCACTGGTCAGCAGATCGTCAAAGACCTCCCTGGTATGACGCTGCGGCATGGCGTCAACCGGAATCCAGTTGGCGCCTTTGCAGAAGATCGGACGGCCATTGACTTTGAAGAGGAAGGACCGGCCGACCTCGTCTTCTTCGCTGACCAGTTCGATAGTCCGCAGGCCGATCCGTTTCTTCACGGTCTGCCCCGCCACCTTCACGGTCAGGTCGTAGAGCGGTTGGGCGCCATGGCCGTTGGGCCACCAGAGCCTGGGCTTCCTGACGACGACTTCTGCGGATACGGTGTTGCGGCCGGCATGCAGGTCAACCGGATGGCTTGTCTTCGAGCTGCCGAGTCTGACTTCCAGTTCATCCGTCAGATCGGCGATGGAATCAAGTTCAACGGTCACCCAGACAGCGGCCTGGTTCTGCTTGTGCTTCTGTTCGGTGTAGACATGCTCGATCACGGCGGGGCCCACGGCTTCGAGGCAGGCTTCCCCGTAGATGCCGCAGACCATCAGGCAGCAGCCCCAGTCCCAACCGGCGTGGCACTGCACTTTGCGAACCATGTTCCGGTGCGGCGACATGACCGGGGCGCCCCCGCAGGGAACGGGGTACGGCAGTTCCGCCCAGCGTTCTTCCGCCACGATCTCCGGCGAACGAAAGCGGACCTCGATCTCGTTGCTGCCGGGCTGCAGGAGGTCCTTGACGTCAACGCGAAAGCGCGTGAACATGTTGGTCGATTGCCCGGCTTCTTTGCCGTTGACCAGGACGGCGGCGATGGTATCCAGTGATTCAAAAGTGAGCAGGACCCGCTCGTGTTTGAGCATGGCGGCGGGAACCTTTACGGTCCGGCGATACGTCCAATCTTCACGGTTGACCCATTGCACCTCGAGCTCGTTCATCCCGACATAGGGATCGGGGATCCGCTTTGCCTTCAGCAAGGCGCTGCAGGTATCGCCGGGCACCCGGGCCGGGCAGGTATCGCCGGTGCGGTTCTGGGTCAACGTCCATTTGCCGGAGAGATCAATACGTTGGGTCATGTGTTATCCTTTTGGACAGTTTGCAGTCGGCATGAAGGGGAAAGAGTAGGTCCGGGATGCGGCTTTGCCAATTGTTGGCGGGGAATAATGGCGCGCAACACCCGCCGCGAAGAGCCCCCCTCGGCTCTGCCGGGGGAGCGTCGGCCTCCCTTCAGTTTCGCATTTGCGCCACGCCTCCGGCCCGCTTACCGCAAGACATGATGCTACTCCGGCAGGTTTTCGCCGGTCGCGGCTTTGAGGTCTTCGAGGGCGAGCAGCAGCTGGATGCGGTCGCCGGCAAGCAGGGACTGCGCCCGGACCAAGGCGGTCTGGACCTCGTTCAAGCGCGTTACCGAGGTCTTGCCGAGCAGATAGCTCTTCTGAGTCAGATCCCGTTGTTCGACCGAGAGCTTGACCGTCTCCCGACGGAGCGTGAGCTGTTCGCGGCCGATCTCCAGTTTATACAGGATGGAACGCAGTTCGTTGACGACCCCGTTGCGTTGTTTCTCCAGCCTGGCCTCTGATTCCCGCAAGGCGGCGACGGCTTCGCGATAGGCATTCCGTTTGGCCCCGCCCAGGTCGAGGTCCCACTCCGCCATGACCCCGATAATGACGTTCATGTCGTCATCGTCGAAACGTGGGTTGTCCAGGCGTGTGGCGCCGTAGGTGCCGGTCGCGGCCAGGGTCGGGAAAAGGTCGCCGAACCGGGCTTTGGCCGTGGCCCGGGCGGCCTCGGTCTGATGCGCCAGGGCGGTCATATCCGGGCGCTGCATCGCCTTCCGGAGTGCCGCCGCCAGACTCCGCACGGTCGCCGGCGGGAGCTTGGGTTCCTGGAGCTTCACGTCCTCCGGCAGGTCCACATTCTTCAGGCCCATCAACTCCGCCAGGGCGATCCGCGCCAACCGGTTGTTCTGTCGCGAGACGAGGTAGGCGCCGCGCGCCTGGTTGTATTGAATGCGAAAATTCAGTTCGTCCGCGCGCGACGCTTTGTCGAACTTCTTGCGCTTGAGGATTTCGTCCAGCAGCTGCTTGTTGAAAGCGGCATCGGCGGCGGCGGTCTCCATCAGGCTCTGGCGCAGCAAGGCCCCCAGATAAGCCTGTGCCACGGCGTTGACCAGGATCCGCTGGACATCCCTTTGCTGCTGCTTGCCGGCGTCCACTCCGTGGCGGGCAGCCAGGACGGAGTATTCGCGGCTCAGCCCGTTGAAGAGCAGCCAGTACGCCTCGAGCCCGCCGTTGTAGGTGGCCTGCTGGTCTTCCACCCCGCCGGGGATGTCCAGGTCCGCCTGCTGTTTCACATAGGTCCCGCCCAGACCAACGCTCAGGGCGGGGTAGTACAACGCCCGCGCCTGCTTCAGCCGGGCCTGCGCCTGCAGCACCCGGGCCTGCGCCGCTTTGAGATCGGGGTTGCGCTGCAGCGCAATGCTCTTGGCTTGCGCCAGCGAAAGCGCTCGCGGCACCTGTGCTGCAGCCTGCTGCTGCCGTTCGATTCGCTCCAGAACGTCGATTGCCGACAACGATTCGGGCGCCGGCGAGCCGACACAACCGCAGAGCAGGCACGCCAGTAAGGCAGGCAGACCCAAGCCGGATGCCGCAGTCAGAACATGTCGCATGTGGCCTCGTCCCTTGATGATTCCTGTCGCGGTCAACAATACTCCTGCGACCGGCCGAAGCAACCCGGCAGCCGCCGACCACGGGCGCTCACAGCTCAATGTCAAGAACGGCGCCGGGCTTGAGCTCCACCGGGTCAATCTCGTCGCGCTCGTAATGCTCCGGGTCCTCGGCGGGAGCAGCCTTTTCAATGGTCTGGACATAGATCGCTTCCCGGGCAAAAACGTCGCGCACCGTAATGCGGCAGCGGCCGTTCTGCTTCTCGGCTCTGGCCCAGAAGAGCGGGTGCACCAGCGCCAGCGCCCCGTCGATCTTCGGCGCCAACCGCAGCAGACTGTCTTCCGGCTCATACTTGAAATCGATCAGCGCCCCGTAGACCAGCCAACTGGCCGGGGCGGTCATGTAGTAGGAGCCCCACGACGGCTCGCCGGTCGACGGCCGGTACATCAGCCGGGTGTCGCAGAGGCGTTGACCGTCAGCGGCCATGGCCGTAAGCACGCGCGTCCACGCCGGCAGGACCTCCTTGCCGCGCAACAGCGCCAGGGGCGCCAGACCGAAGGACTCCACGTAGGGCAGCCAGCCGTATTCCGTGACGGCTTTGCCGTCCGGCGTCACCTCGTCCGGCGGCGCGGCGAATCGATTGCTGCAATTCAGTTCGAGCAGGGCGCTGGCGCAGGCATCGAGCCGGTCCGGCGGCAAGACATCGTCGCCGGTCAACTGGCGGGCATACCACTCGCCCGCAAGCATCCCGGCATGACAGGCTTCGTTCACCGGGCCGTCGGGACTGCCATAGGCGCGGTAGAAGCTGCCGTTCCACAGGTCCTCCTCGAGGCGTTTCCGGGCAGCAGCAATCAGCGGCTCGATATCCGCCATCAGATCTGCTTCCTCCATGCGGCCGGCCCAGCGGCGCATGACCTGCAGCGCGGCGATCCACAAGGTCGCCATGTACCCGGTGGTGCCGTAGTAGTGATAGCCGTCATAGCTCGTGCCGAGGCCGTCGCCGACCTGTGCCACGCCATTGCCGGCCGCCGCCCATTGGCGATGACATTCCATGGCCTTCTTGACGCGCGGCCAGTTCTCCTGCTCAAAGCCGGTATCCCCCGTCAGCCAGGCATGCTTGGCCAACTGGATAATGAACGAACAGGTCAGGTCCGGCCAGTTCTGCGGCGCCGCCCCGCGGTCCAGATGGCCGCCGCCGAAATCGTGGTTGACGCCGCCGTCGTCGGCCTGGTAGTCGGCAAACTGCGAAAGCTCCCGACGGTTGAGTTCGGGGAACAGCAGGAAGGTCGCGGGATGGGCTCCAAGCCGCTGGTCCAGCGTGCCATAGCAGCCCGCCATCTCCGTCGGGCCTTCGTTGATACTGAAGCGGCCGTCGCGGAAAAACACACTGTTCGTCACCAGTGGATAGCAGCAATTGACCAGACGCTCTTTGACGATCGCCGGCAGGTCCGTGTTCTGCAGCAACCGATGCAGCGCGCCGCCCCGCTCGAGAATGCGCTCTCGATTGTCGAGCAGGCGCCGAATCACCGCCATCCCGTCAGTACAATGATTCTGCCAGTACATGCCGCGGTCGATATTGAGGGAGTCGATCCAGTGCGGCATTTCCCAGACCACAACCATGTCCGCACTCTTCTCGCCGCCGGCCGGCGCCGTCACCGTCACCGTCACCGTCGCCAGGCCGGCCGGATCCAGCTCGACCTCGCCGGCCACGGCAAGATAGTGACAGCCGTCGGCCGCCGCCCCGTGCGGGGACGGCTTGTTGGTGTACATCAGCGCCTGAAAGCCGTCGCCGTCGAGGACACTGGTGTTGCCGCCGTCCGGCGCCTCCCAGTAGTTGTAGGCGCCGTCGGCATAGCCGATGCGCGACTCCTGCTTGCCGATGCAGCCGCCTCGCCCCACCAGATTCGGCCAGGCCAGACGACAGCGAATGACCACATCGCTTGCCGTCCGGTTGCGAATCGTCCAGCGCAGCAGGAACCCCGGCAGGCTCGACAGTTCCAGATCGTGCGGCACCAGCGGCCCGGCGCCGGTGACGGCGACGTCGATGCCGGAGAATGCATCGGGCGCGGTCAGCTGCATCTGGGGGAATGCCGGCACGGCGGTCAGTTTGTCGACGGGCGGCAGACCGGCGGCAGGGCGGCTGGCAAGGACCTTGTCCTGCCCGTTGCGGCCAACCGCCAGGTAGGCGCCGGCCAGGCCGTCCGGCTCTTCAAAGGGCATATCCTGATTGTTGTTGCCGCTGAAGTTGCGAAAACGGCCGTCGCGCGAAAGCTCCACTTTGCCGGTGCCGATGCCGCCGAGCGGCACGCCGACCGGCGCCCACAGCGGATCGGCCTGGCAGGCAATCCAGTCGTCCGCCTGGCCGCTGGTCACAAACCGCGGCCACGTGCACAGCAGGAGATCTACGCACGTGATCTCGTCCGGGACGCCCGAGAACTCGACAACACCGTCGCCCCTCGACAACAGTGCCCGGCAGAACACCACCCAGCAGCGATCGTCGGCCTCCGACGGCAGCACCGGTTCGCCCGGGCGATTCTCACCGTACTGCAGCGTCACGTCATCCGGCCGCAGGCCGGCAACCCTGAGGTGGACGGACGCATCGGCAAAGGCCTCCGCCTGCGCCTGCGGCACCCGCAGATAGACGTAATACCCCAGTTGCCCAAGGGCGCTGGGAACATGGATGCTGATCGGTTCGTGCGGGTCGACGCCGCAGTAAAAGAGCTCCTGATGCTCGCTCTCCTGATAGAGTTGGGCCATAACGGATTCGGGTCCTTCCAGACACGGACCGGATTACGGCCGCGCCGTTCTTATCGTCGTTTCACTTCGACCCCGATACCCCAGACAAACATCACAGACAGGAAAGATACACCCGGGCCGCCTCCCCACAAGGGGTGGGGAATTGTAGATTCCGGATTTCAGATTGCTGATTGAAACGGGAAAACGGAATTCCAGATCCTGGATTTCCTGCCATAAACGCGGGCACGAGGCAGCGGTCAACTTCAATCGACATTGCGCTCTGCCGGTCTATAGTACGCGAACGGCATTCCGGAGCGTTGGTCCAGCCCCGGCAAGAGGCGAGCCGCCCCTTGCACCCGACATTGTTGAACGCTGCGCACCGGGAAAGAATGTGGGCGGCGCCCTGGGAGAACTTGGGCCGTTGAGCGCTAAGTGCGAAAGCAAGATTGCTCGGCAATCGTGGAGAACGATGAGTCAGACTGCCATACTCGGTATCTGCGGCGGCATCGCCGCGTACAAGGCCGTTACTGTCGCCAGCAAACTGCGACAGGCCGGCCTCGATGTACATGTGGTGATGACTGCAGCCGCCACCAGGTTCGTCACTGCACTCACCTTCGAAGCCGTGACCCGCAACAAGGCGGTCACCTCCAACTGGCCGGCGGAGAACGCGAAAGAAGGCGAAGACTTCTTTCCGCACCTGTTTCCTGCATCGCGTGCCGATGTCTTCTGCGTCCTGCCGGCAACCGCCGATATGATCGGCAAACTCGCCAACGGCTACGCCGACGACATTATCTGTACCGCCGCCCTGCCCCTTCCCAAGTCCTGCCTGCGCTACGTCTGCCCGTCGATGAACGCGGACATGTGGGAAAACGAAATCGTCGTTGCCAACGCGGCGAAACTGCGGGCGTCCGGCTGGCGCCAGCTTGGGCCCGAGACCGGACTGCTCGCCTGCGGCGACGAAGGCTTCGGCCGGCTGACCGAGCCCGAAGAGATCGGCAAGCAGATCCTGGACGACCTCCAGGCCAGAGAAGACCTGGCCGGAAAGACGGTCATGGTTCTCTCCGGACCAACCGTGGAGCCCATCGATCCCGTTCGCTATATCAGCAATCACTCCAGCGGCAAAATGGGCCGGGCCGTCGCCGAAGAACTCTCCCGGCGGGGAGCGAAGGTCCTCTTTATCACCGGGCCCGTCCCCCCCGAAAATCTGCCCAACGCAGCCAACCTCGAAAAAACCCGCGTCCAGACGGCCGCCGACATGCTGGCCGCGGCGCAGGAGGTCTTCGCCGCGGCGGATGCCGCGGTCTTCGTCGCCGCGGTGGCCGACTACCGGCCGGCCGAAACTGCCGCGAAGAAAATGCCGAAGGCGGACCACCTGCAGCTCGAACTGGTGCGCACCCCCGACATCGCCGCGACCCTCGGCGCCGCCCGGCGCGCGGACCAGGTCTGCCTCGGTTTCGCCCTTGAGACGCACGACGGCGAGGCCCACGCCCGGGCCAAGCTCGAAGCGAAACAATTTAAATCAATTATTCTCAACTCGCCGGCGGCGATGGGGGCCGACAAGGAGAGCTTCCGGCTGGTCACTAAGGATGACATATCCGACTGGGGGACAATATCAAAGCGCGACTGCGCCCGGCGTCTGGTCGACCTTTTGCGGGACCTCCTGGGCTGACCCGCGCCCTTCTGAATCAATTTCATCTTTCGCTTGCACTCCGCCGGCAGACCGTCTAACGTAGGCGGTCATTGGTTTTATTTTGGAGAATCAATAAATGCTGACGCGAGGACAGCGGTTCGCCTTGATCGAATTGCCGGTGGCCGGCCGGCCGAAGTTACCTGTCAGGGGACGCAGGCTGATTCGAGCCAGGTTCACCTTGATCGAATGGCTGGCGTGCCGCGGCGTAGCTTTCAAGCGAAGCCAGTCGAAGATGAGATTCACTCTCATCGAGCTGCTGGTGGTCGTCGCCATCATCAGCATTCTGGCCTCCATGCTGCTCCCGGTTTTGACCCGGGCCCGCGAGATGGGGCGCCTGGCTGTCTGCCAGTCGAATCAGAAGCAGATGGTCATGGGATTGACGCTGTACCTCGATGATCACGATTCGCATCAACCGGTCTGGGGCTGCTACGCCACCAAGAACAACGGACTGCGCAAATACCTCTACACGACCCGCATCGCTCCATACCTCGGCTTTGCCGCAATCGACTCTGTCCCTTTTGTCGACGGCGCCTCCGGCCCGTTCGGCAAGTATTGCGACCTGGCGGAAAACAACGGTCCCATCCGTCGCGGCCCGCTCTTCTGCCCGTCAGAGAGCAATTACAACTGTTCCTACAGCGACGGCTGGGTCAGTGCAATTACAAACTACGGAACCATCGGGTTTGCCTGGGATTCACGCTGGGTCAACGACGGCAGTTTTCTTGACAATGGTCACGGCCTGGGAAATCCGGACTTCAACGCGTCGAAGATCAATGAAATCTGCAGCAAACGGATTTCCCGTTTCGATGACTTCAGTCAACTGGGCGTTTTCGGGCATATGTCGGCCCACAAGGCAACCTACCTGGGACTTGGCTGGGCGGTCGGCGACTGGTCCGCCAACAGTTTCACCTGGCACACGCCGGACGACGGTCCGAACCATGTCGGTTCGCTGCCGTTTGGTTTTATGGACAACCATGTGGAAACCCTGAGCCGCACCCAACTCGCCGATGAATCACACTACGGTCCCAACGCGGAATATCCGATGTGGGGACGTTGGTGTCGCTGGGGAGACGCCACAATGAAAGCGATGTTTGCCGAAACCTACGACCGGCCGGCAGACGTCCCGGCGGCCATGTGGGATGTCCCTGATGCCGCGGTTGACGCAAACAAGTACTGATTGTTTCCGCCCGTTTGCCTTCATCCCCGGGGCGCGTAGCTTGTTGGCATGACGACCTTCAGCACACGAACCGGGGCGGGCGACCGCGCCAATCGCCTGCACCGGGCGGCCACTGCGATCGGCAACGTGGTCAGTCTGATCGAGTCCAGCCCGAGCCGGACGGGTCTCTGCCCTGCCCCGGACTCACTGGCCGTGCCCTCTGCTTACGCGCCCGATCCCAAGGGGGCTGCCGCCGCCCGTGAAGCGATCGCCGACTACTACCGCGAGCGCGGGCGCCGGGTCGACCCGGGAACGATTGTTCTCTGTGCGAGCACCAGCGAAGCCTACTCCTGGCTCTTCAAACTGCTCTGCGACCCCGGCTGCAATGTGCTTTGCCCCAGACCCAGCTATCCGCTGTTCGATGACCTTGCCGCGCTCGACAGCGTCAAGCTCCGGCCCTATGCGTTCGGCTACGCCGACGGCTGGCATCTCGACCCGGCGACAATCGCCCCCCTGCCCTCGTCCCGCGGCATCCTCGCGGTGAACCCGAACAACCCCACCGGAACGTTCCTGGAGTCTGCCGCCGTCGCGGTCCTGTTCGCTACCGGTCTGCCGCTGATCGTCGACGAGGTCTTTGCCGACTACGCCCGGGACGGCGCCTTTGATCGCTCTCTGGCCGGCCGGCAGGACGGCTTGAACTTCGTTCTGAGCGGGCTGTCGAAAGTCTGCGGCAGGCCGGGGCTGAAGTTAAGTTGGATCATCGTGCAAGGACCTCCTGACGACCGCGACAAGGCCCTCCTTCGCCTGGAGCACATCGCCGACACCTATCTTTCGGTAAACGACCCGGTCCAGCAGAATCTGGCCGCGATCATGGCAAGCGGCGCAGCGGTCCGCGCCCGGATCAGAGAACGGCTGAAGAAGAACCGGAACGTTCTCGGGGCGTCCGACCTCGACGTGCTGCAATCCGACGGCGGTTGGTACGCGATCATCCGCACGGACCATCCGAATGACGAGGATCTGGCCGTTGCGCTGGTCGAAAACCACGGCTACCTGGCCCACCCCGGCTATTTCTACGACCTGCCCATCGAAGGCTGTCTGGTGGTCAGTCTGCTGACGGCGCCGAGAACCCTCGCCGCCGGGCTGGCGGCGATCCACGAATGCGTGAGCTGATGTCGTGGGCACTTGTGCCCACGATGAGCTAGCCCGTGACAAAATCCCCAGCTCAGCTCGTTACAGCCAAGACAGCTATTTGAGTTTTGCACCGGGTGGATCACTGTTTGGGGTGCGGCAGATTGCCGCACATATGCCGGAGCACAAGTGCTCCGGATGACCCAGCTCATGCCCGTCGCTTGCGGCGGGCAACATGGACAAAGGAGAACCACCATGCCGACCAAACTCCGGCTTCTCGCCCTGGTAGCGACGCTTGTCCTCGCCGTTGCCTGCCGGACGACCACAGCCCCGACAACAACACGAAAGCCGGCGCCGTCGATGTTCGGCAGCAACGCCGGGCCGGACGCGCTCCCGGTCGATCCATCAATCGAGGTCGTCACACTCGACAACGGCCTCACCTGTCTGCTGAAGCAGCATCAGACGCCGCCGGGCAAGGTGACCATGTGGCTGCACATCAGCAGCGGCTCGCTGAATGAGGCCGAGAGCCAGCGCGGTCTGGCGCACTTCCTGGAGCACATGGCCTTCAACGGCACCGAGAACTTCCCGCCGGGCGAACTGGTCAAGTATTTCGAATCGATCGGCATGCAGTTCGGCCGCCACCAGAACGCCTTCACCAGTTTCGATCAGACCACCTACACGATCTCCCTGCCGAACACCAAACCTGCCACCGTTGCCAAAGGCTTGACCTGCCTGGCCGACTACGGCTTCCGCATGAGCCTGCTGCCGGAAGAAATCGATAAGGAACGCAAGGTGGTCCTGGAAGAGATGCGCGCCCGCGACGGCGTCGGCCGGCGCATCAGCGACAAGGTCATCCCGCTCTATGCCCCCGGCTCGCGTCTGGCCGGGCGCCTGCCGATCGGCGACGAAGACATTATCAGAAACGCCACCCGCGAGCTGATCAAAGGCTACTACGACAAGTGGTATCGACCGGACAAAGCAGCTCTGGTCGTGGTCGGCGACATCGATGTCAATGCGACCCTGGCGCAGATCAAAGCGGAATTCGGCCCCTGGACCAGGCCGCCCGAATCCGTCACCGGCTTCGGGCCGGAAGTCAAGAGCTATACGACCGAGCGCGCCGCCATCGTCACCGACCCGGAACAGAAAGAAGGGCGGGTCTCGATCGTGACGATCACCGCCGACCAGAAGGAGCACACCCGGACAGAATTCCGCCGGGAATTGGTGGCCGACCTTGGCTTCAGCATGCTCAATCGCCGGCTCAACGACCTGGTTCGTGCCGGCGAGGCCCCGTTCCAGCAGGCCGGCGGCGGTACCGGCTATCTCTTCAACGCCGGCTATATGACCAGTGTCGGCGCCTCGGGCAAACCCGAGAATACCCCGAAGATGATCGCCATTCTGATCGAGGAAATCCAACGCGCCAAAATCCACGGCTTCGAGACGGCGGAACACAAGCAGGTTGTCGCCGGCACCATCAGCGCGCTCGAACAGGCCGTCAAAACCGAAGCAACGCGGAACGCCCGCAGCATTGTCAGCTCGCTGAATCGCGCCGTCACCGACGGCTGCCTGCCGATGTCCGCGGCCCAGCGTCTGGAGCTGACCCAATCGCTGATCCACGACATCACGCTGGCTGAGATCCACCAGGCGTTCAAAGCCAATCTGCCGGCCGACCGTAGGCTGATCCTGGCGACCTTGCCCGAAGACCACACGACCGGGTTGACGCCGCAGAACCTGCTCGCCGCCGTCCATGCCGCGGAACGGACGGAAGTCGCCAGGAAAGAGGCTGAAGCCGGGATCGACGCCCTGCTGCCGACGCCGCCGGCGCCCGGCAAGTGGGCCGGCAAGGGGGCGCAAGACCCGGATCTCGAGGTTTTAACCCGTGGTCTGACCAACGGCATCACCGCACACTTCCGCACGATGGACTACAAGAAGAACCAGGTGTTCGTTCACGTCACCATCGCCGGCGGCGAAATTCTTGAGACAAAGGCAACCCGCGGTCTGACGCAAGCTGCCGCCCGGGTCTTCTCCCAACCGGCAACCAGCACCTACACGTCAAAACAGATTCGCGATTTTTTCGTCGGCAAGAAAGTTCAGGTCAGCGGCGGCGTTGACGAAGACCGTCTGCTGCTTTCCATCAGCGGCTCGCCGGACGACATCGAAGACGGTTTCCAGCTGGCGCATCTGCTGCTCACCAAACCGCAGATCGAGAACGCGGCGATCGACACCTGGCGCAACAATCTGAAACTGCGGTTCGCCGCCATGCGCACCGTTGCCGAGGGCCGGTTGTTCGAGGAGATCCCGAAACTGTCGACCGATGATCCGCGAATGCACATGATCACGCCGGAGGTCCTCGATGGCCTGCAGGTGGAAGACGCGCAGAAATGGCTCGAGCACTGCCTGCAGGAAGGCTACATGGAAGTCGCGGTCGTCGGCGACATCCCGCGGGATCGGGCACTGCAGCTGACGGCGACCTACTTCGGCTCGCTGCCGCGACGCGGCGACAACCGCAAACTGCTCGACACCAAACGCCGCGTGAAGGTGAAGGCCGGACCGATTGAGAAGACCATCGACGTCAAGTCCATCGCCAACCGCGCCGCCGTCTTCGTCGGCTGGGAAGTCCCCGGCTGGGAAGACCGGAAGGCCGCGCAACTGCTCAATCTCGCTGTCCTGGTGCTGCAGAAGCAACTCCGCGAAAAAATCCGCGAACAGGAAGGCCTGACGTATTCGACTGCGGCATTCTATCGGCCGTCGCGCGCCATGCGCAACACCTCGGTCCTCGGCACCTTTCTGACCGCCGACCCGCAGAAGGCCCGGCTTGCCATGACACTCGCCCGCCGGATCACCGAGGATCTGGCGGCGAACGGACCGTCCGCCGCGGATCTGGCAACGGCGAAAAAGCAGCTGGACACGAGCCTCGAACAAACCCTGAAGGAACCGGGCTTCTGGGTCGGCAAGCTTGGCGAGTTGCTGTATCGCGACCGTGATCTCGAGTACTACAAGAATATTCGCAAGTCCTACGCCAAGTGGACCGCCGCCGACGTCAAGGCGGTGCTGAGCAAACACATCATCGACAAGAACCGCGTGAGCGTTCTGGCCACCACCGGCACGGCGAAGGCGAAGTAGTCCCGCGACCGGTATCGATCAATATCGCCGGCGGCCGGGCGGGGTCAGCTCAGGGACTGCAGAGCGCGATAGAGCACAACTGCGGCGCAGTTGCTGACGTTCATGGAGTTCTTCCGGCCGTAGACCGGCAGCCGCACATACCCGTCACACAAGGCCAACGCCTCCGCCGCAATGCCCAGTGCTTCATTGCCGAAGACAAAGGCGGCCGGGAACGTGAGGTCCAGATCCCAGACGGCCGGAGCACCGTCGACGGTTTCCACCCCGACGACGCTGTAGCCTTCGGCTTGGAGAACAGCGATCGCCTCAGCCGCCGTATCGAAGTGACGGTACGGCACCAGTTCGTCACAGCCGCGCGCGGTCTTCTGCAATTTGGGGTGAGGCGGGGTTGCGGTATATCCGCAGGTGATCACCTCGCGGATCCGGGCGACTTCGGCCAGACGGAAGATATTGCCGACGTTGTAGGCGCTGCGCAGATGATCCAGGACAACTGCGAGCGGATGGGGGGCGGCGCCGGGGTCTTCGCGGTCCCCTTCGTCGACGCGCACGTCAGCCATGGTGGTCGCGCCGCAAGTGTGAAGACGGGATCCCCAGTTCCTCCCGGTATTTGGCCACCGTGCGCCTTGCGACCTTGACGCCCTCTTCCTGCAGCAGCTTGACGATCGCCTGGTCGGACAGCGGCTTCTTCGGATCTTCCTCGGCAACCATCCCCTGGATCATGTGCTTGACGCTGCGGCTGGAGAGCATATCGCCTTCTTCCGTTTCGAAGCCGCCGGCGAAGAAGTTCCGCAACGGATACAGCCCGCGCGGGGTCTGAATGAATTTGTTCGCGATCGCCCGGCTGACCGTGGTTTCGTGGACGCCGATGATCTCGGCGACTTCACTCATGGTCAACGGCTTCAGGGATTCCTCGCCGAGCTCGAAAAACTCACGCTGTTTGTCGAGCAGCACCTCAGTGATGCGCTGCACCGTACTCTGGCGCTGATTCAGGCTCTTGATCAGGAGCTTCCCGCTGGTGATCTTCTCACGGATATAGGCCTTGATGTCGTCGGGCGTATTCGGGTCCTCGAGCAGGCGCAGATAGCGATCGGCGATCGACACGCGCGGCATGTACTCCCGATTGCAGATGACTTCAAAACCGTCGTCCGTCTTCTCGACGGTGACTTCCGGCAACACGTATTGGATGCCGCTGTTGTTGATCGCACTGCCGGGTCGCGGCTGCAGTTGCTGAATCTCTTTCCAGGCGTCGTAGACCGCAACGGTTGACACCTTCAGCGCCTTGGCCACCTGCGGGATGTGGTTGCGGCTGACCTCGGTGAGATACTTATCGACGATCTTGTACGCCAGGCAGTCATAGCGACCCTGGCGCTCAAGCTGCAGCAACAGGCATTCCCGCAGATCACGGGCGCCGATGCCCGGCGGATCGAGGGCCTGGACGGCCGACAAGGCGTCCTCCAGCTTGTCCATCGTGACCCGGTCGGAGCTGTCGGCCGCAACCAGATCCTCGAGCTTCAGCCGGAGATACCCCATCTCATCGATGTTGCCGATCAGAAGCTCCGCCAGCTCCCTGATGTCGGCGGGCATATCGCTCATCTGCAGTTGTTCCAGCAGATCGTCTTCGAGCGATTTCTCCGAGGTGAGACTGTCGAAGAAATAACGGCGGCGGTCTTCATCGTCAGCCGTCGTCACCTGGCGTGCGTGACTGGGGGGGACATAGTCCTGCCAGGATTCATCCAGTTGGATCAGGTCGGCGATGGCCTCGTCCTTTTCAGCCGCGAGCCCGGCGGCATCGCTCTCGGCCGAGGCCGACGCGGTCATGTCTTCCACCGGGTCGCCGGCCAGTTGTTCACCGGCGGACTCGACGCGTTCCAGAGCGGGATTGGTCTCGAGCTCCTGGTTCATCCTGGCCTGCAGATCGAGCAACGGCAAGGTCAGGATTTCCAGCGACATGATCTGATGCGGTGCGAGCTGCTGCTCTTGCCGTAACGTCAGTTCCTGCGCGTGATAAAGCCCCTGCTGGACCATTTGAGTAACTCCAATCCACTCTCTGTTTCCCAGGCCCTCCGCCACAGCGTCGGGATCAATCTATACTATAGCCCCGCACTAAGGGAATGCACGGCATTACGGCGCGGTTTCAACGCAGGAAATGGCCCGGAACAGGCCGGCCCCGACGGCCGTATTCCAGCCGGGCAGGCCCGGCGCAACTGAAGGGAAACTGACACTCCCCCGGCACGGCCAGGAGGATCTTTTCGCGGGAGATGCAGCTACATCCGTCGCGAAAAGTCTCGTGGAAATCCCCGCGGCCTTGCGCCCCGGGCGAATGCGTTGCTTAAAGACACGTCTGCTGTCACCTCAATCCCCACGTGCTCAGCGGCTTTGCGAGCTCGACACCCGGGCCTGCAGCCCGGGCTCTATCAATACCCGCCCTTTGGGCCTCAGGATACCGCTCTTGAGGCTAGCTTAGGGGTTGCACCAAAATAACCTTTACAGTTGACCGCCGGAGGCTCTTGGTTCTCTCGAACAATGCCTGCGTTTTTCCCTCCTCAGATAATTCATTATCTTCGTCAGTCACGCCTTGGCCTTGTCCGAGATAACTCAAGCCAACTGCAAACTTTATTCCTCTACACCCCCTTAACGGTTTCCTGACGGGGTCTTTTGCGGATCGATGAGTGGAATCCGTGAGAGTCCTGAGTTCGGACATCGCCGCCAATCCTTTTCACCGCGGGTGCAGCTATGCCTCCAACTGCTGACCGGGCAGAACCGGGGGCATCGGACACCCGAGGGCGTCGGCCACGGAACGAAGCAGTTCGGCTTCGTCGACGGTAATCTTTCCATCCATCGCGATGCAGATAATACAGGCGTCCAGCAGCATCCTTTTGTGCTTCGGCGACACCGTCCGCAACTCCTTCAACGCCTCGTCGACACGCGCCAGGCCGCACTGTTCGGGCGCCAGCAAGGCCAGGCCGTCGTCACTATCGAGCTTGGGTGCGGCCGCCGCCAGGGCCTTGGCCGCGGCGTCCTCGTCCTCGGTGCCCTGCCGCGCCAGCGTCGACAACAGGACGGCGCACTGTTCGCCCAGGCCTTTGAGCGAGTAGTACTTGATCACGGGCGGCTTCCGGCCGCTGAATTTCGGCGCCAGGTTCCGGACCAGGATCCCCTGCAGAGTATATTCGAACAGGCTGACTTCCTCGTCGGCCTCCGCCAGGTATTGGACATTGTCGCGGAAGGCATTGAACTGCGGCTCCGACAGTGCCTGCAGCGCGGGCATGGCGATGTCGATCAGCGGCAGTCGCTGGCGCGAGTGCAGTTGATCGAACTCGGCCACCAGTTTGACCGTGTCCTCGTATACAGGGCCTTCGGCCCGCTCCCGGAGCCGGGCCAGTTGCTTGCTGCGGATGTTTTCGTCGCGGTCAAGCAGCAGTCCGTAGATCACGGCGCGGGCGCCGTAGGCCTCGCGCGCCGCCGCCAGCAGTCCCGGCGGGATGGACTCCCGCAGTTTCCGCGCGTACTCCAGGTGCGCGGTGTTCGGCGAACCGATCTGCGACAGGATGACGGCCGGCGCGATGACCATCGCCCCTTCGGTTTCGCCGAAGATCTCCTGCCCAATCCCGGTCTCGCCGGTGATGGGCCGGGCTTCGCCGGGGACGCCGAAAAGTTCGTCTCCGGCCGGCTGTACCGCCTGCGGCACCGGCGGCGGCCCGGTCGCTTCCGGCTCGTCCGCGACGTCCGGGTACGCCCCGTCAAAGGCCGGGTCAATGCGACGGATCCGCTGGTCCAGCGGCGGATGGGTGGCCATGGCGCCGAACCAGGCCGATTTTATGGCGTCGCCGAAGAACAGATGACTCGCCTGCTCGGCGTTGGCCGCCTGCAGTTTAGATCCGGAGAACAGGCCGCCGATCTTCTTCAAGGCGCCGGCAATGCCTTCCGGGTTGCGGGTAAACTGCACCGCCGACGCGTCGGCCAGATACTCGCGCTGCCGCGACAACGCGCTCTTGATCAACTTACCGAAAAAGACGCCGACGAAGCCGATGATGATCAGCAGCACGGCAAACAGGGCAACGGCCAGAATGCCGCCGCCGCCCTTGCCGCGACGGCTGCTGCGGCGGCGGGAGCCGCCGGAAAGAAACAGCATGCGCAACAGAAAATAGCCGGCCAGGCCAATCAGCAGAATGCCGTGCAGCACGCCGATCAAGCGGATGTTCAGCCGCATGTCGCCGTTCAGGATATGGCTGAACTCGTGGGCGATGACGCCCTGGAGTTCGTCGCGACTCAGGATCCGCATACAGCCGCGGGTAACGCCGATCACTGCGTCCTCACTGCTGTAGCCGGCGGCGAAGGCGTTGATGCCGTCCTCCTCGTCCAGGACGTAGACCGGCGGCACCGGGATCCCCGAGGCGATCGCCATTTCCTCCACCACGTTCAGCAGTTTGCGTTCATGCAGGTCGCTGGAATTCGGATCAACCAGACGCCCGCCGAGCATCAGTGCGACCGACTCGCCGCCGTCTCGCAATGCAGCCATTTTGTACAGGCTGCCGGATGTCACCAGGAGAACCGTGCCGACGGCGCAGCCGAGAAGGAGCGGCGGACTCCAGAGCCAGACCCGGTGGGCCTGATCCGGGCCGGCGGTCTTGGCGCCGATGATGTTGCCCGTCAACACGGCGGCGCCGTAGATCGAAACAACGATCAGGATCACCGCCACGATGAAGTACACGACCAGCAGCCCGGACTTGCGACGGGCGACATCCTGATGTTCAAAGAAATCCATTGCCATGGGGAACTGCTCCGGTTCGACCTTAGAACTTCACGTCCGGCGCTTCGCGCTCGGACTCGTCCTGGATCTCGAACAGCTCCGCTTCTTTGAAGCCGAACATGCCGGCGAACATGACGTTGGGGAAGGTCTCCCGCGTGGTGTTGTAGGTGGTGACCGAATCGTTGTAGGCCTGCCGTGCAAAGGCGACCTTGTTCTCGGTCGAAGTCAGCTCCTCCATCAGCCGCGACATGTTCTCGTTGGCCTTCAGGTCGGGGTAACGCTCGACCACGAGCATCAATTTGCTCATGGCCCCGGCCAGCTGATTCTCGGCGCCCATCAACGCCTGCATCGCCTGCGGGTCGCCGGGGTTGGCGGCGGCGGCATCGCGGGCAGACACAGCGCCGCTGCGGGCGGCGATCACGGCTTCCAGCGTCTCCTTTTCATGCTTCATGTAGCCCTTGGCGGTTTCCACCAGGTTCGGGATCAGATCGTGCCGGCGCTTGAGCTGTACGTCGATCTGGGAAAACGCGTTCTTGTAGCGGTTGCGGAGCTTGACAAGCTTGTTGTAAACCCCCGCGAGCATCAGTCCCGCAACAAGCAGGATGACAACGATGACGACGACCGTGATAATTGCTGGAATCATAAGCTCCCACTCTCCTTGGATATTGATTTCTATCGGCGTGCGGGCACTATAGCGCCCCCGCCGCACTCCGAAAACCCGGACGCGGCAATTTCGCTTTTCTTTCCTGAAGGGGGTGCAGACACTCCCAAAGCTCAGCCAGGGGCTTCTTCGCGGAGAACACAAACCCGATCCCGCACCCGTTTCGCGCTACGTGTACCTGAGTCTCAACCGACGTCCTGTGCGAGCCCGGAAGGCAAAGTCTGGTCAGACATCAGGAAAAAATCAGGATGAGATTAAGGATCATTTCGGCTGCGGCCAACGGCCGCGCTGAGCCGCAATTGTCTCCATGACGCCGCAACATTGACCGGGCGACACTGCCGTTACCGCAGACCGACGGCCTGCCGCACTTCAGCCATCGTCGCGGCGGCGGCGGCCCGGGCCTTCTCGGCCCCCTTTTGCAGGACGTCCTCGACGTAATCGAGGTTCTGCTCGAGTTCGTTGCGGCGGGCGCGCATGTCCTTGAAATACTCCATAAACTTCTCGAACAACGCCTGTTTGGCGTGGCCGTAGCCGTAGTTGCCGCCTTCGTAGTTGGCGCGCATGGCTGCGAGTTCGTCGTCGCCGGCGAACAGTTTGTAGAGCGCGAACACATTGCAGGTGTCCGGGTTCTTCGGCTCCTCCATCGGCGTCGAATCGGTGACGACCTTCATAAAGGTTTTGCGCGTGGCCTTCTCCGGTTCGAACAGCTCGATGGTGTTGCCGTAGCTCTTGGACATCTTCTCGCCGTCAACGCCGGGGACGATCGCGACATTGTCGCGGATCTGCTCGGCCGGCACGACGAAGATATCGCCGTAAACGTTGTTGAATTTGATCGCCAGATCGCGCGTCACCTCGAGGTGCTGCTTCTGATCTTTGCCGACGGGGACGACATCGCTCTTGTAGATCAGGATGTCGCAGGCCATCAGCACCGGATAGCTGAACAACCCGTGGTTGGGTTTGATGCCCTGGGCGATCTTGTCCTTGTAGCTGTGGCAGCGCTCCAGGAGTCCGACGGGGGTATGGCAGGACAGGATCCAGGTAAGCTCGGTGACTTCGGGAATATCGCTCTGGCGGAAGAACACGGCCTTATCGGGGTCGAGGCCGCAGGCGAGGAAATCCAGGGCGACGCCCAGCGTACGTTGCCGCAGTTCATCGGGCCGGGGGTGTTGCGTCAAGGCATGGAAGTCCGCGATGAACACAAAGGCTTCCGCCTCTTCCTGCATCTCAATGCAGGGCTTCATCATGGCGAAGTAGTTGCCCAGATGGGGCTTGCCGGTCGGCTGTATGCCGGATAGGGATCTCATGGTATCGGGTTTCCGGTGTCGGGTCCCGCAACGGCGGGAGGAATTTCAGGTATCGGGACAGAGGCTCAAGCCGAAACCGTGTAGCACCATCGGCCGTCTTCAAGCGTGCGGCGGAGGGACTTGCCGCCGAAGGCCCGGTCGTTGGCCCAGTACTTGGCCAGGATGCCGCCGACTTCGGAGACTTTGTCAGCGGCGCCGGCCGCCGCCGCGATTGCCGCCGCGTCACCGCTGAAGCCGCCGTTGCCGGCGATGAACGCCTGCAGCGTCAGTGCCAGGTCATTGATCTCGCCGCTGATCTTCTTATAAGCTTCGACGCCGGGCTGGTGGAAGGCGTTGATGTGGATCAACTCCGCATAGAAAGCCACGGCACGCTCGTACAGTGCGATAATCATGCCGAGGCTTTCCTCGTTGAGTTCGTCCAGGGTGATGGAAAGCACGCTGCGGCCCTTGTCCGCCAGCGCGTTGGACAGGCCCTGCAGGAAGTTGTGCAGGTACTCGCCCATCATCAGGTTGTCTTCCGCCTCATACGCGGCGGCATCCCGGAGGATTTCAATGAAGGTGATAAAGAAATCATTGCGGCCGTCGTTCAACTGCTGGATAAAGGCATGGGCATCGGTGCCGCCCTTGTTGCCGTAGACCGTCAGTCCCTGGTGCACGGTCTGTCCATCGCGGTCGAGCTCCTTGCCGAGACTCTCCATAACCAGTTGCTGCATGTAGCGCGACAGCAGCACCAGACGGTCGGAATACGGCACGATGACCATATTCCTGTCGCCCTTGCCGTTGCCCAGGAGATACCAGGCGGACGCCAGCATATAGGCCGGGTTCTGCCGGACCTCCGGGGCCCGCGTCCACTCGTCCATGGTGCAGGCCCCCTGCAGCAGCGCGGCAAAGTCTATGCCGGCGGCGGCGGCGGGGACGTGGCCGACGATCGCGGTTTCGCTGGTGCGGCCGCCGATGGATTCGGCCATCGGCCAGATCTTGCGCCAGTTCTCGGTCCCGGCCTGCACGTCAAGCCTGCTGGTCGGCATCGTGATCGCCGCCGCATGCCGGGCGAAATCCAGCCCGGCGTCGGCGTAGGCGGCCTTCAAAGCAACCATGTTGTTCCGTGTTTCGCGGGTGCCGCCGGACTTGGAAATGCTGACAACCAACGTCTGGTCCAGGTCGACGACCGCCAGGGCGTCCCGCAGCCCGGCGGTGTCCGTGTTATCCGTGAAGTATACCCGCAGGCTGCCGCCGCGCGCCGCGCGGGGCAGCTCATTCCAATACGGCCCGTTGACGGCAAACTGCAGCAACTGCGGACCGAGAGCCGAGCCGCCGATGCCGTTCACGATAATCGCGTCAAACGGCTTGCCGGTGGCGCCGGTTTCTTCGCCGGCCCGGACCCGGGCGAAAAACGCCTCGACGTCCCGGAACTCATCCGATTCCGGATAGCTGCGGCGATCGGTAAAATGCGTCACCTGCCGTTCTTCATCGGGGTTTTTGATCTCGCCGTCTTCAATCCGCGTCATCTCGACATGAGCCGCGGCGGTCTTGTCCTTAATCCTGTCGAAATCCTTGACGGACAGCGTGCTCTGGCGCAGACTCAGAGTAAAACCAAGTCGGTCCCGAAGGTAAATCAGATCGGCGTTTTCCAACGAACATGCCCTTTACTTTTACGGGTTCCGCAGTATGTTATGGGAACGGAGGAGGTCAGCGGTTCCTGCCGGCCTCATTGGGAGAATCCGGAGAATCGCCGAACTATAACACGGCTCGACCGAATGTCATGTTCGTCCAGTCACGGTTGTGCAGCCCATGACAGATCCGAGTAACACCAGCGTTGAAATGCACCGCAGTGTGCTGATCCTGATCATCGCTCTCAGCCTCGTTGTCGTCCTCAGCATAGCCCTGTTCCAGCATCCCCCCGCCAGCGACTCCGCCGCCGCCCGCGCCATCCAGGCGCCGCGCGACCGCTTTGCCGAACTGATGCAGACCGGCCGCCGGATGTATACCAAAACCGGCGACTACCACGAAGCCGAAAAGTATTTCCGCGAAGCCTGCACAATTGACCCGACCAGCTCGGAAGCACTGGACGCCGTCGGCCAGATGGTCCTGCTGGACGGACGCTATGAGGAAGCCTATGAGCTGTTCAAGATGGCTGACGCCCTCAGTCCGGCCGTCTCGCGCTACGAAGCCGACATGGCCATCGCTCTGCTCTGCCTTAAGCGCTATGAGGAGGCGGAAGACATCGCCCGCACCGGCAGCAAACGCTATGGCGCGCCGCGGCACGAGTTCGCCCTGATCCTCGCCTGCGCCGCCCAGGAACAGGGCCGGCGCCAACCCGCCGAAAACCTTATCGCCGAGGTCCACGATCTGATCGGCAACGACATCATCAAGATCGTTTCGACGCATGCCTGGGCGAAGCCGCTGCAGAAAAGCCCGACCTACCGCAAGATTCTCAAGGCCTCCCTGCCCGACTACGCGCCGCCGACCCCCGCCCCGCAGCCGGCCGCGGCCGACTAGATAAGCTCGGCGGAAGTTTTCCAGCCAGGGACGGAGGCCAAGCGCCGGTCCGGCCAGACGATGCCGAATAAGCGATGCGAGCATCGTGTTTTGACATCAACGCCGCCTGCCGCGAGCCGCGAACCCCGGGCAATCCGTGGCGGAAAGACCTCCGCCGAGACCATCCAGCTGCAGGTCCGCAGCCCCCCTTCCTCCACCGCATGTCCGGTGCGCCGGACAACTGCGTCCGCGGGCCGGATGCCCCGTGGTTTTCCCGAATAAATCGCCGACCTCCCTGGCAGACCCGGACATCCCGTGGTCCATTGGGGCGCACCCCGCAAAAGGAGATCGCATGAGCAGTATCCGCATCCTTGACGAGGACGTCAGCAACCGCATCGCCGCCGGCGAAGTGGTCGAACGCCCTGCCTCGATCGTCAAGGAACTGGTGGAAAACGCCCTGGACGCCGAAGCTGATCGCGTCTCGATCAGCGTGGAACGCGGCGGCCGCTCCCTCGTGCGCGTAGTCGACAACGGCTGCGGCATGGACGCCGAAGATGCCGTGCTCTGCCTCGAAGCCCATGCCACCAGCAAGATCCGCACAACTCAGGACATCGACAATATCGGCACCCTGGGCTTCCGCGGCGAGGCGATCCCCAGCATTGCGTCGGTCAGCCGTTTCACCTTGCGGACGCGCCGGCACAACGAAGACGAAGGCACGGAAGTGACGGTCAACGGCGGCGTCATCAACAACGTCACCAGCGTCGGCTGCGCCCCCGGCACCTCGGTCACCGTACGCAATCTGTTCTACAACATGCCGGCGCGCCGGAAATTCCTGCGGGCAATCAGTACCGAGGAAGGGCACATCCACGAAATCGCGCTGGTCCTGGCTCTGGCCAATCCGCAAATCGGCGTCGAACTGACGTTTGACCAGCGCGCGATGTTCGCGGTGCAGCCCGGTCAGGATCTGCGAACCCGCGCGGCCATGCTGCTGGGGCGTGACACCATGGAAGCGATGCTCGAAGTCGACTACGAAGATTCCGGCATCCGCGTGACCGGCTTCACCGCCAGGCCGGGATTGACCCGCAGTTCGCGCAAGGACCAGCGCGTCTTCGTCAACGGCCGGCCCGTGTGGAACTCCATTACGAACAACGCCGTCCGCGAAGCATACCACACACTGGTGATGAAAGGCCGCTACCCGCCGGCCCTGCTGTTCGTCCAACTGGACCCGGGCATGGTCGACATCAACGTTCACCCGGCCAAACGCGAGGTCCGCTTCCGCGACGGCCGTTCCGTCGGCCGCGTCGTCGCCACGGCGGTCCAGAACGCCCTGCGCCACCTGGCCGCTGAACCGCCCGCCGCCAACGATGTCCCGCTCCAAGACATACCGCCGGCGCCCGCCATGCAGCCGCTGCTGACCGATGTCGCCCCGCCCCGGCCGATCACGCCCATCATCGATAACGCCTCGGCCCTGCCGCAGCCAGAACCCCTGCCGGACTCCGAAACTGCTTCGGAGTCGGCCGCGCCGGCGACGACGCCGGCAGCACCGGCCGAAATCCCGCCGATCGTCGAGGCCGACGAACGCCGCGCCGCCGGCACCGCCGTCTCCGCCGCCACCCAGAATGAGATCATCGGACTGCGGATCCTCGGCACGCTGGGGCGCGCCTACGTCCTGGCCGAAAGCCGGGACGGTCTCGTCCTGATCGACCAGCACGCCGCCCATGAACGCGTTATGTTCGAACGCTTCCTGCGGCAGGCCCGCGAAACCGACGGCGCCTCGCAACAGTTGCTCATCCCCGTTACCATGGAGGTCTCCGCCGCCGACGCCCGGGTGCTGCGAAAGTACAACGACGAACTGTCGAAACTCGGATTTGAGATCGAGAACTTCGGCGGCAACACCTTCATCGTCGCGGCCATCCCGCCGCACTTCCCTCAGGAGAATATCGTCGGCATTCTCCGCGACATTCTGGATGACCTCGAAGAAGGCACCCTCGGCCGACGCCGGCCGGACGAACACCAGTTGGCGACGGCCGCGTGCAAAGCCGCGGTCAAGGCACACGACGATTTATCACGTTTGGAAATCGACACACTGCTCGAGCAGTTGGTCAAGACCGAGATGCCGTACACCTGTCCGCATGGCCGTCCGACGATGATCAAGATCTCCTACCAGGAACTCGAGAAACGTTTTGGCCGGCGCGCCCCGGCCGGCAAAGACGACCCCGACCGCTAGATATGCTCGGCGGAAGTCTTTCCGCCTCCCTGCCGGGGTCCGGGGCAGCGCCCCGCTTCCTTTTTCCTTTGCGCTTCCTTTGCGCGAAGCGCCATTCTCTGCCTTTCCGCGCCTTTGCGCGAAGCGCCATTCTCTGCTTTTGCGCGAAGCGCCCACTTTGTGGGGGTGCAGGGGGGCCACCGCCTCCCTGCCGGGGTCCGGGGCAGCGCCCCGCTTCCTTTTTCCTTTGCGCTTCCTTTGCGCGAAGCGCCATTCTCTGCCTTTCCGCGCCTTTGCGCGAAGCGCCATTCTCTGCTTTTGCGCGAAGCGCCCACTTTGTGGGGGTGCAGGGGGGCCACCGCCTCCCTGCCGGGGTCCGGGGCAGCGCCCCGCTTCCTTTTTCCTTTGCGCGAAGCGCCGCGCTTACCCGCGCCGCCGGGCCGCGTCAATAATGACGCGGAGCAGTAACCGGGGG
>CAYLNH010000007.1:29534-63427 GCA_964384625.1 uncultured Lentisphaerales bacterium
CCGCGTCAATAATGACGCGGAGCAGTAACCGGAGGCACGCCGCGCTTACCCGCGCCGCCGGACCGCGTCAATAATGACGCGGAGCAGTAACCGGAGGCACGCCGCGCTTACCCGCGCCGCCGGGCCGCGTCAATAATGACGCGGAGCAGTAACCGGGGGTGCGCCGCGCCTGCCGTCCGGGCGCACGAAAACGGCCGTCAAAAGCCCCAGGCCCAGGGAAATTCGTTTGCATTGCCGAGGAACAGCGATTACTTAGATCCAGGAGGAAACGGAGGCCCCATCGCAATGGAGAAACTTCCCTGGACACAAGTCCATTTCACCGGTATCGGCGGCGTCGGCATGACCGGACTCGCGCTCATCCTCGACGACTTCGGCGTCCGTGTCAGCGGCACCGACATGGTCGAGTCGACCAACACGCGCATGCTCCGGGAACGCGGTTGCCGGATCAACATCGGGCACGCCGCCGACCACGTCGAAACCCCCGACATTCTCGTGTTCTCGTCGGCCGTCCAGCCGGACAACCCGGAACGCCAACAGGCGACTGAGCTCGGCATTCCACAAATTCGCCGCGGCGACTTCCTGGCGGACCTGGCGAAGGCCTTTCCCCAACGTGTCTCCTGCGCCGGCTCCCACGGCAAAACCACGGTCTCGGCTATGCTCTCGCATATCCTGATCGAGACCGGCTGCGAGCCCGGCTACATGGTCGGCGGCACGGTTCCCGAACGCGAGTTCCCGGCGGCCGCCGGGCGCCGGGAGATCCTGGTTACGGAAGTTGATGAGTCCGACGGCACCCAGGCGAAGATGCTGAGTACACACGCTATCGTGACCAACGCGGAAGACGACCATTGCTGGAGCGTCGGCGGCATCGACAAACTCAAGGAGTGCTTTCGCACCTTTGCGGCGCGCAGTGATTTTCTGTTGGCCTACGACCTGCCCGAGACGCGCGAGTTGTTCAGCGATCATCCGCAGGTCGAATTCCTCGGCCCTGACGACGTGCGGTCCGACCTGCAGCTTCTGGTTCCCGGCGATCACAACCGGATCAACGCCACCTTATCCATCCGCATGGCGGCGCGGCTCAGTGTTGCCGAAGCCGACGCCGTCAGGGCCATGCAGACCTTCCCCGGCGTCGACCGCCGACAGAGCGTCCGCTACGAGGGCTCCGGCGTGTTGGTCATCGAAGACTACGCCCACCACCCGACCGAAGTCCGCGCCACGATTCAGGCCCTGCGCGAACGGCATCCGGACAAACGCCTGCGGCTCGTATTCCAGCCGCACCGGTTCGAGCGCATCGCCCGCTACGGCACGGATTTCTCCCGCGAACTCGCGGCAGCCGATGACGTCGTGGTCGTTCCCACGTTCGCCGCGTGGCTGGATGACGCGGAGAAAGGCGATCCCGCCGCCATCGCCGCGGGGATCAGCGGGATCCCGGCACGGTTTGATGAACGGCCGTACAAGGAACTCGCCGACGATCTCGCACAGACTGCCGATAACGGCGATCTCATTGCGGTCTTCGGCGCCGGCTCGGTGACGAAGCTGATCCCACTGTTGATTGAGGCTTTGAAGAAGGGAGGCAAGTGATGCTGGAACTGCGGCATTTCAAAGAATACCACCGCGACGTCAAAGTCGGCGTCATGATGGGCGGCACCTCGTCGGAACGCGAGGTCTCGCTGAATTCGGGGCGGGCGATTCTGGAAGCCTTGGAACAAGCCGGGTTCCAGGTGCGCCCCATCGTCCTGGATGCGAACGCTCTGCCGGATACGGCACGTGAGTTCGACGTCATCTTCCCGGCGCTGCACGGCGGGTTCGGCGAGGACGGCGGCATCCAGGACCTCCTTGACGACGCGAACATTGTTTACGTCGGCAGCGGTCCGCAAGCGAGCCGCATCATCATGGACAAGACGGAGACGAAAGCCGTCCTGCGCGGCGCCGGCCTGCCGGTTCCCGGCGGGCGCCTGCTGAACAACTCGGCGGAGACCTTCCCCGAAGAACTCCGCTTCCCGGTGGTCGTCAAACCCAACAGCGGCGGTTCCAGCGTCGGCATGAGCATCGTGCGCAACCCGCACGAATGGGGGCCGGCACTGTCGGAGGCCTTCCGCGAAGAACCCGTCGTGCTGGTGGAACAACTGCTGCGCGGCCAGGAACTGACCGTCGGCCTGATCGACGGCGAGCCGTTGACGCCGGTGGAAATCGTGCCGCCCGGCGATTTCTACGATTACGACGCCAAGTACACCTACGCTTTCGGTCAGACCCAATACTTCTGCCCGCCCCACACCGTCACAGACGATCGCTGGGACGAACTCAAGGACATTGCCCGGGACGCCTACCACGTTCTCGGCGCCCGCGACCTGCTGCGGGTCGACCTGATGCTCGACAAACCGCACGGCCGCCCGAAGATCCTCGAAGCCAACAGCATTCCGGGATTCACCGCGACCAGCCTGTTGCCCAAAGCCGCCGGGGAAGCCGGCATCAGCTTCGAACAGCTCTGCACCCATCTGGTCCTGACCGCGCTCGAACGGAACCGCTGAAGGCGACCGCATCAGGGCGCGCCGAACCTTCCGGCGGCGGGTTCCGATACGCCCGCCGCGAAAAGACAGCCGGATCGGGTTCCTGCTCGCCGAAAAGAGACCCCAGACTGGCTTGGGACTTGGCTACACCCTCCGCGAAAAGGGTGAGTAACGCTGCTCGGCCTCAAATCCCCAAGGGATTGTGGTGTCCCGCTCCGAGAAAAACCCCCGTTAGCTCGTCTGACGGGTGAAAGAGTTGTTTAAGTCGGTACCGCCCCCCCGTCTCAAACTCCCCTTGCTTCAGCGGCTTTGCGAGCATGCTCACAAAGCCGCTGAAGCAAGGGGAGTTTGAGACGGGAACAGACGTCGCATCAAACAACTCATTCACGCACGACACAAGGCCATGGGGGTCTCCAGAAGGCTTTTCGCGGCAGGTGTGGCGACCATCCCCTTCAGTCCAGCCGTGGGAAATCGTTTCGCGGCAGGTGTGGCTACGGTACCGACGGCATCAGCACGTCGGCGTTCGCCCGGACCGTTGCCGCGAGCTGCTCCGCCGTCATCCCCCGCAACGCCGCCGCCCGCTCGTACAACCGCGGGATGATCCCCGGTTCGTTCAGCTTCTCCGGACAAAGACCGGCCTCTCTGTCGGCAGCCGTCAGCAATGGTTGGCGGAAGAGATCCGGAGAATCGGTTTCGAGCACAATCCGATCCAGCGGCGCCGCACAGAAGGCATCACGCAGGGCCTCCCTGGTGTTCTGCACCAGGGTCGGCGAGAACGAGATCAGCACCCCGAGGTCGAGCAGGCGATACATCAGCTTTCGCGAGCCGCCGAACGAATGGACCATGATCACGTCGTCCTCAACCTCGCGGTCGCGCAGGATTCCCTCGAGCCGATCCCAGGCTTTGACGCAATGAACCGCCGCCGGCCGATTCAATTCCCGGGCCAGCTCGAGCTGGGCTTCAAACACGTCCTCCTGCTCCGTGTAGCCGGACTCAACGAAATGCCGGTCCAAGCCGATCTCGCCGATGCCGCAGGGGGTGCCGACCGCCTTCGTCCGCAGGAGCTCCTGCCACTCGCCGGCAAAGCGCTCGACAAACCATGGGTGCAATCCGAGGAACGGCACGACGCCTTCACGGTCCGCAGCCAGATCAAGGACCTCCTGCCAGTCCTCCGGGCTGGTGCCGTTGCAGAGGAACTGCCCGACCCCGCGATCGCGGGCCCGGGCCAGGACATCATCCAGGACCGGGCGCAAACGCTCGTCCTGAAGATGCAGATGGCAATCGATGAATTGCAGGTCGGCCATGGCCGTTCCCCGGCATTCGGGTTCTCAGTCGTCCGGCTCGAGGCCGCCGGAACGCGCGAAGACCAGCAGATAGGGCCCCAACTGGATGGCGTCGCCGTCGTGCAGGTGGTGCTCAGGCGTCCGTTCGCCGTTGACGTAGACGCCGTTCGTCGACTTGTTGTCGATCAACATGCGGAAGGGCTGTTTGGGGTAAATGGACAGGTGTTTGCCGGAAATCGACTCATGATCCAGCATCAGACTGCAGTCCGGGAACCGGCCGATCGTCGCCTCAGCGTCGTCCAGGCGAAACCAGAACGGGGCATCGCCTTTCTTGACCACCAGCAGGTAATCGCCGGGCTCGGACGGGATCGGATTGCGCGAGAGCAGACGGTAAACGGCCTTCAGTCGCTTACTGATCTGCGGCGGCGCTTCCACCGACCGGCGCTCCCGGTAGCAGTCACACAGGCGTTGTTCAAAGTCGTCCGTCATCCCGTCTCTCCCAATTCCTGGCGCAGTCCGTCGACCTCGCGCCGCAGCATTGTCATCAACCGATTCTTATGTTGATAGATCGTGTTGCGATCGAGGCCGAGGGCTTCACTGACGTCGGCGACCTCCTTCTGCTCGAGGACATACAGACGGAATGACCGGAAGGTGCTGCCGTCGACCTTGCGTTTCACCCGCTCCAGCGCCGTGGCGAAGATGTTGTTTTCCCATTCCCGTTCCCATTCCTCCAAGGGGTCGTCAAGGCCGTCTTCCAGCAGTTGGCTGCGGCCCGGGAATTTCTCCTGGCGGATGGAGGAATAGAACATGTAGCGTTGCTCGCGGCGGAAGGCGTCCTGCACGCGGCCCTGAACGATACGGAACAGGAACGACCGGAACCGGCCGATCGCCGGGTCGTATTGGAAGTCGGGCATCTTCTTGAAGAGCACCAGCATGGTCTCCTGGAGCACATCGTTGGACATGGTATCGGAGCAGCCGCGATAGCGCGCAAACCGGAGAATCAAGCCGGCATAGAAATCAAAGAAGTCCTGCCAGGCGCCGTGGTCGTCCTGGTCCTTAAGTCGCTCCAGCAGGGTTTTGCTGGTCTTGTCCTGGTCACGCATGAAGACTGGCCCGTTTCGGTTCCCGATCCCGCACAGAGGCTGGCGGCGCCCGGACTATAGTGCGCCTCCCGGCCGAAATCAATCGCCTGCCGGACACGCGCTTGGCCTTGAGGTCCACCGGTTTCGGCGCTAGGGTTAGGCGGTTCCCCGATTGGGGCGGATGGTGCTGCTGCCGCACACTGTCCGGATATGACGTCGAAGCGAACAGAGGAGTTGGGTTGCGATGAAACAACCGTTGTTGGAGCAGATTCCGAAGCACCTGGCCCTGGTGCTTTGTCTTGGTATTGCCGCGCTGACCGGCGGCTGCGGCTCGGACGGGCCGCCGCCGGAACCGAAACCGGAAGTCGGCGTGTACCTGCAGTATAATGTCCACGTCCAGGATCTCGGCCGCGGCGCCAGGCATTCCTATCGCGCCAGCTACCTCAACAACATCGATCCCGGCAAGGGCCACCTGATCCTCCCGGTCAACACCGAAGTGCTCTTCCTGCGCTGGCGCGGCGGCTTCGCCTTCCGCATGGTCGGCGAGCGCGACAACATCCTCTACACGTTCGACCGCCGCCGGGTCGGCCTGTCCGCCCGCGAATACCAGAAGATCATCGCCGGCCCCAAGCCCCGGAACCTGGACGGCTTCTCGCCGATCGACATGAAGGGCATCCAGGAAGGCAAAGCTTACCTCGGCATGACCAAGGAAGGCGTCATGGTCGCGCTGGGCTATCCGTCGCCCCATAAAACCAAAGCGCCGGACGCCGATACGTTTGTCTACTGGAAGGACGGCCGCCAGACGCTGACCGTCGAATTCAACGCCGACGGCAAAGTCGCCAACATCAAATAGACGAGGGCACCCGTGGCTGATAAACTCGCGCTGGTGACGGGGGCAAGCAAGGGAATCGGCGCTGCCATCGCGACCGGCCTCGCGGCGGACGGCTTTGACATCTGGCTGAACTACCGCAGCGATCACGACGCCGCCGACCAGGTGGCGGCCGACGTCGCCGCGGCGGGCGCCGCCTGTACGAAGCTCAGCTTCGACGTTGCCGACGACGCCGCAGCCGCCGAGGCCCTTGAGCCGCTCCTGGCCGAGCGCACGCCCGACGTCCTGGTGAACAACGCGGGCTTCAGTCAGGATACCATGATGTTCTGGATGAGCCGCGACGAGTGGAGCGACGTGCTGAATGTGCACCTCAACGGTTTCTTCTTCGTCACCAAACTGGTTCTGGGCGGGATGCTGACCAGGCGGTCCGGGCGGATCATCAATATCGTCTCCACCTCGGGCCAGACCGGTCTCCCCGGCCAGGTCAACTACGCCACGGCGAAGGCCGGCCTGATCGGCGCCACCAAGGCGCTGGCGGTCGAGGTCGCCAAACGCAATGTCCTGGTCAACGCGGTGTCCCCCGGCTTCATCGAGACGCGGATGACGGATGACCTGCCGCTGGAGACGATCCTGCCGATGATACCCGTTGGACGGGTCGGCAAAGCCGAGGACGTCGCCGCGGCCGTCCGCTTTCTGAGTTCCGCCGGCGCCGCCTACATCACCGGCCAGGTGCTGTCGGTCAACGGCGGCGCCTATATGTAGGCCGGATTTCGTCGTGCGTCAGTCACGGGGAGCGGCCCCCGCGTGCTGCTCTCCTGCCACCGGCCGGCTTGACCTGCCGGTGGTGGAACGGCGGCAGACGCTACTCCCCGTGACCAACGCATTGCCGAATTTCCGGCATGAGGCTGGACATGCACGGCCTCAGAGCTATATTCCCTGCCTTTCCCGCCTGGCACGGCGGCGCGATCCCGCCGGCCGGCAGAGCCTTGGAACAGCAGTTGAGGAGTTTCAGCTATGGCACATAAAAAGGGGCAATCCAGTTCACGGAACGGCCGTGACAGCAACCCGCAGATGCGCGGGATCAAAGTCTACGGCGGCCAGAAAGTCCGCGCCGGCAACATCCTGGTCCGTCAGTGCGGCACCAAATGGAAGCCCGGCCGGAACGTCGGTCTCGGCAAAGACTACACGATCTTTGCGCTGGTCGACGGCACCTGCGAGTATGAGAAGAAACAGAAGAAGACCTTCGTCAACGTCGTCCCGGCCGAAGCGTAAGGTCCTGCCAGCCAATTTCAGCTAACCCCGAGTTTGTTATGAGCTCGGGGTTCTCTGGTTTACCGCCCAATCGCCGCCCGGCAGCGACCTGCCCGGAACTGCCCCGCCGCCGGCGAGACCCCCGCTCCAGCCGCCGGCCGCCCTCCCTGTATCAACGATTTTCCGCCTCAAGTCAAAATTTCTGAATACTTTTTGCAACTCGTTGCATCTCAAGGGCAGAGACGGAAAATCGCGCCGGAGAATCAAACGGGTGGCCCGACAACAATAAGGAGAATCAGAACATGCCTTCAGCACTTGGCGATAGATTGTTTATCGACTGCCTGGTCAAGCAGGAAAAACTGCTGGCCAAGCTCTACAATATGTTCGCCCAGATGATGCCCGAGCACCGGGACTTCTGGTTCCAGCTCTCGCAGGACGAACATCGGCACCAGGAGATGCTCAAACGCCTCTCCAAAGCGATCGGCGACGGCGAAGTCGTACTCGATGGCGACCGCTACGAAGCGTTCGCCATCAAACAGGCCATGGACGACCTGGCGGAACAGGTCAATGCGTTCGCTCGCGGCACGATCGAACTCAAGGACGCCTTCCAGTTCGCCGCCGGCACCGAACGGCAGATTCTGGAACGCTGCTTCATCGATCCGCACCGCCATCAGGACGCGCTGGTCCGCGAAACCATGCGGGCGATCGTCGCCTCCGGCGAGGACCACGCCCGGCGCATCGAAGAACGTTCCCACTTTCGCCCGAAACGCACCATCCTGAATCTCTTCGGCCTGCTCAGCGCGTGATTTCAGGTCGGATTCAAGGTCTCCCCTCACGGGGGAACAACACCGGCGGCGTCCACGGGCTGCAGCCCCCGCGCAAAGCATATGCGGGGGGGCGGCGTTCTTCGTTGGAGCTCACAGCTTCAGCTGTGTCCTGCCTTCGGGGCGTTTCGAACAGGCAGCAGCGAAGCGGCAACCCCAACAACGAGGCCGATTCTGCCGGCAGGATGGCCCAAACCTTGATGCAAACCAAGTGAAACGCAGGCGAACCTGTTCGAAGAAGGCTTTTCGCGCCAGGTGTAACGACTCCCCAAGCTGAGCTTGGGGTCTCTTCTCGAAGAGCAGGCCCCCGATCCCGACAACCGTTTTTGCGGTGAGTGCAGTTCATCGTGAGGCCGCCGAAAGAAATCGGCGGCATCGACTTCGGCGGCTGGATTCCGGTGTCGGCATTCGGACTCTGCATCGGGCGCCCGTTTGCCTGATACCCGGAGCGGGGTTTCTGTCGGCTGCAGCGGTCCTTGCCTATCGGTCCAAGACATCCGCCCTCACCGGTAAATGATCCGTCACGGCCGGGTCCCGGTCCGCCCTTCCAGAGCGACCCGCTTGCCTCAGCCCCGGATTCTGGCATATTCCCTCAAATCTTTGATGGAAACGACTGAATAACCGCATTTACGACGGCGTCCAAGTGATTGAGAACGAGACACAACTGCTCGACAAGGCCAGTACAGGCGACGTGGACGCATTTGCAGAACTGTTTGAAAGCTACCGTCCCGTCGTCTATGCGGTGGCATGCCGGGTTGCCGGTCCCGACGATGCCGACGACATCGTCATGGAGACCTACCTGAAGGCTTGGCGCTCGATTGCGAAGTTCAATCGCCGGGCAGCCCTGAAGACCTGGCTGTACCGGATTACATACAACTGCGCCCTGGACTTCATCCGCTCACGGGGACGCCGACAGGAGCGGGTCATGCGCATCGACGAAAACGACGAGCGCCGGATCAGCGACCTGGAGGACGAAGCCCAGGAGACGCCCGATCAGGAGATCGCCCGGAGTGAGGACGCCGCCCTGGTGCAGGAGGCCCTGCAGCAGATGGACGAACCGCACCGGATGGTACTCCTCATGCGCTACGCCGACGACATGAGCTATGCGGAAATCGCGGCCGCGGCCGACCTGTCCATGGGCACGGTCATGTCGCGGCTGTTCAACGCCAAACGCAAACTGAAGAACATCATCAGCCAGATGGAAATCTGACATGGCGGACCTGAGTTGGAACCGAATTGAAAAGGCCCTGCGGGAACAACAGCCGGTCTCCAAGCCGAAGCCGGGCCCCGAGTTCTGGCAGGAGTTCCGGGAGAAGGCGAAGGACCTGCCGCAGGACCAGGAAGTGAAGGCGCCGCGCGTCATTCCTTTCCCCGCCCGGGCGGCTGCCGCCGCTGCCGTGTTCATCATCGCCGCCGTCGGCATCTGGCACCTCGCCCGCCAACCCGACCCTGCCCCGATCCAACCGCCCCCCCCCGTCGCTGCCGTCGAAGCCACCGAGGTAAAATCCGTTCAGGTGTTTGCACCCAATGAGGGCTACATTATAATGAACGACGAGCCCGATCTGGGCGCAATTGTCTGGATTTCAACTGCCGACGATTTCATTAGCGACGAGGACAATGAACTATGAAGCAACGACTGCTTCTGCTGGCGGCCGCTTTTCTGCTCAGCGGCGCCTGCGCCCGCGGGGATGATCTGATCGTGGTAATTCGCCTCGTCGAGGCGTCGCGTCAGGAAGGCGAAATCGAAACCGGCCTCCAGGACGTGGCGCGGCGGTTCAAGGCGCTCGGCTTCAAAAGCTTTAAGCTGCTTGGCCGGGAGACGACCGGTTTGCCGGCCAATGCCACTCTCAAGTTCTCGGCCGCCTTGACCGTGACCCTCGTCGGCGCCCAGGACAGTATGAAAGTGACCGGAATGAGCGGCAGGAAGAAGCTGTTCGCGACGGAAGTCAGCCTGAAGCCGGGCGTACCGGCGTCCATCGCCCTGCCCCTCAAGCCTTCCGTGCCCGGCAACAAACTCATCCTGGCGGTATCCACCGTCAACGCCAAACGCTGATCCCCTGCGGGCGCCCCCCTTGGTCGAAACAACGACTCGGTTCGACACCATCTGCCGCCTGACAACAACGGCGCCGGCCCCGGCACATCAGGCCCGGGCCTGCTCGCCAACCGCCGACCGGCGCTCCTGTCGCCGCCGCCGCTGATGCCGCCGGAACCGCAATCCCAAACGCTGCGCCCGCGTCAGTGTCCGCAGCTTGGAGATTACCTTTTTCTTCAACGTTTACACCTTCCTCAAATGACTCTTTACCGATTATCGATAAGGGCTTCCAGGTCGGCCCGGCAAATCGGGCTATGGCGCGAACCGATCTCTGCCTCGTTGCCGCGCGCCGGTTCCCTGATAAAACCCCGGGTCGCTTGCGAGCATGTTTTCAATCACCGGTCAGCCTCGTCCGCGTTGACGAATACAGTCGCGACGTTGGCCCGGTAGTTCGCGTCGATCGCCGGGATGCTGACCTCGCCGTTCGGGTTCTTGAGACTGCGGGCCGACGCGTCTGCCGCCAACATGTTCACCAAAACGCCGCGATGGTTGAACCGCGGCTTCAAATCAAAGTTCACCTCGACGTTCACGTCCAACGCCAATGCCGTCACGTTCCGTCCGTTCGGGTTCCGCCCGAGGTCATCCAGCTTTGCTTTCCGTTGTCCTGTGGCCCGTGCATCCAGTTGCCGGTATAAGTAGCTCTGATAGGCATCGCCCCAACCGCTGTTCGTCACATCGCCGTTAATGCTGGGATCTCCCGGGCAGTTAAACAGGGACAGCCCCTGCAGCTGCCCTTCCTGCGTCAGCAGCCCAAGACCTTCATAGGTCTGCGCCGGACCGCCAATCCACGTACGGTTCGTGGCATAGTGCGGCTCGGCCGCATAGATCCCATAGCCTGTCTGCGCCGCCGACAGACTCGGACCGACCGGAATGTTGCCCGCGTTCTCATCCGCATACAGGTTGATCCCGATGCCCACCTGTTTTAGATTCGACAGACATGAAATCAACACCGCTTTCTCCTTGGCGCGTGAAATCACCGGCAGCAGCATGCCGGCCATGATCGCAATGATCGCCACCACCACCAGAAGCTCGATCAAGGTGAAATTCGGTCGAATCCTGAGCTGGTCGAAGGGCTCAATACGAGTAGACTGATTCCGGTTCATGACAGATCCTCCTTTCACGGACCTGCACAAGGATGAGCATACCCCTTGCCAACCCGGCTCTGAGCTCAGAACCGGCGCCCCAAAGAGGCTTATGCACAAATATCGTGCGCCGCAGAGTGCAAAGCCCGAGTACAGACGGCGGCAGCCCGGCCGTCTGCCGCGTAGACTGAAGTGCAAGAAGAACTTGACGAAGACCTGGGCGTCACGGGCTGACCCGGGCGTTGCCGGCCGGCAAGCCGACCCGGTCACACGAGGGCGACAACTTCCTTCAGGTCCGGGATCTCTTCCTTCAAGCGGCCTTCGACGCCCTGCTTGAGCGTCATGGTCGCATGTGGGCACCCGGAGCAGGCGCCCTGCATGAAGACATAGGCGATGCCGTCTTCGTAGCGCATGAAGACGATGTCGCCGCCGTCGCCGGCCACGGCCGGGCGAATGTCGCGGTCGAGGATCTCGCGGATCTTCTTCGAGGTTTCGTCCTCGTCGGCGTTCTCATCGTCATTCCCCGGCGCCAGGATATCCTCGCCGGATTCCAGATGTTCTTTGAAGGCTTCCATCACCGTGTTGTTCTTCTCGATCAACTCGTCCGGCGAATCGTAGGTGATCGAGACAAAGCCCGGCCCGAACATCACGGCCTGAACGCCGTCACAGCCGAAGAACCGTTTGGCCAGCGGCGAACGCCCCTGGGCCTCCTCGGCACTGCGGAAGAAGGCGCTGCCGGGGATGAGGTCCTCGCGGCTGAGGATATATTTCAACGTCGTCGGGTTCGGGGTGCGGTAGACGGAGATATCAACAGGTGTCGGTTCCATAATGCAGTCCTCGTTGGGGGATGTCCGTTGTCACGTGCGGGACGTACCATTCGTTCATTGGCGTTTCTGTCAAGGGTACCGGGTCGATTCCTCCGGCTCTCTGATGCTGCGGCCGGCGGCGGCCGCCGTGAAACATGCGGTCAATTTCTCTGGTCAACGACCCGTCACGCCGCGCGCCGGACTCGTACCCGGCGATTTCGGCATTGCATGTCTTTCCAGGGCCGTTATGCTTATTCATTCTTATACATTCATCTGCACGCCGATTTGGCGTCGACCTTTAACTGACGAGGAGTTACGTAAACCATGGCATCCAAGCTTGCCGTCCAGATGTTCACGCTGCGCGAATTCACCAAGACCGAGACGGGCTTTGCCGAAGCCCTCGAGAAGATCGCGGCCATGGGATATACCGCGGTCCAGTTGTCGGCGGTCGGCTGCATGAACGGCCCCGAACCGGACGTCAACGCCGCCCGAGCCAGGGAGCTCCTGGACGCCAACGGCTTGAAGTGCGTCGCCACCCACCGCGGCTGGGATGCTCTGGTCAACAACACCGATGCCGAGATCGAGTTTCACCAGACGCTCGGCTGCGACTTCGCCGCGATCGGCGGGCTCGCCCCGCAATACCGCGACGCCGGCGAGCAAGGCTACCGCAAGTTCGTGGTCGACTCCAAGCCCGTCCTCGAGAAGCTCGCCGCCGCCGGCATCGCCTTCGGCTATCACAACCACGCGCACGAGTTCTTCCGCATCGCCCCCGGCCCGAAAACCGCCTACGACATCTTCGTCGATGAAGGCGGCGACCTGCTGAAGATGGAAGTCGACACCTACTGGGTCGTGCATGCCGGCGGCGATCCCATCGCCCTGTTCAAGCGCCTCCAGGGCCGGGTTCCCGTCATCCATTTCAAGGACAAAGAAGTCTCGCCCGAAGACGGCCCGGTCATGTCGCCCATCGGCGAAGGCAACCTGAACTGGGACGGCATCATCGCCGCCGCCGAAGCCGCCGGCACCAACTGGTACGCCATCGAACAGGATGTCTGCCGCCGGGATCCCTTCGACTGTCTCAAGTCCTCCTTCGACTTCCTGACATCAAAAGGTATCTGACTCGAATAGCCAAGCGACAGAACAGCGTAAAGTCGCTAAGGGGTTGTAGAGAAATAGAGTTTGCAGTTGGCTTGAGTTATCTCGGACAAGGCCAAGGCGTGACTGACGAAGATAATGAATTATCTGAGGAGGGAAAAACGTAGGCATTGTTCGAGAGAACCAAGAGCCTCCGGCGGTCAACTGTAAAGGTTATTTTGATGCAACCCCTAAAGCGCCATAGCAACCCTTTGAACAGGAGGACGGAATGAGCGAACCTGCAGCCAGAACCGTAGCGGTCATCGGCGCCGGCCCCGGCGGCTATGCCGCGGCCTTTCACGCCGCCGATCTCGGCCTGAACGTCACCCTGATCGATCCCGCCGAAAACCCCGGCGGCGTCTGCCTGTATCGCGGCTGCATCCCGTCCAAGGCCCTCCTGCACGTTGCCAAACTGCTGCATGAAGCAAAGGCCGCGAAGGACTGGGGCATCAGCTTCAGCGCCCCGAAGATCGACGTCGATAAACTGCGCGCCTGGAAACAAGGGGTCGTCGACAAATTGACCAAAGGGCTCGGCCAACTGACGCAGGCGCGGCAGATCAACTACCTCCGCGGCCGGGCATCGTTCCTCGACCGCAACACCCTGAAGGTGATCGGCGCCGACGGCCGCCGCGAGACCGTCAGCTTCGACAGCGCCATTCTCGCTACCGGCTCCGAACCTGCCGTGATCCCGTCGCTGATGATCGACAGCCCGCGCGTGATCGACTCAACCGGCGCCCTCGAACTGGAGGACGTGCCGAAAAAACTGCTCGTCGTGGGCGGCGGCTATATCGGCCTGGAGCTGAGTACCGTTTACGCCGCTCTCGGCAGCAAGGTGCACGTGGTCGAAATGCTGCCCGGCCTCTTGCCCGGCGCCGACCGCGATCTGGTCAAGGTCCTCGCCAGGCGGCTCGAAAACGACTTCGACAAGATCATGCTCGAAACCAAGGTGACCTCTCTCGAAGAAACCGATAAAGGCATCAAGGCGAAGTTCGACGGCAAGAACGCCCCCGCCAAAGCCGTGACCTACGACAAGGTCCTGTTCGCCATCGGCCGGCGGCCGACAACCGCAGGACTCGGACTGGAAAACACCCTGGTCGGCGTCGACGACCACGGCTTTGTCGAAGTCGACGCCCAACGGCGGACGGCCGAGAGCAGCATCTTCTGCATCGGCGATCTCGCCGGCCAGCCGCTGCTGGCCCACAAAGCAGCACACGAAGGACTGGTCGCCGCCGACGTCATCGCCGGCCAAAAAGCCGCCTTCGAACCGTATGCCATTCCCGGCGTGGTCTTCACCGACCCGGAAGTCGCCTGGTGCGGCTTGACCGAGACGCAGGCCAAAGATCGGGGGCGCGACGTGAAAACCGCGGTGTTCCCGTGGGCCGCATCCGGCCGGGCAACCGCAGTCGCCCGCAACGACGGCCTGACCAAGCTGATCATCGATCCCGAGACCGACCGCATTCTCGGCGTCGGCATGGTCGGCGTCGGCGTCGGAGAGATGATCGCAGAGGGGGTCCTCGCCATTGAGATGGGCGCCACGGCAACGGATCTGGCGCTGACCATCCATCCGCACCCGACGCTGTCCGAGACGATCATGGAAGCCGCCGAGCTGGCCCACGGCGCCACGACGCACATCTTCAAGCCGCCGCGGCGCCGCAAAAAATAGCGCGACTCATCAACGCCGGCGTAAAATCCTGCGGGGGCTGAAGGGAAGAAGCGTCGGCGCCGGTCCCCAGCGGTCGGCACGGCATGGAGTGATGGGCGGCCCTCAGAAGCTGCGACGGCAGATGGCTTCGCGCAGAATACGGGCGCGTTCGCTTTCGCGATGCTGGCGGCGCATCTGCCGACCCAGACGGTGCTGCAGGTGCGCCGGGCGCATGGCGATCCAAAGCTCGTTCAACTGATCGTATGTCGCGTTGCCGATCATCCCCAGATCCACCCCGAACCGCAGGGCCGAGAGAAACTCGAGCGCCTCGAAGTCTTCAATCCGGAAGGCATGACGGATCGCCCCGTACGCCCGGCCGACGTAGTCGAACAGGAGTTGCGAATCCGTCTCCAGCAAAAGCTGCCGGGCCTGCTTCTCCAATACCGTCACGTTGAGCGCGAAGTCCGCCAACGCCTCCAACAGGTCAGGATCCCATTCGACCAGTGACGGCCGCTTTGAAACAGTGACCAGGTTTCCCGCAATCCCGTCTTTCCGGCTCAGCAACGCCCGCGCCTTGAAACCGAAACTCTCGGCGGCCCGCATCACGCCGCCAAGTTGCCGCGACAGCCGTAACCCCGGAAGATGCAGCACCACCCCGGCACGCAGCCCCGGACCCGCATTCCGCAACCGGGACGTCAGATACCCGATCTCCGTGCGAAAGGCGAACTCCAGTTGCCCGGCCAGCTCGCTCTCACAGGCGTCGGCCAGACTCCACGCCGACTCCAGCCGTAAGCCCGGCACGAACACCTGCAGCGTCACATGGTCTTCCTCGTTCACCATCACCGAACAGGCCTGGTCGACGCTGACAAACACCGCCGACCCCATCTGCTGCTGGATCAGTTGCGGCGACACCAACAGCCGTTCCACCAGAATATGCCGGTCCATCGGCCGCAGTTCGGCCACGTCCAGACCAATCCCCTCGGTCATCGTCGGCGCCGCAGACAGGGCATCGCGAACCTCCTCCAGAACCAAAATGCGCTCTTCCGGTTCACAGCGGCTGGGGAAGTTGGCGCCCTTGAGATTGCGCGACAATCGCACCTGGCTGGCCAACACGATGCCGGCCTGGTCGCCCGCGGCTTCCAGCCACGGCACCGGCCGCGCCAGCAGTCTGTCGATCAGGTTCGCACTCATGATTCCGCGTTTTCGGATGCCGGACAGCTCAACTCCGCTTCCAATTCTCGAATCTGGTCGCGCAGTTCCGCCGCTTCCTCGTAAGCTTCCTGCTCCACCACGTCCTTCAGCCGGCGCTCCAGCCGGCGAATCACCTGCTGCGGCGTCTCCCGCCGCTCCGGGATGGTCCCCGTGTCGGCCGGGTCCAGCGTAAACGACGGATCAAGGAGGTCCTTGAACGCGGCGTAGCAGTACTCGCAACCCACCAGCCCGCTCTCTTCCACGTCGCGCCGGGTGGCGCCGCAATGCGGGCACTCTTCAGTCAGGTCGGCGACGTCGATGTCCTGGCCGTCGCCGTCGCCCAGTTCCAGGCAACGCTCCAGAAACGCGGCCAGCGACAACGCATCCAGCGAAGTCGGCGACACGCCGTTCTTCTCGGCGCACGCGGCGCAGAGTTTCAACGATGTCTCCTTGCCGTTCACAATCCCCTGAATGTCGATCTGGGCGTCATTGCACCCGCATATCTGGCATTTTTCCATCGAATCCAAACAAATCCTTGTCTCAGACTTTATCGTCACACGGGCCGAAGGCCCGTAATTCTACTATAGCGAAGCCCTTCGGAATTACACCCCTCCCCCGCAAAAACCCGAATCCCTGATCCGCCGCCACACGACGCCCACTCCGACAACCAAAGGCCGGAGCGCCTCGGCTCTGCCGAGCGAACCCGACGGCTCCAAGCTGAAATCTGAAAGCCAAAATCCGAAATCCCCGTTCCCGTCTTGCGCCCGTGCCGACCTACTCTATAGTATCTGCCCATTGGCCGGGACGTAGCGCAGACTGGTAGCGCGTTTGACTGGGGGTCAAAAGGTCGCAGGTTCAAATCCTGTCGTCCCGACCAAGTATAAAGTAAAGCCTGTCAGCATGATCCAAAACATGCGGCAGGCTTTCTTTTTGACCACGACACGACTCGGGCTAACCGTGGGCTAACTTTTTGGGAGCGTGTTGCGGCAAGGCACGTTGGCGGGAAATGGCCGTGCAGATCCCACCTTCCCACGCGCAGATTGCACACACGGCCAAGGGTCGAGGGGGCCTGTGGGGCCGCGGGGGGCCTATGGGTTTCCATATTTCATCGCATTCCGTCGGGCCGTTTTTTCAGAAAAAATAGCGCATACACTACCGAGCCCAGAAGTACTTGATCGGCTCAGGCGGGTCCCGATTAAACCGGTAGTCAGTCAGGAACTTCTCAATTCCGTTGGCGTTGATCACTGGAACGGTTCGCGTGTACATCACATCCAAGATATCTTCGAGCTCTTGGGGTACATCATCCGGCGGATCTGGAAAGTCGACGAGCAGGCCGGGGGACATGTGATACTGGAGGAACAGGTATGGCACCTCCTTGACGCTGGCCGGGGAGACATCGATTTCACCAGTTGATAGCGTTGCTTCTGCAAGATCAACATCGCAAGCAAGGAGCACTGCCGTCGTCACGATCGCAGGCAGAATAACCAAAGGTCGATCCGCCTGAGCGCTGACCCGCTCCAACATGACTCCGGTTGCACCAACAATCGCCTGGGTGATCGCCGACTCTATCTCATCCCCACCAGCACTCCATGCGTCCCCTTTTCGGTTGCCCTTGATCGGAACGCCGATGTCAAAACTCGGCTCAGCCGAGTCGCACAGAGACACCGACGCTGGAGTTCCGTCGAAGAGCATCCGGGCGAAGAACCAGTTGCGCCTATTCGCCCGCATCCGGGAAATGAAAGGCGCTTTGAAGAAGCACCAGTTTCCGCAGGCAGGGTTCACTCGTTTGCATTCGATGGTCAAGAAGACGAGTTCGGACTGCTTTGAATCTCTCCATTTCAAAAACGGCACCCGCACAACAATGTCGACGCGACTTCCTCGCCCCACATCAACGGGGAACTCAACTGCCAGAACATGCCATGGTCGATCCTGGAAGACCTCAACGTTGAGCCGTCGAATTTCCGCGATCACCGCATGTTGGAAACCGTAGCCGTGCCGGTTCAATCCTGCGGTAATCGCCTTTGCTTTCGCATCGTCAACCACATCATTCTCCTCCATGGTCATTTCCTTCATCAATCGCCTTGCCACAGTGCGGGCACTTTTGCGGCTTCTTCCGCATTTCCTCGACGTAGGCGATGGACAGTATGCCGGTCGGCAACGCGACCAAGCCGATGGCCAGAATTGCAAATACGCCGGAAAGGATGCGGCCCATGGTCGTAACGGGGTAGACGTCGCCGTATCCCACAGTGGTCAACGTCACAACCGCCCACCACAGTGTTGCGGGAATACTGCTGAATACTTCCGGCTGTACCGGATTCTCAAAATGGTACATGATGCATGCCGCACAGTACACCATGAACAACATCACCAACGTTGTCACCAGCAGGTCTTCTTTGCGCTTTTTGAACACCCGGCCCATCATCGCCAGCGAGTTGCTGTAACAGCCCAGCTTTGCGATCCGCAGTGTCCGCAGCACGCGGAACACGCGGATGAATCGCAAGTCGATCGGGAAGAACGGCAGGAAGAACGGCAGGATGGCAACAAGGTCTATGATGGACAACGGCTCAACCACCCAAAGTGCCACCCCCTTCAATCCCTTGGCGCTCTTGTCGTCTGCCGTGCACGTCGCCGCTCTGGCTAGGTACTCGGTGCTGAAAACCGCAACGGACACAATCTCGAACCAACGGAAGACCGAGCCGAATTGCTCGCGGAGCGACACCACCGATTCCAACGCAATCGCCACTACATTCAACAAGATGAGCAGGACAATAGAACGGTCTAATACCGTGCTGGCGGTATCCCCCGGCTTCGCAACAGAAAGAATTTCCCATAGCCTTCTTCGGCCGATCATGCGGTCCTGCCGGTCTGTCATCAATGTAACAGGAATGAGGAAAGGACACCTGCTTCTGACCAAATGCAAACATTGGACAACGGCAAAGGTCGGGATTTCTGGTGTGCCGGTTGAGCTGAAGGGGGGTGTAGATACTCCCCAAGCTGGGCTTGGGGCTTCTTCTCGGAAAGCAGAAAACCGATCCCGTACCCTTTTCGCGGGTGGGTGCAGCTACTCGCGGTGCCGGCCCGGAATGTGGTCAGGGGACGAGGCCAAGGCCGTAATCGCGTCCAGAGCGAAGATCAGGGGGTACAGTTTCTCGGCATACCAGAGCTTGGCGAAGTAGAGCCCAATGGGTGCGGCAGGAAGATCGCCGTCCGTTTCCAGGAGGTCCTGCAGGCGGTCGATGCCGCCGGCCAGGACCTCCTTGGGGGCGTTTTGCAGGAGGGCCTTGAGAGCGAGCGCGGTCTCTTCCACGGAAGACGTTTCCCGGGTGCCGCCCCAGCCGCCGTCGGCATTCCGCACGCTGATCAGATACTCACAGCCGCGGCGCGTCAACGGCTCGGCGGCGGACGCCGGAACATGTTTCAACTGGTGCAGGTAGTCAACGACGCGGGCGGTGCCGTAGACCGGGCCTTCTTCGTTGTTGAACCATTGGTTGCCGAACCACAACGGGATCCACGATCCGTCCTTCCTCTGCGCGTCGGCCAGGTACTCCAGGCTCTCCTGCTGACGGCGAAGAACCCGGCGCCGCAGTTCATCGGGCAGGTCTTCCTGCCATTCGTCCAGCGCCCACATCACGTGGGCGGTGACATCCGGACAACTCCGGTCGAACGGGAGTTTGCCCCAGCCTTTGGCGAAGGTCGGCGTGCCGCCGTCGCTGTTCTGCAGGTCCATCAGCCAGCTGACGCCGCGCGCCGCGGCGGTCTGCACGCGGTCGTCGATCGCGCCCAATCGGCGCAGGGCCAGGAGCACGCCGGGCGTATCATCGGCATCCGGCATACCGCCGGGCAGATCGGTCCAGGCCCAGCCGCCGGGCGCGCCGTACGTGAGCGGGTGGACCTGGTTATGCTGTTGGCCCAGCAGCCATTCGCGAATCCGTTCGCCCGGCGCGTCGTCCAGACCGTCCGCACCCAGGGCTTTGACACTCAACGTCGTCAACCAGGTAGCCAGATTCGTATCGATCGCCATACCGCCGTCGGCCCGCATGGCGTTGACCAGGAAAGCGGTCGCCCGTTTGACGACGCGGCTGTCGCCCTGCCCCGCCGCCGCCAGACTCATGGTGACGAAGCCGGTCAACGGCGTCGCTTCCTCATAACCGCCGTTCTCCGGCTGCATACGTTCGGCGATCCGCAAGGCGCGCGGCGCGATCCAGTGGCGCAGCCACCGCAGCAGCGGGTTCCGCGAGGGCCGCTGCCGATGGCGGACGTAACCAATCGCGATCAGCGCCGGCAGGGCGTAGCTGACCACGGACAACTTCAGCCAGCCGAAAAGCCAATGCGGGAAGATCATCAGTTCGAACGGCAACTGCGGCACCATGTCCCAGGCCTCCCGGTCGTTGCCGAAGCGGCCGGACAGGGCGCACATGGTCAGAATCGGCGCGGCGAATGTGCGGTCGTCGCCGTAGCGTTTCAGGATGGCCCGGTGGATAGCCGCCGGCGCCAGACTGCCGGCGGCGCGGCGCAGCCAGGCCTCGCCGGCCGCGATCGCGGGGCCATGCTTCTCCCGGTCTTCCGACAGCGAGAACGCAACCCAGCACAACACAGTTGCAGTCACGTTACTGCGGCTCTCCGGCGAATCGCCCCAGCCGCCGTCGTCATTCGCCTGTGCGGCAATCCAGTCGAGACCGCATTTGATGGTCTCGGCGTACTCCTCCCGGTCCACTCGGGACAGCGCAAAGACAGCGATGGCGTTGGCCAGCGCGCTGTCACTGAGCCGTCCTTCCCAGTAGCCCGCGGCGGTCATCTCCGCCAGCAGTCGGCGTTGGAGATCCTTACGAGTGTCGAGCAGATTGCGCATCGGTTCTGTTGCCGGAAACGAAGGTTACCCGTCGGAATGCGGCGGTTCGCCGGCGGGATGAGAAAGCGCCCCGGTGGGACAGTGCCTGACGCATTCTTCCGCGACCATCGTCAGGGCGCGCGCCAGAGATTCCTCGAACGGCACCGCGACCTCGCCGTCATAGCCGCGACCGACAAAAGCCAGGCCCAGAGGTTCGCCGGCGGCCTCGGTGAGTTTGAGACAGATGCCGCATTTGATGCACTTGCCCGGCTCGTAGACGACATTCGGATGGTCCTGAATCACGCGCACGGCCTTTCGCGTGACAGCTTTGTAACGCGAGCGCCGGGCGCCGTAGCGATCGGCATACAACCGCAGCCGGCAGGTTGCCGGCTTGCGGCAATCGCAGTGCAGACAACGCGCCGCTTCTCCGGCGGCTTCTGCGGCATTGAAAACTTCGCCGGCTGCCGGTTCGGTCCGACCGTAGTCGGCCGCCGCCTGCATGACGCCGGCTTTGTCGTCGTCATGCAAACGCCCGACAACGCAGTTGAACCGCTTGTCTCTGGGCGGCGGCGGCTCGTAGTCTTCAGCGAGTGCGCTGGCGGCATACAGCATCATCGCCCGAATCGCGACAGCGGAATCGATCTGTTTTCGCCGACATGGCTTTTCACAGCGGCCGGGGCAGTCGGTGCACGGGATACCGGGCAGCGTCTGCGTGTCGCGGTAGATCGCAGCAGCTCCCTCGTGGTCGCCGGCGAGCAGTTTGCGGATCACGCCGGGGATATGGATCTGTGCCGGGCACGCTACTTCACACGGGCCTTCGCAGTCGCCGAGGTGTTCGCTGAGCAGCATTTCAATTGTGGTCTGCCGCGATTCCAGAACGTCGGCGGAATCGGTTTCGATCTGCATCCCCGCCGTTGCCGGAGCGGAGCACGCGGGGATAAGGCGATCCCCTTTCACGTCTTTGACCATACAGATCATACAGGACGTGTGCGGCTCGTGGCCGACAAGGAAACAGAGGGTCGGCACGTCGACGCCGATCTGCCGACAGGCGTCCAGCACGGTGGCGCCTGCCGCAACTTCGGTTTCCGTTCCGTTGATGGTGAGTTTTGGCATATCCAGCGGGCCGATCTTCAGCGTCGACAGATTGTCAAACACCGCAGGGCAAGCCTGCGGCATCTGTCGGAATTCTCCGGTTCGTCTATCGGTGACAAATCCTGATACTTCGCCGCGTCCCGGTTTCCAGGCGGGCCGGGAGGGATCTTCTCCGGATCGATATGGCCGGCGCCGACGTTCAAGTTTCCACCTCGACAGCGTCGACCGGGCAGACGAGACGGCAGGAGTCGCAACGGGTGCACTTGTCGACGTCGATCTCGTGCTGCTGATGCGGGCGCATTTCGATTGCGTCGACGGCACAGGCCCGGGCGCACTTGGTGCAGCCAATGCACTTGTCCGTGATCACATAGCGGATGAGCGCCTTGCACTTCTTCGCGGGACAGTGTCCGTCGATGTGGGCCTCATACTCGTCGCGGAAGTGTTCGATGGTCGAGAGCACCGGATTGGGCGCGGTCCGACCGAGGCCGCAGAGACTGCCGTCGATGGTCAGTCCGGCCAGGTGTTCGAGCTCTTCGATATCGCCGCTTCTGCCCTTTCCGGCACAGAGGCGTTCGAGGATTTCGAGCATGCGCTTGGTGCCGATGCGGCAATAGGTGCATTTGCCGCAGGACTCCCTCTGGGTGAATTCCAGGAAGTAGCGGGCGATGTCGACCATGCAGTCATCTTCGTCGAGTACAACCATACCGCCGGAGCCCATCATGGCGCCGGACGCGACAAGGTCCTCGTAATCGACGGGCGTATCACAGCGCGCCGCCGGCACGCAGCCGCCGCTAGGGCCGCCGACCTGTACAGCCTTGAGTTTCCTGCCGCCGGGAATGCCGCCGCCGATTTCATCGACGATACGCCGCAGGGAGATGCCCATGGGCACTTCGATCAGGCCGCCGCGCACCACCTTGCCGGCCAGCGCGAACGCCTTGGTCCCCTTGCTCTCGCCCTTGCCGAGCTCCGCCAGGGCGGCGGCGCCGTGACGGATGATCCACGGCACCATGCCGTAGGTCTCGACATTATTGACCAGCGTCGGCTTGCCCCAGAGCCCGCTGTCGGCGGGATACGGCGGCCGGAACCGCGGCATGCCGCGGCGGCCTTCGATGGCCTGCATCAGCGCGCTCTCCTCGCCGCAGACGAAGGCGCCGACGCCGACTTCGACTTCCAGTGTAAAGGAGACATCGGTGCCCATGATGTTCTCGCCGAGATAGCCGCGTTCCTCCAACAGGTTGACGGCATCGCTGACCCGGGCCACGGCAAGCGGGTATTCGCTGCGGACGTAGAGGAAGCCGCGGCGGGCGCCGACCGCGCGGGCGGCGACGGCGATGCCTTCGAGGACCCGGAACGGGAACGACTCCAGGATCATCCGATCCATGAAGGCGCCGGGGTCGCCCTCGTCGCCGTTGCAGATGATGTACTTCTCGTCCGCCGCGGCGTCGTGGACCAGTTGCCATTTTACCCCGGTCGGGAAACCGGCGCCGCCGCGGCCGCGCAGGCCGCTGTCCCGGATCGCCGCAATAATCTCCTGCCGCGTCATCTCATTCAGTGCTTTGTCGAGCGCCTGAAAACCTTCATGCTTCAAGTAGTCATCCAGGTCCATCGGATTCAGTTCACCGGCGTGTTCAGTTACGAGCCGGTGCTGGCAACCCGTATAACAGGCGTCGGGACCGCTGCGGACATCGACGGCATAGCGGGTGACCGGCTCCCAGGTTTCGTCGGTCAGCATGCGTTCCAGGAACTGATTCACTCTGGTCCTAACGCGATCCCCGAGTCCGGGCGGCCGGAAGTGCCGCAGCAGGATGTCGCGTACATCCTGTTGCCGAACCAGGCCGTAGTGAAAGCTGCGGCCGTCGGCCATGGCGAGTTCCACGAGCGGCGTCTGGTAGGAGATCCCGGTACAGCCGACCGCTTTCAGACGGACCGGCAGTTGCAGTTGGGTGATCTGCCGCTGCAGTTCCGCATGGACCTCGAGCGTGCCGCCCGCAACGCAGCTCGAGCACAGACAGATCCGCACCTCGCCGGCGCGGTCGCCCTCGCCGGCGCCGGCTGCCGCCTCGGCGCCGGTCTGTTTCCGGGCCTCGAGGAAGTCGGCCAGCATGCTGCCGACTTTGCCGGGTTCAATAAAGCCGTAGGTGATGTCATCGATCTGCACTGCCGGCGCCAGCATGCAGCAGCCGAGGCAGGCAACCTTCTCGACCGTGAACAGTTTGTCGGCGTCCGTATCGTCATCGCCGGCAATATCCAGATGGACACGCAACGCGTCATAGATGGCTTCCGCGCCTTTCACGTGGCAGGCGGTGCCGATGCAGACTTTGACGAAATGCTTGCCGGCCGGCCTGCGGCGGAACTGGGCATAGAACGACACGACCCCGGCGATCACAGCAGCCGGGATTTCGGTCACTTCCGTGAGGCGCCGCAGCGCACGATCCGGCAGATAGTTGAACCGCTCCTGAATCGCATGCAGGATCGCGATCAGATGGCGCTGTTCGCGGCCGATGCGATCGATGATCGCATCGACCTCCGCCAGATCGATCTCGTCGCCGGCCGATCGGATAACCGCGTCTGTCGTGATCTCAGTCATTCGCTTTCGTCCCCAGACAGTACACCGACTTGTCGGACCGCAGGTAGAGGCGGCCTTTAACAACTGCCGGTACGGCATCGACCGTCTCGTTGACGACGCCCCGGCCGAGCTTCGCAAAATCGGTTGCCGGATCCGCCCGCACCACCACCGTTACCAGGTAGCGATTGCCGACTTCGCCGTCTTCGCAGAACAAGTACAGGCGCCCCTGGTTGATAATCGGGGAAGCGTAGTTTTCCACCTCGGCAAACTCTTTCTGTTTGACGACCTTGCCGGTGGCCGTATCGACGCACGTCAGGATCGAGTTGTGAAACTGGTACACGTGTTTGCCGTCCGTCGCCATGCTGGCGCCGTCCTGGAAGCCGCTGAAATCCGGCAGTTCCTCCAGTTTCCAGGCGATCCGGCCGTCGGCAAGTTCGATGCCGTACATCCCGCTGTTCTCGCCGTTGACATAGACGCGGTCGCCGACCTGCACCGCGGTCGGTCCGAAACAGTAGTCCGGCTCGGTGGGGAAAACCTTCGTCCGCCAGGCCTCGATCCCATTTCCCAGATCCCAGGCGACGACATCAGGGAAGGTAGTCAGGACCACGAGGAACTCGCCGTTGGGCCGGCGGGCCAGGATCGGCGACGCCCATGTCGCGGCCTGCCGACCGCTCTTCCAGATCTCGGCGCCGGTCTCTGCCCGGTAGCATGCAATCGACCGGTTCTTGCCTTCGAAGACCGAGATGACCGCGTCTTTGTAGATAAGCAGTGAGTTGTCCCAGCCGTATTTGTTCCCTTCGGTATTGCCGGCGACGATGTTCCACAGAATCTTGCCGTCGGCCAGATCCAGCGCCGCCAGTTGGCCGTTGGAGAATTGCACGAAGACCTGCTTCCCGTTGGTCGCAGGCGCGCCGCCGGCATAGACCAGGCGGTCCCAGTGTTCGTCCATCGTGTCGGGTTTATAGCTGTTGTTGGCAGCGGCGAGTGCCGGGATTTCCCGAGTCCACAGTCTGGCGCCGGTGTCCGCCTGGAGGCAGTAGACAAACCGTTTGTCGGCGTTAGCGCCGAGAACGACGACCTTGTCTTCCCACACGACCGGCGCCGCCCAGGCCGGCAGGTCCAGGGGGGTCTTCCAGAGGACGTTCTGCTTCTTGCTCTCGTCCCACTGAACCGGCACACCGTCGAAGTTCGTCAGACCGTTGCTGCGGGGGCCGCGGAACGTGGGCGCTTGTTCGTCGAAGCCCGGCGGCAGCACCGGGAGGTCCGCGGTCTGCCGCTTGGCGTTGGGTTTCACCGGCTTCACGGGCGCCGGTTTCCGGTTTGCCTGCGGTTCCGGGTCGCCGGCCGGCGGCGGCGCCGCGGCCGGCGTCAACGGCGTTTTCGTGGACATCGCCAGCACCACCGACACGGCAACCAGCAGCACCGTGCCGCCGGCCACCCAGATGCGGCTGCGCTCCAGCCCGATCCAGAAGATGCCTTCGCAGTCGTCGTCGTCCGGCAGCGGCAGCGAGCGGCTCGCCCATTTGTAGACGCCGAAGGCCGCCAGCATCACCACGCCGCCGAGCACAGCGATCACACTGCCGAGCAGGATCTCATCCTGACTGACGAAATAGGCTCGGCGCGCCAGCAGGTCCAGCGTCCGGATGTCCCGCTTCATTGCGTCGCTCTGGTCGCCCGCCGCATAGCGGTCCCGCAGTTCCACCAGCGCTTTGTTGTTGAGTGGATCAGCCTTCTTCGTCTGGTAGTGCGTCACCGCCAGCAGGGCACACAGAATAATCACAAAGACTGCCGCCACAACGCCGACCGCCAACGCGGCGTGAGCCAGACTGCGACGTTTTTCGCGGGTCATCATACCGGTTCCTCAGTCAAACGTTCGGTCTCCTTCGGGCAGTAGCGGAAACAGCGGGCGCAACTCACGCAGTCCCCGCGATTCGGCGTGTAATCGGTACGGCGCCGCCAGATAGAGAGCCGAATCAGACGCACCCCGATCACCAGGCCCATGAAGCCGCCCAGAAACCAGCCGCCGATGCCGATCCGCCGGCGAATCGCCAGCGCCCGCGCATACAACTCGGGCGCCGACTCCCTGGACTGCCGAAACCCGTCCGTTTCCACGGTCGTCTCACGAATGGCGCCGGTTTCCTCCAGACGCAGGCGTTCCGCCAGCAACACCGTATCATTCAGCCGCGACAACGGCACCGCCAGCCGCGAACCGAGGACGGCGCCGGCGGCCGTCAGCACCGGCGTCACGAGCAGGAGCAGCGCCAGGCGGCGCACGCCGCGCGATCGGGGTTCGGGCGCTTTCTCCGGGGTCGGCGCTTCAATCGCGTCGAACGGACAGGCGGACTCGCACAGGCGGCACTGCACGCACTCGTTCGGCGTGATCGTGACACGTTTCCACGACAACTGCGAACACCAGTTCAGCAGGACGCCGTAGGGACAGAGAAACCGACAATACGGCCGGCCGACAAACATGCCCACCACCAGCAGGCCAATGCCGAACACCAGCATCGGGAAGGTGGCGCTCAACCGGAAGAAACCGACGAACGGATCGAAGCGGCAGATCAGGAAGCCGGCGCCGGCGGCCGCCAGGGTGACGGCGACGCCGAGATAGAGATAGGGGAACAGCCCGAGAACGTTCGACACCCAGACCGGCACCTTCACCGGACGGATCACGACCACATCCTGAATCGCGCCCAGCGGGCAGACGCCGGCACAGAAACCGCGACCGAAGAGCAAGGTGAACAACAAGGGCAGCGCAAACAGCAGAACAACCGCAAGCGGGATCGCATAGGTCTTGTCGCCCAGCGCCAACGTGATGTTCTGCGTGGAACCAACCGGACAGATACAGCCCACACGCCAGAACCCGAAGTACGCCAGACATACCAGCGACAGCACCACCATACCGCTGCGCGATCGGGCTTTCAGACTGAGATAGCTCGCAACCGCAAGCGCGATACACAGGATGACGACATCCGCATACTCATAGGTGGTCGCGCGCGCTGCGGGCTGCTGCGGTTCCGGCGGCACATGCCCGGACTCCTCGAATACCGGTTGCCGTGTGGCCAGCTTGCCCTGCCCCAGCACCGCCGGCGGCGCCAGAGCCAGACACAGCCCACCCCAAACCGCCAACGCCAACACCGGGGCGAGGCGCGACGGCAGGGCAAAGGGGATTCGGGGCGGGAACAGCTTCATTGGTCCTCTTCGGATTCGGGCATCGGCTTGACGTTCTTGACGATGTACGGCTCGTCGGCAGGCAGGCGGACAAACGCGTCCGCCGGGCAGGCCCGGGCAATGGCGCACTCGTTGCAGTTGGTGCAGCGGTCGTGCCGCACCTGGAGGAACAGCGAGCCGTTGCCGAAGGCGCTGCAGCCTTTGACGCAGAGCCCGCAGCCGATGCATTTTTCCTCGTCGATGTCGTACTTGTAGAACGGGTTCTCGATATACGTCCGCGAGATCGCAGACGTCGGGCACAACTGATGTTCCGCCGCGGTATCCGTTTCCTGGGTATAGCTCTGGTGATAGCCGCCGCACAGATCGCAGTACCAGCAGAGGGCATACGCGTGGACGCATTTGACGGCCGACGGTTTGAGGACGCATTCGGTGGCGCACAGGCCGCACTGCGTGCATTTGTACGGATCGATTTGCCAGACGTGGTCGTCGGCGTTGGCCCGCACCACAGCCGCACCGGCGACTCCGGCGACCGTCAAGCCGGCGGCGCCGCCGAGGCAACGTCGCAGGAACTCGCGGCGGTTGGCCGCAGATTTTTCTTCGTTGCTCATCTCGCCGTGTCCCGTTGTTGTTTCAGGTGCTCGTCTTGCGCGTGTTTGGCGGACAGCGCGGCGGGCAGCCGGCAATCACGGTAGGCGCCGCAACTGCAGCAGACGCCTTTGTTGGTACATTGCTGCCGGCTGAGACGCGTTTGCCGCCGGCCGGCAAGAACAGCGCCGCCGCCGGCAATCGCGCCAAACGTGGCTATGCGCAGCAGGCGCCGAAAGAACTCACGGCGATCGGGCCTGTCTTTGTCATTCATTGGAATTGCTCCGGTGTTGAATTCCCGGGAGAACACGTCTCTTGCGTTCCGTGTATGAGTACTGCCTTCAGGCGGAAGCAGGAGGCGAGCTTCAGCCGCCGACATGGATGCTCCCGTTCTGCCGCCCCAATGGCACGGCAACAACTCGGAGGAAACATCGTCTGAAGCTGGAAACGGGCCGTAGGCCCCATGGCAGCCATTGGCCCGCAGCGTTGCGGCAACTCATGCAAAGAAGGAAATTCGCACAGGCGTCCAGCCGAGACACCGCTTGCAACGGGATCAATTGTGTGGGATCCCCTCATCTCGCTTTCTCCACAAAGATCCGAACGGCTTTCTTTACGGGGTCCAGCACCAGTACTCTGCCCCTCGCATCGACCGCGACATCGAGAAACTCGATCTTGGGATCGAATGACTGCGGACCGGCTACGACGCCAATCAGCGCGCCCGTCTGACTCACCACCTTGACGCGGACAATGTTCTTCTCGCTGGTGACAACGGCGCCGTCAGCGCGGATCGCGATATCCGTCGGGTTGCAGCACCCGGAGAACCCGGTGATATCGCGAGACGGCTTCTTCCAGAAGGCGGCAACCGTACCGTCGTCTTCGTAGCGCCGCACTTCCCGGGCGCCGGGGTTCGCCGCCCAGAGCCGGTTTTGCGGGTCGATGGCGAGCGCCAAGTTGAAGCTCGAGAACATCACCAGGCCTTTGAACTCCGAGACAATCCGGCCGGCCCGGTCGAATCGCAGCACCTGGCCCTGGCGCGCATCCCCGGCAAACACATCCTCACCACGGATGACAATCGAGGCAATGATGGTATCCGATGCGGGCCCTTCCCAGCGTGCCGTCCGCTTGCCGGCGGCGTCGTAGACTGCAATCTGATTGCCGATGCCGACGAATACCGTCCCGTCCGCATCGACCGCAATGCACTGCGGCGTGTCCGCCAGCGGGATTGTCTTGAGCGCTTCGCCGCCGGCGTCGAAGAGGAGAATGCTGCGGTCGCCGCCGACGTAGATCCGGTCCGCCGGGCCGGTCGCCAGCGCCGTCACTTCTTGCCGGTCCACGGCAATCGGGTCCGCTTCCCGATAGATCAGCAAGGCCGGATCCACTTTCATATGCTGCTGCAAATCGAAGTCGAAACTCTTCCCGAGGCCCTCGCGATCGCCGCCGACACCGCGCGAACGCTGCCAGGCAATCACACAGACAACCGCGACAAACGCCGCGAAACCAAGAACCTTGATGATGGTTGTGGATCGGGTTTTCATCGTATATCAAAACACAGGAGTCGGGTATACTCACGGACGAACAGACGGCCGTCCACCAGCGCCAGGGGGCCCCAGACCTCGTGGCCGTCCCGCATCAGCATCCATTCCCCGAGCTTCCGGCACTCGGTGGTGGATGCCTCGAACATCGCCAGCAGACCGGTATCGCCGATCACATAAAACTTATTGTCGGCCAGCAGGTACGGGCCCCAGGCTTCGCGCTTCCGCGGCGCGGTGAACACCGTCTCCCTGCCGCTGCCCCAGACAATGCGGCCGCCCGGCGCCGCAAGCGGATCCACACAGACAAATTCGAGCTTGTGCTCGCGGGCGTTGTTGTTCTGAATGCCGAACAGACGTCCCTGGTAATAGATCGGCGTGTGATGGTACGTGGAGAAGCATTCGCGCGACCGCCGGCGACCGGAAAAGCTGTAGACGACTTCCGGCTGAAACGCAGCGCCCTTCCTGTCGATCCGGATCAGCGCCGAACCGCCGTCGTAGCCGGAGGTAAAAAACACATGGTTGGCGGCCAGGACAACCGGGGACGGCATCAATACCGACGACGTCCATTCCGTTGTCGCCCACAGGATTTTGCCGGCCAGGTCGCCGTCTGCGCCGACGGCCGCAATTCCGCCGATCGCCGCGTAAATGTACATCGGCGTGCCGTGGATCTCGGCTTTGACGACGGACGAATGCGACATCTTCCAGCCGCCGCGGTTCGGCGCTTCCCAGAGCGGCTTGCCGGTCTCACAGTCAATTGCCACCATCAGGACCTCCTTGCCGGCCGGCGCGATGACCGCCACGCCGTCGTCCACCAGCGGGCATTGGCCGGCATACCAGCAACTGCTCAAATCCCGTGTGCCGTATTTCTTCGTCAGACTGATTCCCCAACGCGCCTTGCCGGTCGGGGTATCGACGCACATCACCTGGCCCATCGGCCCCATGGTGACGATATACTTCTCGGTCACGGTCGGTACGGTCCGCGTCATGCCATGGTTATTGGCGAGACGAATCCGGTAGCCGGTGCGCCACAGTTCCGCGGCATCGTCGAACCGGAAACAGCGCAGCACATCGCCCTGCCCTTCGATGTAGTCCATGACATAGACGCGACCGTCGCGGATCGCGGCGCCGCCGTACCCCGGAGCGAGTTTCAGTTCCCACTGCAGCGTCGGGCCGTCCGGCGGAAAGCTGTCCGCCAGTTCGATCGTCTGCGGGCTGATGCCGTCATAATTCGGGCCGCGAAACCACGGCCAGTTTCCGCGGACCGCCCCCCCCGAAACGGGTTCGGCGGCGAAACTCCGGTAGAGCTCGCCCCATGTGAAGTCCCGGTTCACCCGGCGTTCGGCGTCGGCGGCTTTCTTACCCACCGGGTCGTCCATGCCCGGAACGCGGAGAGCAAGTTCGCCGGCCGGCTGCAGGCGCAGCCACCACAGCAGGACCAACAGGCAGACCGCTGCGGTGACGGCGGCTGCCGCAATCACCGGTTTTCCGCTCTTGAATTCGATTACTTCCGACATGGAATACACTAAAGACAAAAGGTGGCGTTTTGCAACGAGGAGCCAGACGCCAGTCAACCTTGACGCGCCTGCAGAGACAACGTGACGCTCCCCCGTCAAACCAGCATACAATACCGACAGATCGACCGGAATACGATCGGTCAACAGCAATTCCATCTTTTGCCCCGAGACGCGGCGGGTGTATTGTCTGCAGGTTGAACCGTGGAGAACCGCGGCGGGAACAAACGCGAACCGGCAGAAGTCAGAGAACGCATGACAGCGAAGCCCAACATGCTCTACTGCAATTGCTCGTACAGAAATCTGGTGCCCGACCGGCGTAAACGGGACGTGCGCCGGCTTCTCAACGGGATGGACGCGGACTTGGTTGCGGTGCCGGATCTGTGCGAGCTGGCGGCGCGGCGCGCCCCGGAGCTGGCAGCCCTGGCGGACAACCCGAACCTGACAATTATCGCCTGTCATCCCCGCGCCGTTCGCTGGCTTTGTCGCTGGGCCGGCGTACCGCTGAACGAGAACGCCCGGATCATCAACCTGCGGACGGCTGACGTTGAGACGATCCAGACGCAACTCCAGGCCGAACCGCACGAGGAAGATCCGGAAGAGGACCTCGATCCCGCCGGCAACTGGATCCCGTGGTTCCCTGTCATCGATTACGATCGCTGTACCAACTGCAAACAGTGTCTGAGCTTCTGTCCGTTCGGTGTGTACTCCCTGGACGAAGACGACAACGTAGCAGTGACCGAACCGGAGAACTGTAAGAACAACTGCCCGGCCTGCGCCCGCGTCTGCCCATCGCTGGCGATCATGTTCCCGAAATTCGGCGACCGCCCGATCAACGGCGACGACGTCAAGCCCGAGGACATGGTGAAGGCCGCAGAGGTGCGGGAGAAGCAGAAGGCCGATCTGGCCGAGAAGGGAATCCATTCGGTTCTCGCCAAACGCAAACTGCAGGCGCTGATGCGGCGCCAGGGCCGTGAACCCGCCGCTGAGGACAAGCCATGAACATCGGCAACGCAGACCATATCCGGCCGGAAGCCAAACCGGGGAAGTACTACGTCCCGCCGGCCGCTGAATGGGATCCCTTGCTGGAGACGGTCCAGGCATTTGTTGCCGACCGCGAACTCGTCGCGCCCATGACCTTCGACGAGTTGGCGGGAGAAGCCGGGCGGCTCCTGGAAGACGCGGACCTCGACGGGCGCTGCAAGGAATTCCTGATTGTTCTGATCAACAATGAGCTGTGGCGTGAAGTCGTCGCAGCCATTCCCCATGACCGCCGCACCTTACTGCTGCCGCCGTGTTTACGATCGTCAAAAGAGTGTCAAGCCGAGTTCGACGAGTACGGCCTGCTCTGTGAGCAATGCGGCGCCTGCAGTCTCGGCGCCATGACGCAAGCCGCCGAGGACCTGGGCTATGCCGTCCTGGTCGCCGAAGGCACCAGCATTGTCGGTATGCTCCTGGAACAGGGGACCGTCGACGCGGTGATCGGCGTCAGCTGCATGCCGTCCCTGGAACGAACGTTCCCGCAGATGGCGAATCAGGCCGTCCCCGGCCTGGCTGTTCCGCTGCTCAAGGAAGGCTGCGAAAACACCGAGGTCCTGGAATCATGGGTTTATGATTTCATCCGACTGGCACCGCACGGCGACGCCACGCACTACCTCAACCTGAACGGTCTGCGCCAACTCGTGCAGAGCTGGTTCGCCGCCGACACACTTGCCGCCGTGCTCGCCGCCGGCAATACGGATACCGAGACTATCAGCATCGACTGGCTGGCCAAATCCGGCAAGCGCTGGCGGCCGTTCCTGACGTCCGCCGTCTACCAGGCGTTCTGTAATGAACCATTGGACCGGTTGCCAGACAACGTGCGCCAGACAGCAATCGCCGTGGAGTGCATCCACAAGGCCTCCCTGGTGTACGACGATATCCAGGATGACGACGCCAGGCGCTACGGCGACAAGACGCTCCACGAGGAATTCGGCGTCCCCGTCGCTCTCACCGCCGCCCTCTTCCTGCTGGGCCAGGGGTACCGTCTGATCGCCGCCTGCGATGCTGATCCCGAGACCGTCAACGACATGGTGCAGTTGGCCACCGAAGGCCATTGCGAGCTCTGCCTCGGCCAGGGCGGCGAACTCTGGTGGATGCGCCATCCCACTCCGCTTACCGACGACGAAGTCCTCGATATTTTCCGTTATAAGACCGCACCGTCTTTTGCGGTCGTCTTCCGTCTCGGCGCCTATCTCGGCGGCGCCACCGAAGAAGAACACGCCATCCTGACTGAATACAGCACTGCGGTCGGCATCGCCTACCAGATCCAGGACGACCTGCACGATTTCCAACGCGGCGGCGACGTCGACGACATCAAGAAGCAACGCCCTTCCATCGTCAGCGCCCTGGCCCATGACCGCGCGGCCGGCAAGCAGCGACAGGCCTTGGCGGATGCCTGGTGCCGGGGCGCCGGCCCCGGCGCGGAAGGAGTGCGCTGCATCATCGCCGAGCTGCAGGCCGAAACGGCCGCCCGCGAACTGCTTGACCACTACAAAGCGCAGGCGCTGACGGCCCTTCATCCCTTGCGTAACCGCAAGCTGAAAATCCTGCTCCACCGAATCCTCGGCAAGCTCTTCAAGTAGATGGTGAGTAGTAGATAGTGGGTAGTGGATCTCACGAACAGAAGTCCGGCTCCCAGTTCCACGATACGGAATTCGTGTCAGGCCCACGGCGCCGGAGCGAGATATGGACATGCCGGTGTCAGAAAGAGCCTTGTGCTGTGGATGCTTATACCCCCACCCTCCCCGGACACCACAGCCTTGCGCTGTGGAGGCTCCCTCAGCCAACCTACCTAAACGCCCCGGAACCGCTCAGCATAATGCCACAGCCCTGTGCTGTGGATGCTTACA
>CAYLNH010000007.1:63527-67898 GCA_964384625.1 uncultured Lentisphaerales bacterium
TGTGGATGCTTACACCCCCACCCTCCCCGGACACCACAGCCTTGCGCTGTGGAGGTTCCCTCAGCCAACCTACTTAAACGCCCCGGAACCGCTCAGCATAATGCCACAGCCCTGTGCTGTGGATGCTTACGCTCCGACGGCGCCATGTCTTTGGCAGCAACCGACTACAGTCGATCACGGAAATACTGACTGAACATAGGCTATGACCAGCCAACTGGACGCAATTATCATCGGCGGCGACATCCCCGATGAATACCTCGGCAAGGACGTGCGCGAAAAAGTGCGGCTCACTGTGGACGGCTATCCGGCGTCCTTCCGCTTCCTGCAGGAATACTTCGCCAACGGCGGCAAGGCGGACCGCGCCCAGGCGGAAATTGCGAAGGAGGGCGTGCCGTTCGTCTCCCTGAACGGCCCCTACCTGCAGGCCTTTCTGCACGAACACGGTCTGGCTGTCGGTCTCGTGCCGTTGTTGACGCCGGACAAGGCGCGCTTCGCCGAACTCGCCCGGCAACATCCCCGGGCGGTTGTCATCTCGACAACCTTCCTGCCGTTTGCCAGACACATCGATCAACTGGCGGCCGCCGTTAAGGAGGTCCTGCCGGACGCCGTCGTGATCGCCGGCGGCATCCAGGTCTGGAAGTCCTATCAGCACAAGCTGATGTTCGATCACGGCACGATGGATGAGGAGATTCGCGACGCGGTCAGCGAGCATAACTTCTTCACCAACACGCGCCCGACGGCAGTCGACCTGTTTGTCGTCAGCGCCAACGGCGAGGGCACGCTGGCAACGGTCCTGGAATGCCTGCGCGCCGGCCGCGACTGTACCGCAGTACCCAACCTGGCATATCAACGCGGTGGCCAGTGGCACTTCACGCCGCAGGCGGAAGAGCCATGGCGCGAAGTCAAAGTGGACTGGTCCGATTGCCACCTGCCGGACGGCCGGATCTATCTGCCGGTGCAGGCCGGTGAAGGCTGCGGCTTCAACTGTGCGTTTTGCGATTTCCGCGGCCTGCGCGGACGGCGCCGGCGTGCCGCCGAATCCGTTATCGCGGAGATCCGCACAATGCCCGCCGTTGACGGAACGCGCCGCGTGTATTTCACGGACGATAATCTCTTTGCGTCCCGCAAGCGCGCCCGCGACTTCTGTCGGGCCCTGATCGATTCCGGCATGAGACTGCAATGGCGCGGTATGGTGCGCGTCGCCATTATCGACGACGAGCTCGCCGAACTGATGGCGGCATCCGGCTGCCTGGAGGTACTCCTTGGTATCGAGTCCGGCGATCCGGGTTTACTGCAGGCGATGGGCAAGAACAGTTCTCCCGAAGATATTCTGCACGGGGTGTCGTGTCTGAACGGCGCCGGGATCAGCACGAAGAGCACGTTCATCGTCGGCTTCCCCGGAGAGACGGAAACGACACTGCGGCACACGTTAGAGCTGTTAAACGCCTATCCAACGAATGGACCGGCGCTGCATCGTTATCTCTTCTTCCGATTCGGAGTGTTGCCGCTATCGCAGGTGGCGTCACCGGAGTCACGACAGAGATACAACCTGCGCGGCTACGGGTACCACTGGACCCACAGCACCATGACGTCCGCAGACGCAGTGGCCCACATGGCCACGCTCCACGACCGGTTGAAGGTCGAGTTGAGTCCCAACTATGTCCTGGAAGTGCCGGAACTGCCGGGCATGGGAATCGAGCAACTGAAACGCGTGGTGGTGGCCAGAAACCATCTGGCGCGCCTGGCGCGGGGACTCGAGGCCCCGGCAGAAGAAGAACAACTTTGGCAACAGTTGGCCGACTGCTTCGAATGAAAGCGGTAGTCTCCGGCTCCCACACGTAACGCGGGAATCCGCCTGCCCCGCGAAGCCTGGCGCGAAGAGTGGTCCCGCGAACTCCGGCTCCCACACGTAACGCGGGAATCGACGGTACTTGCGGATCAGCCAACCGCGTCACGGCGGAGCCCCGACTCGCAAGAGGTCGGGGCGAAGACGGATGACCAACCGTGTCACGGCGCAGCCCAGCGGGCGAAGACTGGTGACTACCCGACGGAAGCGCCGTTGGCGAATTCCGGGTCGTCGGTCGTGATCAGCGTCAGCTTCTTCTTGCCTTTGACGGCTGCCAGCAGCATACCTTTCGATTCGATGCCGCGGATGACGGCGGGTTCAAGGTTCGCGACCACCACAATATTGCGGCCGACCACCTGATCCGGCGTATACCACGGCGCGATGCCGGCAACGATCTGTCGCTGCTCCGGGCCGATCTGGATCTGCAGTTTGAGCAGTTTGTCGGCATCCGGCACGGCCTCGGCCGCCGTCACACACGCCACTTTCAACTCGCTCTTGAAGAACTCCTTGATGTCGATCAGATCGACAACATTCTCCGGCGCCTTCCCCTTCTTGCCCTTCTTCGGCTGGGGCTGCTCCTGCTTCTTCTCTCTTTCGATCCGCGGGAACAAGGCTTTCACGTCCTGCGTCGCGGAACCGACTTTGAGGTGTCCCCATTCGCGCAGGATGGCGACGTCGGGAGCGATCTCCTCAGCGGGGATCCCGAGCGCCTCGCGCAGCGTCGTCATCTTCGCCGGGATGACCGGATACAGCAGCCCGGACAGAATTCGCATTGCCTCCGCCGCCGTGTATAACACCGTCGACAGCCGCTCCTCGCTGCCGTCTTTGGCAAGGGCCCACGGCTTCGTCTGTTCGAAGTAACGGTTGCACGCCTTGACCGCGGCGATGACGCTCTCCAGACCGCGGTTGATCTTCATCTCGTAGATCGACGTTTCCATGGCCTCGACCGCCGCCAGCACAGCCTTCTGGACCTCGTCGTCTTCCGCCTGCAGCGCCGCGGGCATCGGTACCAGGCCGCCGCAGTTCTTCTGGATCATCTTCAGCACGCGACTGAGCATATTGCCGACGTTGTCCGCCAGATCGTTGTTGTAGCGCTCGATGAACCCCGGCTCCGAAAACGTGCTGTCGTGGCCCAACGTCATCTCCGCCATCAGGAAATAGCGGAAGGCATCAACACCGTACTTGTCGCACAGGTCCATCGGGTTGACGACGTTGCCGGTGCTCTTGGACATTTTCTCGCCTTCGCCTTCGGGATCTTCGTCTTTCGGCACCAGCCACCAGCCGTGGGCGAACACCGACTGCGGCTGGTCGACGCCCATCGCCTTGAGCATGGTCGGCCAGTAGACCGTGTGCGTCGTCAGGATATCCTTACCGATGAGATGGTAGTTGCAGGGCCACCAGTTCTTGAAGCGGTCGTCGTCCCGCAGATACCCCGGAGCGCTGATGTAGTTGACCAGCGCGTCGAACCAGACATAGCAGACGTAGTCGGGATCGAAGGGCAATTCAATCCCCCAGGCCAATCGGGCTTTGGGCCGGGAAACGCAAAGATCGCCCAGGGGGTTCTTGAGAAAACCCAGCGTCTCATTGCGGCGAAAGTCCGGCTGGATGAAGTCCGGGTGGTCGTTGATGTACTGGATCAGCCAGTCCTGATATTTGCTCATCCGGAAGTAGTAGGCGGTCTCGGTGATCTGTTCGACGGGACGCTTGCACTCCGGACAGTTGCCGTCTTCCAGATCTTTCTCGGTGAAGAAGCGTTCGCACGGCACGCAGTACCAGCCTTCGTACTCGCCCTTGTAGATCTCATCGCGGTCAAACAGATCCTGCAGGATCTCCTGCACCACCGTTTTGTGACGGTCCTCAGTGGTGCGGATGAAATCGTCGTTGGTGATCTCCAGTTTCTTCCACAACTCCTGGAAGCGGACTACCGTTTCATCGCATTGCTGCTGGGGCGAGATCCCGTTGTTCTCCGCGGCGCGGTCAACTTTCTGACCGTGCTCGTCGGTACCGGTCAGGAAGAACGTAGGGACGCCCAACAGGCGATAATAGCGGGCCAGCACATCGGCCAGCAGCGTCGTGTAGGCATGGCCGATATGCGGCTTGTCGTTGACGTAGTAAATCGGCGTCGTGACGTAGAAGTATTTCGGTGCGTCTTTCATATAGCGGTCAGGCGTATCTCACATCGGGTGATTGCGTTCGGAATCGAGCCGGTACTATAACGCGGCCATTGCCGGCGGCAATAAAGGCAGACGGAATCGCCGCCCTTCCCGCAACTACTCGACCGACCCCATTCCGTTCCTCTTGCATCCCGCACGACCTTAAACCTTGTGTCCGGAGCGAAGCGTCAATATCCCGGACCCGGAGCGTTCCGAAACAAAGTAGCCCGCCTCTCCGAGGCGGTGTAGGCTAAGCGGTCCGCCGCGCCTTTCCCCGCCACATTCCTCTCCGGCCCGGTACACGGGATTCCGAAACAAAGTAGCCCGCCTCTCCGAGGCGGTGTAAGCTAAGCGGTCCGCCGCGCCTTTCCC
>CAYLNH010000007.1:67998-70821 GCA_964384625.1 uncultured Lentisphaerales bacterium
AAGTAGCCCGCCTCTCCGAGGCGGTGTAAGCTAAGCGGTCCGCCGCGCCTTTCCCCGCCACATTCCTCTCCGGCCCGGTACACGGGATTCCGAAACAAAGTAGCCCGCCTCTCCGAGGCGGTGTAAGCTAAGCGGTCCGCCGCGCCTTTCCCCGCCACATTCCTCTCCGGCCCGGTACACGGGATTCCGAAACAAAGTAGCCCGCCTCTCCGAGGCGGTGTAAGCTAAGCGGTCCGCCGCGCCTTTCCCTGCCACATTCCTCTCCGAAAATATGCGGGTTACCTTGTGTGGATAACGCTGCGCTGAACAGGTACGAGGGCTGTCCACGGTGGATCTTTCTGCCGGCAGGCAGGAGGGGGCCACTCGAGCACTTGCCGTCAGGATCAAGTTTGAGTTCGCGAACACTTGACAAGCGCCTCTTTCTGAGGTGATTTACGTGATGATGAAGACGCCGAAGAAACTGACCAACGCCGAGATCGAGGAACGCCTGACCGCCGCCGGCATCAAGCCGACCGCTCAACGGATTGCCATCTGCCAGTTTGTTCTGAGCAGCGACACGCACCCGACCGTTGACGAAGTGAAGGCCTGGGTCGACCAGAACTTCCCGAAGATGAGCCTGGCAACCGTCTACAACACCCTGAACTCCCTGGTCGAAGCCAATCTCATGCAGGCGTTGCGGTTCCCGCACGAAGACAAGCTCATGTTCGACAACAACACAAAAGTCCACTACCACTTCCTCGATGAGGAAACCGGAGAAGTCGTCGACGTCGAGGCCCATCGGCTGGACGTCGACATGAAGCTCGGTCCGGAATTCACCGTGGACAGCGTCGACATTCTGTTGAAGGGTCACCGCAGCAAGAAGGGAAAATGAAGATGAGCGCGAAACCGATCGCAATTACTGAAGACCAGTTCGAGCCGGAAGTCCTGCAGGCAGACGGAACGGTCCTGGTGGATATCTGGGGCGACGGCTGTGCGCCCTGCCGAACCATGGAGCCCATCCTGAAACAACTGGCCGAGAAACATGCCGACGATGTCAAAGTGGTGAAGATCAACTTCGCAGAAGCCACGGACCTCGCCGTTGCATTGGGCGTCATGGGTTTGCCGACGCTGCTGCTTTACCGCAACGGCGAAAAAGTCGATCAACACGTCGGTCTCAAGCCGTTGCCGGAATTGGAGACATGGATACAGGGCGAATGATCCGGCGCTGCCTCCTCGCCGCCCTGCTCACCGCTTTTTGCGGGTGCGCCCAGACCCGGAAAGAGGTTGACCCCAACGTCCAGCACGAACACCGGGTGGACAAACAGAAGCCCTGGTCGATCCACGTTATCCGCATTCCCCACGACAAGAACTACCGCCCCCACGTCGTTCTCGGTCGGGACCGGGTACTCGGCCTCGAAACGCTCTCCAGCATCGTCAAACGCCTCCCCGCTGATGCCGGCCGGCCGATTGCCGCCGTCAACGGCGATTTCTACGCCCTGCCCTCCGGCCCGACCCAGGGGGATCCCACGAGTCTCTGCATCGTCGACGGCGAACTGGTCAGCGGTCCACGGTGGCGGGCGCTCTGGTTTGACCGCGACGGCACGCTTCAACTGGCCGATGTCAAATCGAAGATGACCGTCAAGATCGGCGACCGCGATCCCCTGCCCCTCTTGATCAACCGCGGCCGAGACAAGAAACACGCCGTCCTGTTCACGCCGCGCTTCGGGCCAAATACCAACATGGAAGGCGGGCTCGAGCTCATCCTGGAGCCGGCAAGAAAGACGAACTGGCTGCCGTTGAAAGTGCAGGCGACAATCCCGGCACGCGTTGCCGGTCGCAGTGTCGCCGGCGACACCAGGATCCCCGCGGACGGCATGGTCTTGTCGCTCGCCGCGGAACCGGCAACGAAACTCGGGGCCGTGAAGAAAGGCGAAGCGGTCGAGATCAAAACCATGTTGTCCCACGACCTCAGCGGGGTAAAGACCGCACTGGGCGGCGGGCCTATCCTGATGCGCGACGGCAAACTCGCGGTAAAACAGAAAAAGAAGGATCCGCGCCACCCGCGCACCGCCATCGGCTGTAACCAGACCCATATCATCCTGGTCGTGGTCGACGGCCGGCAGGCAAAGCTGTCGGTCGGCATGAGCTTCTTCGAACTGGCCACATTGATGCGGAAACTGGGATGCACCGAGGCGATCAACCTCGACGGCGGCGGGTCCTCGACAATGTGGCACAACGGCAAGGTGGTCAACTCCCCATCCGGCTGGCGTGAGCGGCCGTTGGGGAATGCCTTGTTGTTCCTCAAGTAGATCCGCTCCTTGCAGCGCGGAGTCATCCGCATCGCATGCGCCTCCCGCTGCGATGGTCCGGCAAGGCCTGCTGTTTGAGCGCAAAGCGCTGAAAGCGGGGGGTACCGTCCGATGCGCGGCGTGGGCCTCTGCCTGCCCCGCGCTACTTGGCAGAGCCGCTCCGCGAAGAGTGGTCCCGCGACTCCGAAGCGACGCAACAAGGAGGAACGCGGGGCAGAGGCCCGCGCTCCTTGGCAGAGCCGCTCCGCGGCAGAATCGCGACAGTCTGTCGGTGCCGCTCCCGTGGGTCAAGCATCTTGCCTGTGCTGCCACGGGGCGCATGTCAGTTCTGTAGGTCATCCCTTCGTGTTGTGGCAAGAGCCGCATCATCGCGCCAGAACGTTCGCCAGTCCAGCCACCGGCGGCCAAACGTCGCAAACACGTCGTAATTCAGCGCCATTCTTCGCTAGACCCCGGGTCGCTCGTCGGCCCGGTGAATGCGTTCATCAGGGAAGGAGACGGCCCCACGATCCTGCTTTTCGGGCGCTGGGAAGCC
>CAYLNH010000008.1:0-67150 GCA_964384625.1 uncultured Lentisphaerales bacterium
CGTTGCGAGCGCACTCGCAACGCCGCTGAGCACGTGGGGATTGAGGCGGCAGCAGACATGCCATGAAACAACCCATTCGCCCGCGACGCGAGGCCGCGGGGGGCCTCAGAAGACTTTCCGCGCGCCCTGTAAGCTAATCTTCTTTGTCTTTGCCCTTGTCCTCGTCCTTGCTGTCGTCCTTGCTGTCGTCCTCCTTTGCTTCCGGTGCCGGCGGGGTCATGCCGGCTGCCTCGCGGATCTCCGCCAGCAGTTTCTTCTGGATCTCTTCGTCTTCGGTAATCGTGTTCTTGGACTGCTCCCGGCCCTGACCCAACTGCTCGGAGCCATAGGAAAACCACGACCCGCGTTTCTCGACAATGCCGAAGTCGATCGCCACGTCCAGAATCGAGCCGGAACGCGAGATGCCTTCGTTGTACATGATGTCGAATTCCGCTTTGCGGAAGGGCGGGGCAACCTTGTTCTTCACGACCTTCACCCGGGCCCGATTGCCGACCACATCGCCGCTGGGGGATTTGATCGTGTCGATTCGCCGGATGTCCATGCGGATCGAAGCGTAGAACTTCAGCGCGTTGCCGCCCGAAGTGGTCTCGGGATTGCCGAACATGACACCGATCTTCTCGCGAATCTGGTTCGTGAAGATCAGACAGGTCTTGCTCTTGCTCACCGCGCCCGTCAGCTTGCGCAGCGCCTGCGACATCAACCGGGCCTGCAGGCCGACATGGCTGTCGCCCATCTGCCCCTCGATCTCGGCCCGCGGTACCAGCGCCGCAACCGAGTCGACCACCACGATGTCCAACGCGTTCGAACGGATCAGCGTCTCCGCGATGTTCAAAGCGTCCTCGCCGCAGTCCGGCTGGCTCACCAGGAGGTCCTTCGTGTTGACGCCGATGACTTCCAGATAGCGCGGGTCGAGGGCGTGCTCGACGTCGATGAAGGCGGCGATCCCGCCGGCCTTCTGGGCGTTGGCCACAATGTGGGAACACAGCGTACTCTTGCCGCTGGACTCCGGACCGTACACCTCGACGATGCGCCCCCGGGGCACGCCGCCGATGCCGAGCGCCAGGTCCAGCGAGAGAGCGCCGGTCGAGATCGTGCGGACATTGGCCGCCGCCGTCTCGTCGCCCAGCCGCATGACCGTGCCGCTGCCGTATTCGCGTTCAATCTGCCCCAACGCCACCTCGAGATTTTTGTCACTCGGGCCCGTGGCAATCTTCCTTGTCGTCGCCTTCTTCTTTGCCATTCACAAGTCTCCTGCTGTCCGTGAATTAGAACTTGATCTCAGCCTCAAATGCGGTCTGCCGCCCCATCGAGTCCCAGCCCGGAATCAACGCACCGCGCGCACCCCGGACCGAGCATGAGATTTATTATAATAGATGTTAGCCATTTATCAACAGCTATTCCCGCTTTTTCCCGGGAAAATGGACTTGCGCCCGGGCCGGCATTCATCCCGCCCGCCCGCCGCCCCGGTAGTAGGCCGGGTAGTCCGGAATCAGCAGCCGTACCGGCGCCTCGTCCTCGTCGATGGCCGGGAAGCGGCCGCAGGCGGGCACGAAACAATTGTCGGTGTTGTCGTCGTTGACCCGGCTGACCTCGCCGACCAGCACCAGGCCTTTGCCGGCGGCACCCCAGAATTTGTGGAAATGACCCGGCTCCAGGGTCACCGATTCGCCGGGTTTCAGCGTGATGGCGGCGCCGGCCTGAACCGTGACGGCAACCGCGTCCTTCTTCAGGTGGATCTCACCGTCTTCCGTCGGTGTCTGATCGCCGTTGTCGCCCCAGAGCTGGATGACCAGCTCGCCGCCGCCGCGGTTGATGATGTCTTCCGTTTTGAACGGGTGCGTATGGCGCGGGGTCACCTGGCCTTCGCGCACGATCATGATTTTCTCGGCATAGACCTTGCCGCTGCCGGCGGCCACGTCTGCCTGGGTGCCGTTGCGCAAGGTGAACAGAAATAGCCCGCAGGCGTTGAAGTCGCCGCTGCCGAAATCGGTGATGTCCCAGCCCAGGCTCTGCTTGACGATGTCGGCGCAGTCCAGACCTTTCTGCTTCCATTCCTCCGGCGTCCAATGGGCGAACGGCGGCAGTTTGAAATTCATGTCATCCAGGAACTGCATGCCCTGACGGATAATCTCGTTGACTTCGGATCGCTTCATCTCAGGTTCCGTACGTTGTCTTCAGACCATCTTCGTGTGCCAAACAGCAAACTTATGCGGCATTCCCACAAAACCAGTCAAGTTCTCGTGTCTCGTGTCTCGTGTCTCGTGTCCCGTGTCTTGCGCATCAGAACACATGCGGGCTGAGAAAATACAGTCGGCCGGGACGCAGCATGCGCTGTTCCGCCGGCAGCATCTGCTGCAGCATGCCGGGCGGGGTCTTGGTCGCCTTCATGGTCAGCAGATCCAGGAAGGACGGCATCTTCTCGTAGCGGACGACCTTGTGGTCGCCGGTCTTGCGGGCATACTTGATCGCATCTTCCAGGAAACCGAGTTCGTCGACCAGCTTGAGTTTCCTGGCTTGCGTGCCGGAGAGGATCCGGGAGTCGCCGATCGGTGCGGCCTTCACCGTCTCCACCGGGAGTTTGCGGCCTTTGGCGACGATCTGGACGAAATCCTCGTAGACCTCGTCCACCAGCCCCTGGAAGATCTCGTCCTCCTTCTGTTTGCGGGTGATCGCCTCCTCGTCGGAAGGCGTCGGGTCGGCCATCGGATTGCCGATGTCCTTCAGTTCGCCGCGATGGTAGCTGTCGCTCTTGACGCCGACCTTCTGCATCAGGCCGTGGACGTTGAGGTCCGGCCACATGACGCCGATGCTGCCGGTAATCGTCATGCGGTGGGCGACGATGTAGTCGGTGCCGGCGGCCAGATAGTAGCCGCCGCTGGCGGCGACGGACCGCATGTAGGTGATCACGGTGATGTCGTCGCGGAGTTTGAGGATCTCGTTGTAGATTTCGTCGGTGGCGATGACTTCGCCGCCCGGCGTGTCCATTTCCAGGATAATGGCGACCACATCCTGGTCGTCTTCGGCCTTATGCAGCTGCTTGATAATGCTCTTTGCCCCGGCGTCGGCCAAACCGCCTTCGCCGCCGTGAATCACGCCGGCCACGGGGATGATGACGACCTTGTTCCCGGACGTCCCCTTTTTGACCACGGTTTCCTGCACCGGGATCTGGCCGGGGGAACCGCCGCCGCCGCCCATGGCGATTGCGACGACCATGATGACGCCGCCGATCATGAGCAGGATAATTGCCAGCGCGAAGAGGATAAACGTAATGCCGGCGCGTTTCTTGCGGCGCGGCGGCGGCGGCAGGCCGTTCGGCATGGCGCCCGGCGGCGGAATGCTGTAACCCTCCGCAGGCGGCGGATTCGATCCGTTCCGGTTCGGGTTCTGATGGTTCATGCTCATGGGGGATGACCTCCGAAAACACCAGTGAAAATTCAGGCGGCCCGGATCACCATGATCCGGGATCATACACTATCCAGTCCCCCGGCCAGATCAAGGCAACCGGATCTGCCCGGCGGAAGTCGCATACGTACTCGACGAATCACGTGTCGCCGGCAGCCGGGAAGCCCCCGGCTCGAACTCCTGCGAGCGGGGGATTCAGGATCGGTCACCGGCACACAGAGCCCTGCCCCTCCCGTTTCGGCCCCCCGCACGGCCGGGAAAGGAACGCGAATAGCGGGGACCTCCTTCCCCGTCTCGCTCACAGCCCACTCCAGAGCGGTCTTGAACTGCTGTTCCCCGTTCGCAGCTCTGGCCCCGGGCCGGCGACGGTGGTATTCTGCAGCTCACTGACCAGAACCCCGACAAGGAAGAGCCTGTCGGTGGTGGACAGCGGCTTTGGCCACTACACCCCGCCCGGCCGGCATGACTCACCGTCGTAACCCCTCGTTTACTGCCGTTCGCGGTCCGCATAGAGATCCCGCACCCTCTTGAGCGCCGAAGCTTCGGCGTAGGAGCTTGCGGTGCGGAGTTTCAGGATCGGTCACCTGCAACACACGGCCGCCTTGAACCCCGTGTTCCTGCCGCTCTGGTCGACATGCCGACCAGAGCGGCAGGAACACGGGGTTGGGTGTGCCGCGGATTCATGTCAGTGACTGATCCTCAAGTGCCGCAGGTCAAGCCTGCGGGATGCGAAGGAGGGCAGTAGTCGAGGCCATGACTCACCGTCGGCCCCTGGCTTGATGCCGCCCCGACACCATGCTACCATTCAGCTTGGCGGTGCTGTAATACACCGACACCAGGCAGGACCATCAACGAGGAGCAAGTAATATGGTTACCGCAATTGTCGCGCTGAAAGTCGTCCGCGAACGCGTAAACGAAATCGCCTCGCAACTGTCGGAAATGCCCAATATTACCGAAGTCTACTCGGTAACCGGGCGCTACGACCTGATCGCCCTGGTGCGGGCCGCCAACAATGAAGCCATGGCCGATACCGTAACCGGTTCCATGCTCAAGGTGGAAGGCATCGTCGACAGCGAAACCATGCTCGCATTTCGCTCGTACTCCCGCCACGACCTTGAGGGCATGTTCGCCATCGGCGTTGATTGAGTCAATAGATCTTGACATGCTGCAGTGCATCGGTTCGCCGGTACAGTGATGCTCGACGCGGTCATTGGGCATGTTCCGGCGCGTCGACTGCCGGCAGCCGAAACTCCGGTGCGCGGAAAGGGCGCGCCCGAAGCAGGGATGAATTTCGTGCTTGCCCCGCTTTACGGGGGTCCCGCCGGCGCCGCCGGCTCCGACATCCCTCAATCTGAAATCTCGAATCACAAACCTGAAATCTGAAATTCCCTCCTCTTTCGCTTTACTCCAGACGCAATATGTGTTCTTTATAAAGAATTGTCTGCCGCGGCTTCGGGAACGCCCGGCAGGCTCTGCCGCAAAGAGAATCATAGAAATGGAGCTGGGTAACCATGGGCAGCAATGGTGGTGCAACGTTCGGGCAAGAAGAAGGGACCGACGAGGAATACGTGTCGCCGGCCATCGAGCATGCAAGGAAAAGACGGGAACAGACGCTCGGCGAAAAGACGGTCTCCGGCAGATTCATCGGCGATCCGGATGTCGGCCCCGGAAAAAAGGTCTCCCTCAACCTGATCACCCGCGGGGCGCTCAGCACGCATGAGTTCGACGACAGCAAGTCTGCCGTTTTCATCGGCACCGACCCGGAGGAAGCCGACATCGTGCTGTCGGATCCAACCCTGTCAAAAAAGCAGCTCGCCGTGATGCGGGTTGGCAACGACTACATCCTCGCCGACTGCGGCGTGAAAGATATGACCAGCTTCAACGGCATTCCCTGTCGCCAGGCCGTGTGCGGCATCGGCGGCATGTGCGTGGTCAACATCAATGAGCAAACAATCATCTTCGATGCGGCCAGGAGAAAGGCCGCAAGAAACGCCGTCGGCATCCGGTTCGGACTGGGCGTTGACGAACCACTGAAGTCTGCCGGCAAGTGTCAGATCACTTTGACGATCGCTCACCAGGGGTACAGAATGGGGATTGACCCGCTCGTTGTCGGGTCTTGCGCGGCCTGCAACCTGTGTCTCTCCGATACCCGCCTCCGGCCTTTCCATGCCATGTTCCATTGGACGCCCGAGGGTTTCGCGGTGACCCGACTCTCAAGGGACACCGTCAAAGTCAACAGCGTCGACATCGACAAGTCCAGGCTCCTGTCACTCACGGATCGGGTGCAGATCGGCGGCGCCAACTTCACGCTGAACGTCAATGGCAATCCGGCCGAAGAAGCCGCGGCCATGTTTGCGGATCATGATTGGAGCCATCAGGATTTCCGCTTTTCCCCGTTGCCCGAATCGATCTCTCCGGCATTCGACCTGTCCGGCGACTGCGGCTCGATCTTCGTCGGCCGCAGTGAGGAAGCGGATATCACGCTGGACGACTCCGGCGTCTCCCGCGACCATCTGCAGCTCATCCCATCCGGCAAGACGGTGATGGTGTTGGACAACTACTCGGCCAACGGCACCTACGTCAACGGCGAGCAAGTCAACAAAGCCCGTATCCGCCCCGGCGACTGTGTCGAAATCGGCCGCAGCATTTTCTGCCTGCACTACCACTGAGGCTGCGCTGCAGCTTCATTCCCCGCGAAGCGGCACGACCAGCACAACGCAGCACGACACTCCGTGGCGTAACCCCGGCGTCGTGCAACGTCATTCCAAACAACACAACGCAGCGCAGGCTTCCAGCCCAATGGCCGGCAAGCGAACCATAGTCTGACCCCTGTTTCTCCCGGCAATTGTCTCTATCCACTGCGGCGGACATTACGGCGGTAGGCGGCCGGCGGGATCTGGTGGTATCGGCGAAAGACCTTGCTCAAGTGGTTACGGTCGGCAAACCCGGTTTCGTCGGCGACCTCGTCGATCGAGTATTCGGAATGCGCCAGCAGCAGGCCGGCCCGTCGCAGCCGCATCTGCAGATACCAGCGTTGCGGCGGCGTCCCGGTCTCGCGACCGAACAGGTTGATAAAGGCATTCGTATTCATTCCCAGTTCCGCCGCCAGTTCCGGATTGGTCAAAACCCGGTCCGGGCTGTTCCGCATCAGACGAATCGCCTGCTGCACCCGTCGCGATTGCGGCTGCGGCTTGAGACGGTCCGCCGGCACGTGCTGCAGCGCGTGCAGACATAGCCCGAGCACCGCGGCGGTGTCACGGTACGCGGTTTCTTCCGACCGCTCGGGTCCGGACATCAACGCCTTCAACGCCTGCCGCACACCGGTGTGCGACGGCAGGATATAGACATCCGGTTCGACGCGATCAAACGGGGGCGACGCCGTGAAATGGATATAAAGCTGGCGCGCGTCGCCGGTCGCCTGCCCGGTACACGGAGACATCGGCGGGATCGCAGCCAGCTTCCCGGGCGGCAGCGGAACCCGGTGCGATTCGAAATCGACCGCCAACCCCGGGTCAAGGTTGTAGTACAGCCGCCAGAACGGGTGGCACAGGCTCAAGCCCCACCACTGGTTCAGCGTCACCAACCGGCAAACCATCGGGTTCACTTTCAGCCCCGGCAGTTCCCGGGAGAAATGTCGGAAATACGCCATATGAGAAATATACATAAAAAGAGTGGAAACCGCCATAGGTAATTGCGCACATTCGATCATAGTTATCGGCGAGCAACCGGGACGTGTCGCGGCGCGGCCGGCACAGGTGAAACGAACCCAACAAGGAGTGGTCCGATGGTCGATAAACAGAGCAAATTCTTCCAGCATATGCGCGCGGTGCATATGGATTTTCATATGCCGGAGTTCCCGTTGAACGCGATCAAGAACTTCAATGCGAAGGCGTTCGTCGACCATCTTGAACGCGGCAAGGTCAACATGGTGGCGCTCTTTTCGAAGTGTCATTTCGGCAACAGCTTCTTCAACACGCGCACGGGGCACAAACATTCCGGCCTGGAGCCGGATTTTCTGATGGAGGCCGCCGCCGAGTGCCGCAAACGCGGGATCTTCACCTACGCCTACTACTCCCTTTGCACTGATGTTCACGCCTACCGGGAGCACGAAAACTGGCGCTACATCAAACGCGACGGCACGCCCACCGGCATTTACGGCGCCTGGGCCCGCCTCTGTCTGAACACACCGTATAAGGAGGAGCTGGTCATCCCGCAGCTTGAGGAGGTCATCCGGGACTACCCCGTCGATGCGCTCTGGCTGGACATCCCCGTAGCCGCAGCAAATGACGGCTGCTTCTGCGACAGCTGCCGGAAGAAGTACCGGGCGCTGTACAACCGGGACATCGACGAGATCTCCGTTCAGGACGGCATCACCTGGAACTACGACGCCTGCACCAAGCTGATTCGCGAGCTGCGCCATCTGATCAAGAAACACGACGCCGACAAGTTGATCTGTTCCAATCGCTCCGGCCATCTGGAAGCGCCGATGACCTTTACCGAAGCCAACGACATTCTCTGCTGGGAGAGCCAGCCGCGGAACAATTATCTGTCGCACAGCTTCACCGCGCGTCATGTCCGCACGCTGAACCGCCCGTGCCAGGTGATGTCGGTCCGCTTCTATCAGGGCTGGGGCGATCTGACGCTGAAGCCGGCCGCCCAGATGACCACCGAGTTCGCCGCGATGATCGGCAACGGCGTCGCCGCCACCAGCGGTGACCAGGTCAACGTCGACGGCACGCTGCAGCCGGCCGTCTACGAGATGTTCAACGAATCCTTCGGCTTTGTCGAGCCGCGCGAGGACCTCCTGCGGCAAGCGCATTCGGTGAAGGACACCGCCCTGCTGGCGCCGGTGCCGGATCGCACCAGGGTCGCCATGCGGGCGCTGGAAGATCCGGTTCGCGGCGCCCACAAGATGCTCGTGGAAGGCCATGTCCAGCATGACATTCTCAGCGCGCTGGAGACCGCCGCCTACGGCGACTACCGAACCATCGTTCTGCCGGAGCCGGGCGATTACGCCCCGGACCAGATCGACGCCCTGCGCGACTGGGTCAAAGCCGGCGGCACGCTGATTGCGGCGGGCACGTCGGTCATCCGCGACGGCGAGTTTCTGCTGCCGGACGTGTTCGGTCTCGACTACATCGAACCCAGTGTCTTCAGTGTCAGCCATTTCAAGCCGCATGACGCGGTGCGCGGGGACACGTACGACCTGGTGCTGCAGTGCCGGGCATTGACCCAGAAAGTGATCGCCGACGGCGCCGAGATCCTGGCCGACTACTATGAACCGCAGGGCGAGAGCACAAACTTGCGGGCGTTCCGCCACAACACCTGCGCCCCGCCGGCCGACGACGTCTCACCTTATCCGTTTGCCACCGTGAATACCTTCGGCAAAGGCAGGGCCGTGTATATCTGCGGCTCGATCTTCCAGGCGTACTGGACCTACAACCATCACTGGCTGCGGCAGTTCTTTGCCGGGCTCTGCGACCATCTGCAGCCGCAGCCGCTGTACCGCGTGGATCTGCCGACCACCGTTGAGACCAACCTGATGCAGCTCGATAACGAAGACCTGCTGCTGAACCTGATCGACTACCAGGTCGGTCATCAAGCGAGCAACTCGGCGATCCCGTCCATCGAGAACGTCCGGCCGTTCCACCAGGCGCCCTGCCGCGTCAAAGCCGACGACATCAAGGAGGTGATCCTGGAGCCGGCGGGCGACAGCATCCCCTTCGCCGCCAGGGACGGTTACGTCGAGTTCACGGTGCCGGAGTTCACCACGCTGGCAATGGTTCGGCTGGCGCGGCAGTAGAAAACGGCGGTGCCCGCCGTTCCGGGAGGACTGCCGAGGTGTTTTCGCGGCACGTCGAACAGCAACCGGCACAGGGACTACTTGTTGAGAGCCGGCGCCTTGATCGTAGTGCCGGCGGGTTCAAGGTCGTTGTCCGGTTGGGTCAGGCGCAGCGAGAACCACCAGTCGCGGCTGCCGTTGCGGCAGCGCACAATAAGAATATTGATCCCGCGCTCCAGCGTGATCGGCTGTTTCACCGCGTCTTCTCTGGTGTGGCCCTTCTTATCGAAGACCTTTTCGTTGTTGAGCCAGACGACCAGATCATCATCGTAGCCCAGGACCAGGCGCGCTTTGGTTTCCTTCCGGGCGGTGATTGTGGTGACGGCATAGGCGTGAACATTGTCCTTGGGACCGCTCAAGTTCCGGCGCAACTCACACTTGCCGCTCTGGAATGATGGAAACAGCCGCTGCCAGTGAACCCTGCGTTTGCCGTCTTTGCTCTTGATCTTCAGGGCCAGGTTGGGCAGGCCGCGGCGTTCTTTCGGCTGCACGTACGGCCAGGTTTTGTCGGGCGGGAACTTCAACGGACCGAGGAAAACGAAGTCCCGAAGCTGCTTGGCCGTTTGCGGCGCTTTCGGCGTTGCGTCATCGTCGTCATCGTCGTCATCGTCATCACCGTTTCGGTTTGCATTCAGGTCGACAAGATTCTCGTTGGCCGCGGTCTTGAGGCGTTCAATCTCTTTCTCGACCGCCGCCTTCTCACCGTCCGTCTTGGCGTCTCTGGCCAGCAGCATCTGCAGCCGTTCCACCGCGAAGTCGGTCTTCTCCGGGTTCTTTTTGTGGAATTTGAGGATCGCTTCGATTTTCTTCTGCAGGACCGGGTTGATGCGGCTGCCGGGCGTGTCCGGCGGCCGCCGAGCATTCTGCCGATTCCGGGTAACGCGGCGGTCGATGCGGCGCTCCAGGTTGACCGGCGCGGGATCCTTGACCGGGTCTTCCTGCATCATCGCAAAGACGAGGCCGAGGATGATCAGGCCCAACATCAACACGGCAACAAACGCCATCACAATCAGCATGACCGGACTCTTTGACTGGTGCGCGGCCTGCTCGATCTGCATGCTGTGCATGTGCAACTGGGTCTTGAGCGCAATCTCAGTCTCCGTCCCCGGCGCATGACTGCGCAGGAGGTCCTTCATCTCGTCCACCAGCTCGCGCCAGGACTGGTAGCGTTCCTCAGGATCCTTGTCCATCATGCCGAAAACGAGGTCGGCGGTTTCAGCAGAGACCTCGGAATTCAGCTTGCGCGGGTCCGGCACGCCGGAGTTGAGGTGGTGGTGCAGAACCGTACGCGTGTCCGGGCCTTCATACGGTTTGCGGCCGGTGAGCATGAAATACAAGGTCGCGCCCAAAGCGTAAATGTCCGAACGCGCATCCAACTGCGGCCAGCCCTGAGCCTGTTCCGGGCTCATATAGTCGGCAACGCAACCGGCTTTGTTCAGATGGTCCAGGGTCAACATCGACCCGGCCAGGACCCGCTTGAAATTGCCCAGCTCGAGAATGTACGGCTCGCCTTCGTCGTCAACGACAATGTTGCCGGGCTTGAGAGAACCGTGCACCAGACCGCGCTCCTCATTGACCATGCGCAGGCAGCGGGCGGTCTTCATGGCGATTTTCAACGCATCGCGTTCCGGCATCGGGCCCTCGGCGTCGACCAGTGCCTGAATCGACGTCCCGGGCTGGAAGGGCATCACGTAGATGTGCTGCCCGGCCATCATGCCGGTTTCGACTACCGGCAGCAGGTTCGGATGGCTCAGGTCCCCCGCCCGTGACAGCGCCGCCAGAAACGCATTCGTCGCCTGCGGCTCGACCGTAACCGCCGGCGTTAAGGCCTTGAGATAAAGCTTCTGATTGTTCGACAGCCGTTTGGCAAGGAACATCTCGCCGATATCACCCGTGCCCAGGCTCCGCTGGATCCACAGATCGCCCTCAACCAGACCGGCGGTGATATTCGTGATCGGGACCCTGAACTGCTCTTTGCACTCCGGGCAGACCATGTCCTGGCCCACCAGTTGCGGATCGGCCTCGACCCGAACCCCGCAGACTTGACATTGAACCAGATAGCTCATGTGTGTGACTGTTTCCCGAGCCCTGTGCCGAACCCGTTCCTGTTCTTCCCCTTTCCGGGATTCGGCATCCCGGCCGGCACAACGCCGGTCGGCGGGCCTCCTGTTTCATAGATAATGTATTGTCCAATCAGGTGGTTACAAGCCTTGCCAACCACTGCCCAGCCGCGAAGAATCGGGATTCGCAGGCAGTGGATCGTGGATGGCGAACGGTGGGCGGGCGGTATCGCCGGAAGTATCCCCCACTCTGCCGGGCGAGCACCGGCCCGGCTCCCGTTTCGTATTGGGCTTGTGGTGTGCCCGGCTGAACTGAAGGGGATATGGATTCTCCCAAACTGAGCTTGGCGGCGCTTCCCGGAAAGCAGAACCCCGATCCCGCATCCTGTTCGCGGCATGTGAAGCCAGGGCATCGGCCCATGAATCCGAGGCGTGAATCCGAATTTCCGGGACGACACACTAGCCCAGCCCGAAACGCTGCGCCACCTCCTGACAGGTTTCCAGTCGCCGCGCCTCGAACAGCTGGGCCAGCGCGAAGTTTTCCGCGGCGATGTTCACCTCCTCCAGCGCCGACACCGGGTTGAGTCCGCCCGGCACAATCAGGCCGGTGCGCCCCTCGGATACGGGGAACCCCAACAACGGCTGGTTCGGCTTGCCCAAGACCAGAATCCGCCCCAGACCCAAGCGCTCCAGATCGGCAAAGACAGCCTGCACGCGGTCCAGCACCAGGGTCGGCACCTCGCGGAAGCTCGCGCCGATTCGCCCCCGCCCCGTCTGCGGGATCGATGAAACATGCGTCAAACCGCCCTTGATAAAGATCTCCAGCGGATCCAGCGAGGTGCCGTCGTAGTAAATCACGTCCGTAAACCGGATCGGCTCGCCGTCAAGATACTCCAAGACACCGCCGAATTTCGATGTCGTCGGGACGCCCCGCGCCAGCAGGGCGCCGTTGGCCGTGACACTGCAGACCGTGCCGATCGCAACCTGGCCGGCCGGCACGCGGAACTCCCCGACCTGCGTGCCCGGCTCCAGAACGCACAACCGCAGGCCCATACCGAGACCGGCACGGAATACCGGCAGCATTGCCGCCAGCGCCGGCCGGATCAGACTCGCGTGGATTAACGAAAGGTTGAGAACAATGCGGCCGCTGCCTGCGGTGGTATCCAACGTCATGCGGCACGCCAGCTCGTCCACCTTGGCGGCGGTCAGGCCCACGCGTTTCAGGACCAGAGCATCGTTGATCTCAGCTTCGCCGGCGGCCGTAATGCGGCGGCCGCCCCGGCGGCCGCGCCGGGCCGGCGCCACCAGGCCCTGGCGCTCCATCTCTTCCAGATAGAGACGCACCGAGCGCGGGCTCAGATCAAAACCGTAGGCCCCGATCCCCTCCGCCACCAGCTTGCTGCTGACTGCGCCGTCCGCCTCCCGCAGCACCCGCAGGATGGCGACTTTCTGTGCCTGATTCATCGTCCGTCCGCTCCAAACCGTAGCTGACCCGCGACGACCCTGGCGCCAACCGCGGAATTTTCAAGAAATAAATTGGAAATCCTGCCAATTTGCGCCCCTGCCTCGGGGCGGGATGTTTTTTGACAATTTTGTAATAATATGCCATAGCCTGGATAGTTTTGAGGTTAAAACTGCCAGATTAAAGCGGATTTTCGCGCTTGACGGCGCGGTTCAGCTTTTTATATTGGCGGTTCTTTGCCATTAAAATCAAGAAGCCGGCCGGTCGCGATCGTCGGGGCTGCAGCCGGAACAACCAACCAACCGAAGGAGACTCCTGTGTCGTACACAAGCGAAGTCATGGAACTGGTGCTGAAGCGCAATCCGGCGGAACCGGAATTCCACCAGGCTGTCAAAGAGGTGCTCGATTCCCTGGAGCCGGTGGTCCAGCGGCATCCGGAGTACAAAGAGAACCGCATTCTCGAACGGCTGGTCGAACCGGAACGCACCCTCATGTTCCGGGTGCCGTGGCAGGACGACAGGGGCAAGGTCCAGGTCAACCGCGGTTTCCGCATCGAGTTCAACAGCGCCATCGGCCCGTACAAGGGCGGTCTGCGCTTCCACCCGAGCGTCTACCTCGGCATCCTCAAGTTCCTGGCCTTCGAGCAGATCTTCAAGAACTCCCTGACCACGTTGCCGATGGGCGGCGGCAAGGGCGGTTCGGACTTCAATCCGAAGGGCAAGTCCGACGCCGAAGTGATGCGTTTCTGCCAGAGTTTCATGACCGAACTGTCCCGGCACATCGGCCAGGACACGGACGTTCCCGCCGGCGACATCGGCGTCGGCGGCCGCGAGATCGGTTTCATGTTCGGTCAGTACAAGCGCCTGCGCAACGAGTTCACCGGCGTCCTCACCGGCAAGGCTCTGAACTGGGGCGGCTCCCTGATCCGCCCGGAAGCCACCGGCTACGGCGCGGTCTACTTCGCCGAAGAAATGCTGAAGACCCGCGACGACAGCTTTGAAGGCAAGATCTGCACGGTGTCCGGTTCCGGCAATGTCGCGCAATACACCACCGAGAAACTCAATCAGCTCGGCGCCAAGGTCGTCAGCCTGTCTGACTCGAACGGCACGGTTTACGATCCCGACGGCGTCGACGCCGAGAAACTGGCATTCGTCATGGAGCTGAAGAACGTCCGGCGCGGCCGCATCCGCGAATACGTCCAGAAGTTCCCGGGCGCCGAGTACCGCGAAGGCGAGCGGCCCTGGTCGATCAAGTGCGACGCCGCCTTCCCGTCGGCCACGCAGAATGAGATCTCCGGCGACGATGCGAAGACCCTGATCGACAACGGCTGCTTTGTCGTTTCCGAAGGGGCCAACATGCCGACCGAGCCGGACGGCGTCGACGTCTTTCTGGAGAACAAGGTGCTGTACGGTCCGGGCAAGGCGGCGAACGCCGGCGGTGTCGCCTGTTCCGGTCTGGAGATGTGCCAGAACTCGATGCGCCTGTCCTGGACGCGCGAGGAAGTGGACGAACGTCTGCACAACATCATGATCGCCATCCACAAGAACGCCTACGCCGCCTCTTACGAGTACGGCGACAAAGGCAATTACGTTCTCGGCGCGAACATCGCGGGCTTCGTCAAAGTCGCCGACGCGATGCTCGACCAGGGCGTTGTGTAAGTTCTCAGCGGTTCCAGCGGGGCCTGTCCCCGCTCCGTGTTAGACAGAGGCCGGAGCATATGAGTACGGCATATGCTCCGGCCGTTTTGTCTTCCAGTCGGGCCGCTGTCGCCGGTCGTGAGGCGGCCCTTGCATTCGTCGCTGTCCTGCGGCGAGACGCCGCCGGGCAGACGGCGGGCAGACGCAGTTGTCTCCCGAGGACTGCGGCCCCGGGGAACATGGGCGGCCCCGGTTCAGGCTCCTCCCTGCCCGCCGCGGCGGGGGGGATGGCTGTCGAATCGCAATGCGTCAGTCACGGGGAGCGGCTCCCGCGGGCTGCTTTCCCGACACCAGCGGGTCAGGCCTCTGCCGTTGGCGGCATGCCGGCAGACGCGACACCCCGTCAACGGGCGCATTACGTCGAGTCAGGCGGCGGCCTTGATTTCGTTTTGCCGCGACGCTATCCTTGGGGGAAGGAGGCCTTGCCTGTGGCAACGTTGTTCGTGTTCGACTGGTCGTTGAAGTGGATCCTGGTCATCTCCGGGCTGCTCTTGCTGGCATTCTGGCTGGCCTGGCTTTCGCGGACACCGGAAAAGCGCGTTACCTATCCCTATGAACAGGTGTTGGCGCTGCTGACCGTAGGCGAACTGGACTTCTTCCATGCCTTGCGCGAAGCGGTGCAGCACGAGTTCTTCATCGCCTGCAAACCGCGACTGGCCGACGTCATCACCGTCGAAGAGGGGGCGGCGGAGTGGCGGGCGGCCTTCAACCGCATTCAGTCGAAGCATGTTGATTTCCTGCTCTGCCGGCCGGACAGCCTGGCTCCGGTTCTGGTGATCGAACTGGACGACCCGAGCCACAACCGTCCGGACCGGATCGAGCGCGATGAGTTCGTGAACTGCGCTCTGGCGGCCGCCAACCTGCCGATCCTGCATGTGCCGATCGCCGAGAGCTGCGACCCCGACCAGCTCCAGACGAAGATTCGGGAGGCGCTGCAGGCGGGGACAACCTGAATTCAACTAAAAGGTCCGCCGCAGTCAACCGCTGCCGGAGACCGGCAGCCGGGCCGGATCATGGTTTTCTGGAATGTACACGCCGATCAAACAATTCATCACCTGGGCCGCGGTTGAACGCGGGTTGGCCAAAAACAGCCTGACCGCCTACGAAACCGACCTCAAACAGCTGGCGGCGTTTCTGACGGAGGCCGGCAGGACCTCCTGGACCCAGGTCTCGCGCGATGATCTGCACGATTTCCTTGATCACGCCCTGGATATGCAACAGGAATCGACCACCATCGCCCGCAAGATGGTGACGCTGAAGATCTTTTTCCGCTGGCTGTTTCAGGAACGCCTGCTGCAGCAGGACGTGACCGAGGTGATGGACAGCCCGCGAACCCGCCGCAGTCTGCCGCACTACCTGACGGAAAAGGAAGTCGGCGCCCTGCTGGAGCTCTACCGCAAGTCCAAGGACCTCCTGGACCGCCGAAACCATCTGATTGTGGAAATCCTCTACGCCAGCGGTCTGCGCGTCAGCGAACTGGTGACGCTGACGGTGGAACAGATCCAGTTCGATCAGAACGTCTTTCGCGTCACGGGGAAAGGCAGCAAGACCCGGCTGGTGCCGTTCGGCACACCGGCGCACGAACAACTGAAGTACTACCTGGAAGAAGTCCGGCCGCAACTGGCGTCGGACACACAGGCGTACGCCGAGCTGCTGTTGTCGAAAAACGGCCGGCCGTTAACCCGGGCCCGGATCTGGCAGGTCCTGAAGCAGATGGCCCTGGCGGCGGGCATCGGCAAGGAACTCCACCCGCACATGCTGCGGCATTCTTTCGCCAGCCATCTGTTGAGTCACGGCGCCGACCTCCGCACCATTCAGGAGATGCTCGGCCATGCGGACATCTCCACGACGCAGATCTACACCCACATCGACGAAGATCGGCTGGTCGATATCCATCGCCAATTCCACCCCAGGGGATGAGAACGCCGAGCCCGACGATTCCCTGAGTGGGTTGGGAGCCGACGCCGGCGGTTTTGCCTGCAGGGCAGCCGCGGGCGCCGACTGCACGCGACGTTCTTGACAGCCGGACCCGGGAGCCGGCGGCGACAACTCACTCGTCGGGGCGCAACAACGCATTGATCGCGGCCGTAACCGCCCGGGCCGCGGCCTGGTCGATATTGCTGCCGAGCCCGACGCCGATTCGCGAGATGCCGGATTCGGGATCATTCAGCTTGATGAAGCAGATGCCTTCTGCATCGGCAGTCTTGCCGCGCGTGCCCTCTTCGTAGTCTTCCAGTTTGAAGTCCGGAATTCCGTCAAGCTGCTTGACGGCATGTACGAAAGCGCTGATCGGGCCGTTGCCTTCCGACTTCAGATGGTGTTCCTCGCCGCCGAAGCCGACATGGACTTCGCCCGCGATCATATCCGGGTCGTCCTGCATCGGTCGCGGCCAGTAATGCTTCAGCTCGATCGGTTCGCCGTGCTTCTTGTAGTGGTACCTGAAGATCGTCCACAGTTCTTTGCTGCCGAGTTCGCGTTTGGCTTCATCGGCGAAGGCCTGGACTTTCTTGGCGAAATCGATCTGCACCCAGCGCGGCATGCGGATGTGGTAATCCTGTTCCATGACGTGGGCGATGCCGCCTTTGCCGGACTGGCTGTTGATTCGGATGAACTTCTCGAAGGTCCGGCCGACTGCCGACGGGTCGACATGGAGATAGGGGACCTTCCAGCCGCCGAAGTGACCGGCCAGCTCGTCCTTGCGCGCGAGCCCCTTGTGAATGGCGTCCTGGTGCGAGCCGCTGAACGCGGTAAACACCAGTTCACCGGCGTAGGGGTGGCGCGCGTGCGTCGGAATGCTGGTCACTTCCTCGACCAAATCGACGATCGCCGGAAGGTCGTCGAAGTTCAAGCCGGTGTCGACCCCGAGGTACTCCAGGTCCAGCGCACAGGTAACCAGGTCGACGTTGCCGGTGCGTTCGCCATGGCCGAAGAGCGTGCCCTCGACGCGGCCGGCGCCGGCCATCAGGCTCTGTACGGTCGCGGCCACCGCCATGCCCATGTCGTTATGCGAATGCAGCGACACGATGGTGTTCTCACGGAACTTCTGCCGGTTGATGAATTCCTCGATCATATCCGCATACTCGTGCGGCAGACGCCGCTCGACTGTGGCCGGAAGATTCAGGTAGACCTTCTCATCGCCTTCCGGCGCCCAGGTCTCAACGACCAAATTGCACATCTCGACGGCGTAGTCGAGGTCGGAATCGGTGAATTCCTCCGGGGAGAATTCGAGACCGATGCGGCCGGTCATCTCTCGCGTGCCGGCGCGTATCTGCGCCGCCGACGCCTGCACCATGCGCAGCTGCTCCTCCCGCGTCTTGCCGAACACAAAGGTCCGGTGCAGGTCGCTGGAAGCAATATAGAAGTGGACGATGGCGTTCTTGACGCCCGCCAGCGACTCCAGGGTTCTCTCGATCAACTCGGGCCGCGCCTGCGTCAAAACGGAAATTTCGACATCGTCGGGGATGTGGCCGCCCTCGATCAGATCGCGGGCGAACTGAAACTCATCCGCCGCCGCGGCGGGGAAGCCGATCTCGATCTGCTTGAAGCCGACGTCGCAGAGCAGTTTGAAGTACCGCATTTTCTGCTCGGGCGTCATGGGGTCGGGGAGCGCCTGGTTGCCGTCGCGCAAATCGACCGCACACCAGGTCGGGGACTGGGTAATCTTCGCGTCGGGCCAGCGTCGTTGTTTGATCGCAATCGGCGTCGGCCGCGAGTATGTAATGCCGGACATTCTGGATGACATGTGAAAACCTCGTCAGGTGTAAGAAGTGTTAACGCAGAAAAATGGAAAGGCGACGTCTAGGCCAGGCCTGTAAGTCGCAGGAGTTCGGCAGGCAGAAGCAACAGTCGCAGATTCCCGATGCTGCGACGGATGGCGGTGCGGTTCCGGACGGCGGTCTCAGCCGCCTTTTCTGTTGCTGTTGCGAACGGACTCATGATGGGTCTCAGTTGCGTTAGACGTGATGGAGACGAGGACAAAGATAGTTACTTACGCATCCCCGTCAAATATTTTCTTCTCGCGGTAGGCCGTCCAGGCCGGCTCGAACGCAATGTCGCGCTCGGGGATCGGGCGGACGGGGACGTGCGCAAACGTGAACATCCGGTCGCTGTCGCCGGCGTAGCTGACTTCCTGGATGGTCGCCCGCAGGTCTTGGTTCTCCGGCCGCCAGGCCGGGAGCTCGCCGTCTTCGCCACGCAGGATCTCCGGCATCGGGAGGCCGTCCGGATCCAGCACGACATAGGACCCGCGGCTGCCGCCGCCGTGGACAATGAGGTCCTCGATGGCTGCCAGCAGCGCCACCTGCGTCAGGCACATGGATTCAGCCTGCACCGCATCCGCCAGGCGTTTGCGGTCATCGACCTTCAGACCGTCCTGCTGCAGTTTCTGATACTGCTGCGCGGCTTCAGTCACGGCGTCGCCGATGGCGGTTTTCGAACGGATATGCGCGCCGAAGCGAGTCATGCGGGCGCGGGTCTCGGCCAGAGCTTCAGCGGCCGTAACCGCGCCGCCGTTGAGCATGCCGTTCAGTTTCTCGAGGCCCGCCGCCACCGCCGCGGCAACCGCATCGCTGCCGCTCACGTCCGCCGGCAGCTCGGCGCCGTAGACGTTGGCAATGTACTCGGCGGACCGGATGCCGCCGACCTGCCCGGCGTTCAACGCCGAGCCGCCCGGACGTTTGACGCCGTGCGTACCGGCCATCTCGCCGACCACAAACGTGCGCGGAACATTTGACTGCCACCAGCGGTCGACGACGAAACCGCCGTTCATATGCTGGGCGCAGACGGCGATTTCCAACGGCTCATTCCAGAGGTCGATGCCGTTCTCGGTGTAGATGTCGATCGCCGGCTGGTTCATATGCGCCAGGCGCTCGATCGGCAGATCCTGCAGCGCGCCGGTGCGCTGTAGATAAACCAGCGCCTCTTCCTCGAGGTGGTCCAAGGCGAACGCGTTCATGGCGTCCGTACCGATCGGGTTCTTCAGGAAATCCATAAAGACGCGGCGGCCGCGCCCAACGATCTCGCGGTGCACGGCCATGTCGACCAGGCTCGACTGGAAGTCGTCGATGCGCTGCGCGTCGAAGGGCCACTGGTAGCCTTTCAGGAAGATGCAGGTGGCCAGGCGTTCCATGGTCTCGTAGTACTCGGTCAGGAACTCGCGCTCGTCACTGACGCCGTCGGCGGCGGTCGAGTAGATGCGCGGGACCACCTGCATATACGTGCCGGACACGTTCCAACGGAATTTGGTCGAAGCCAGACCGTACTGGGATTCGGTGATGTTGTTGGCCTTCAGCCCGGCTTTCAGGGCGATGCCGTGGATACCCACCTGGCCTTTGGGATAAACCGTGGTCTGATATACCTCGCCGGGGCCGCCGCAGGCCAGAACAAAGTTCTCCGCCTGAAAGACCGAGAGGCCCAGGTTGTCGCCATCGACGTTCTTCTTGTCGATCGTCAGCATCGCGACGATGCGGCCGCCGTCGTCCTTGACAAAATCAAGGACCTCCTGTTTGTCCATGATCGGAATGCCGTAGCGTTCGACCATGTGCTGAAGTCCTTCGCTCATGAACTTACTGGTGCGCGGGCCGGCGGACGTCGCGCGCTCGTAGGGATCGTGATCGGTCTTATACCCGAGGAAAGCGCCTTCCGGGTCGTGGGGGAACGGCACGCCGGCGGCAACGAGTCGGTAGAAGCCGCGCAACGAACCGTTGCCCTCGGCCAACGCCAGATCGCCGTGCATACAACCGGGCGTCGTCATCGTCACGGCGAAGTCATGCGCGGTATCCGGCACCCGCGGCGACGTCCCCATCTTGTAGTAGGTCTGCTTGTCGCTGCCGGACATGCGCGAGGCGCCCAACGGCACGCCGGTGGTCACCACGGCAATCCGGTCCTGCGGCGTCTCGACGCCGGTCTGCTCGAAGAACTCGAACAGGTTGACGGCGCAGCCCATGCCGGCAGCGCCGGCGCCGACGATGATGGTGTTGGTGGTGTAGACGGGGATCGTGGTGCCGTTGATGATGACTTCGGATGTATGCATGAGTGGGTATCAGGTGTGGTGTTGTCGGATTGGTCACGAGCAAGAATGCTCGGGCACGAAAACCGGAATGAGCCGCGCACAGTTTGCGCGCTACAGGATGCTCAGGTGGAAGCCGCCGTCGATGTTGAGGACCTGGCCGGTGGCCATGGGAATGCGGTCGGTGGCACAGGTGGCGACGGCCGCACCAATGTCTTCGGGCATGCCCCAGCGACGAATCGGCGTGATGCCCTCGGCAATCAGCTTGTCGTACTTCTCGGTGACGACCTTGGTCATGTCGGTCTTGACAATGCCGGGACGGACTTCAAAGACGTAAATGCCGTCGTCGGCAAGGCGGGCGGCATAGAGCTTGGTCATCATGCTGATACCGGCCTTGGACAGGCAATACTCGCCGCGGGACGGCGAGGCGGTCTCGGCCGAGATCGAGCTGATATTGATGATGGCGAAGTAGTCGTCGGGGTTCGCCTGCTTCTGCTCGAGCATCCAGTTGGCACAGGCCTGCGTCAGGAAGTACGGACCCTTGAGATTGATGCCCATGACGAAGTCATAGGAGTCCTCGGCAGCCTCCAGGATATCGGCGCGCACTTTAGGCGCCACGCCGGCGTTGTTGACCAGGACGTTCAGCCTGCCGCACTTCTCTTTGACTTCGGCGATGGCCGCCGCGCGCGCTTCCGCCGAACTGATGTCGCACTTCACGCCCAGTGCGTTCGCGCCCAGTTTTTCGATCGCGGCCACGGCATCTGCCGTATCAATGATATCAGCGATGACAACGTCAAAGCCTTCCTTTGCGAGGGCTTCGGCACAGGCCAGGCCGATGCCGCGGGCGGCGCCCGTAACCATTGCTACCGGTGCAGTCATCTACTTCAGCTCCTTGATATTCTCGATGACCTTGCCGCAGAGGCCGTAGTCGATGGCTTCCTCGGCGTTCAGCCAGAAGTTGCGGTCGGTGTCCTTGCGGACCTTGTCGATCTTCTGGCCGGTGCCTTTGGCGATCACTTTGTTCAGACGCTCGCGCATCTTCAGGATCTCCTTGGCTTCGATGTCGATGTCCTTAGCCCAGCCGCCGGCGCCGCCGCTGGGCTGATGCAGCAGAAAGCGGGTGTTCGGCAGACAGAACCGATCGTCCTTGGGGACGGACAGATAGATGTGCGCCCCGGCACTCGCGACCCAGCCGGTACCGACAACGCGAACCCGCGGGCCGACAAACTTGATCATATCGTGAATCGTGTCGCCGGCTTCCACGTGGCCGCCCGGCGAGTTGATATACACGGTGATGTCGTCATCGGAATCGGCCGCCAACGCCAACAACTGTGCCATCACTTCCTTGGCCAGTTTCATGTTGATCGTGCCGCTGATGATGATGGTGCGCGACTCGAACAGTTTCTCGACGATCTTGTTCGGGAATTTACCTTTTGACTTTTCTTCGTCTTCGTCTTCGTCTTCGTCGCAATAGGTCCAGGTATCTTGCATGATGAACCTCGTTATTTGTTGGCTTCGATAATCGGCAGTTCCGGGACGTCGACCCAGGCCCGCTGGTCCCAGGATTCGAGCCCCATCTCCGCGAGTTGGACGCCCTTGGCGCCTTCGCGCAGATCCCAGCGGAACGGTTCGTCCTTCACCAGATAGCGGAGGAAAAGCTCCCACTGGATCTTGAACGCGTTGTCGTAGTCGCCGTAGTCCGGCACCCGAGTCCAGCCGTCGTAGAAGTCGATCGGCTGGTCGATGTCCGGGTTCCAGATGGGCTTCGGCGTCTCGCTGCAGTGCTGGATAACGCAGTCGCGCAGGCCGGCGACGGCGCTGCCCTTGGTTCCGTCGATCTGGACGGTCAGCAGGTCGTCGCGGCGAACGCGGACGCACCAGGAGGAGTTGAAATGGGCGATAACGCCGCCGGCGAGTTCGAACGTGGCGTACGCCGAATCATCGGATGTGGCTTCGTATTTCTCGCCGTTCTCGTCCCAGCGTGCCGGAATGTGCGTGGCGCCGCGGCAGGAGACGGACTTCACCTCGCCAAAGAGATTGTCCAGGACATAGCGCCAGTGGCAGAGCATGTCGACGATGATGCCGCCGCCGTCTTCCTTGCGGTAGTTCCAACTCGGGCGCTGCGCCGGAATGACATCTCCCTCAAAAACCCAGTAGCCGAACTCGCCGCGGACGGAGAGGATCTTGCCGAAGAACCCGAGCTCCTTCAGGCGCTGAACTTTCAGGAGGCCCGGCAGCCAGAGCTTGTCCTGCACGACGCCGTGCTTGATGCCGGCTTCCTGCGCCAGGCGGTACAGCTCGTAGGCTTCTTCGCAACTGACCGCAGTCGGCTTCTCGCAGTAGATGTGCTTGCCGGCGGCGATGGCTTTCTTGACCCACTCGAAGCGGCGCGTCGTGGTCTGCGCGTCGAAGTACAACGGGTAATCGTCATCGGCCAGGCAGGCGTCGACGTCGGTCGACCATTTCTCGATGCCGGTGCGTTCAACGAGTTTCTGGAGCTTGGCCGGGTTGCGGCCGACCAGGATGGGGTCGGGCATGATGTATTCGGCATCGCTGATCTTGACGCCGCCGGCCGCGCGAATCTCGCAGATGGACCGGATGAGGTGTTGGTTGGTGCCCATGCGTCCGGTGACGCCGTTCATGATGATGCCAACGCGGTGGGTAGTAATGTCAGACATTGGGAATTTCAGATTTTGGATTTCGGATTTTGGATTGAGAGGGCTTTAAGCGTCTGCCGGGGGATCGGTGCATTGCGGCTGCGCGCCCTCCGGCAGGGCCGGCACATCGATGCCGGCTTTAGGCAGCGTGCCGGACAGTTCCTGGCGCCAGTGATCGACGTCGCCGGCCGGTGCGTAGATGTACATGAACCGCAACGGGGTATCGCCGATGTTGGTCAGTTGATGGAAGGTCCCGGGCGGGATGTAAACTGCCATGCCGCCGGACAAGGTCCGGCGCTCTTCGCCCAGGCACATCTCGCCGGTACCCTCGATGACGAAGTAGACCTCTTCGGATTCCTGGTTGTGCCAGGGGATCTGGCCGCCGTTCGGCTCCAGGGTAACGTGGCCGGAGCAGAAGCCTTCGGCCTCAATGGCCTGGCCTTCGCCGACCATCGCCTGGGTGCGTCGGCCGGCCGGGTACGTCCGACCCTCGATTCGGCTCAAATCTGCAATGATCATCGGTCGTGATAACTCCTTCTCAGCCGGTTGAAGACAAGGGTTCATAGGGGTCTTCGCAGGCAGAATCTGCACACTACCACCAAACGCCCGCTTTGCTACCTGCAGCCGAGTCATTTGTCCGCTCCACATCCCCTGTCGTTCCGGCCGCTTCCCGCACAACACGGCAAGTGGATCTTGACCGAATCACCCCGGAACGGCGTGGCGGCGGCCGGCAAGGTTGGGCGCCGGACGGAACCCGGACGCCCGGACGGGGTCAAACCCGGTGAGTCCTTAGAGGACTCGCAGCCTGGAGGTTTTATGTTTAGGCGGTTCGCCATCGTTGTCGGGCTACTGTTTGCCGCCGCCCCGGCTCGGGGCGGTGCGGTCTTGACGAAGACCGGCGAAGCCCGGGTCGGACCGATGCGCAAGGTGGGCGAGGTCGTGCAGCTCAAGGTCAAGTTCGGGGTGATCAAGTACAAACGGGGAACCACCCGGTGGTACACGATCAGCTCGAAAGTCCGGACCTTCCTGCAGGCCGCCAGGGCGGCATTTCGGGACCGGGACCTGGTTGCCGCGGAAGCCTTTCTCAAAGAGAGCCTCAAACAGGAGCCGGACACCAAAGCCGAGGCCATGAGCCTGCTCACGAGCCTGAAACGCCGCCAGACGGTTGCCGGCTCGCCCAACTATCGCGTCGCCGCCGATGATGCCGCGGCGGCGGTGCGACCGCAACCCACCGGCCGCATCCGCCTGCAGTTTCCGGATCCATCGCTCCGCCGCAAGGAGGTCCTTGACGGCACGCCGGGCAAGCGCAGGATCTACCAGTCCAGGCATTCGGACTACAAAGGCGGCCGGTTCGGGGTCTACGTACCGAAGCGTTACAGTCCGGAAGACCCCATACCGCTGGTGGTCAGTTCCCACGGCGCCGGCGGCAGCGGGCCGGGCGAACTGGGCGGCTGGCAGGGCCAGGCGGACAAATACGGCTTCATCGTCATCTGTCCCTCGTACAAGATTGCCGGGCAAGGCGGCAGCTCCCTGCGCGAACTGCGCCGTCGGGTCGCAGAAGACGACCGGATGCTGAGCGACATCATGAAGCGTGCCTTCGGTTCGTTTCATATCGATCGAAAGCACGTGTTGCACACGGGCTTCAGCGGCGGCGGCGTCCCGACGTGGTATATCGCCATGAACCATCCCGAATGGTTTACGGCGCTCTGTTTCCGCAGCGGCAATTTCTACGGCGAGTTCATGCCGCTGAAGGACGCAACGTGGCGCAACCGCCCGATCTACATCTTCTGGGGCACGAAGGATCATCCCATCATCCTGAAGAAAAGCCCCGTGTTCCGCAACGCCGGCGAAGGCCCCAAAGCCCTGGAGTTTCTGGAGAAACGCGTCCGCGCCACAAAACTCAAAAAGGAGATCCTTGACGGCGGCGGCCACGCCTCGCGTGCCGATCTGGCGGCGAAGTGGTTTGCTGAGGAAGTGGTGAAGACCGAAGAGTGAGCTGCCGTGCAGCACGGCGGCATCGGCCCTACGCCCATTCGGCCAGGGTGTGCTCAAACGCGGCCACCGTGGCGTTCAGCGTAATGCGAGCGACCTCACCGCGACCCGTCCAGTCGCTGCCCTGCTGGATATAGAGCCCTTCCAACTGCCGCCGCACCTCGTCGATACCGAATCCCTGCTCCTCGCGGCGCAGTTCGAGATCGTGGCAGATATTCTCGAATACCTCGTTGTACGTCACCTCACGCCAGTCATCGTCAGGCATGCCGGAATCCTCCTGCCGCAATTGTAGTTTTGATCATCGCAGCGTCAAACTTTTTCAGTCAAGCACAGAAACAACCGGGCTTCGCAATGCGCGGTCACGGCGGGCCCACTCCTTTCGCCGCTGAGGACATATGTGTAGACATGCGACCGAATCAAGCCTGCCGCCCGGCTTTGCCAAAACGTTTGCGGCTTACTGTGGATTAATGGATTGCGGGCGGCAACGTTATTGGTGCAGAGGAGTGAGACGTGTTGCGAAGCATCCAGATGTTGCGTCCGAAGGAATCGGCGGCGGCCGGCGGTTTCAACGGTGCCGCGTTTCCGTCGTCGGTGAAGTGGGTCATGGTACTCGGCGTTCTCGGGCTCGTCCTGCTGCAGTCTCCGGCAACGGCGCCGATCGGCTGGGTCATGCTGAATTTCTACCTGTTTTGCATCTTCGAATTCCTTCTGATCATCCCGCATGAACTGGCGCATGCATTCACAGCAGTCCTGTTGAGGATGCGGGTGTTCCGGATCGTCCTGGGGGCGGGCAAGCAGGTTGCGGCATTCCGTTGTTGCGGTTGGGACTGGCAGATCAACTCCGTCCTGGTCGGCGGCATGACCCGGGCATCAGCACGAACTGCGAACTGGTACCGGACCCGGCATGTTCTGGTGACCCTGGCAGGGCCGCTGGTCAGCGCCGTGCCGGTGTTGTGGTTCGCCGTTTTGACTTTGCGCGGCGACACTGTGGACACCGCCTTTACGGCCGGCATCTGTCTCGGCGCCGTCCTGGTTCTGGCAAGTCTGGTCAGCGTGTTGACGGCCTTGGCGCCGCGACCGATCCGGACGGCAACCGGACGTTCTCAGAGCGACGGCCTGGCACTGTTGCGTCTGCCGTTCATCAGCGATGCGGAGATCCGTTCGCGTCTGGCGTGGTATTACTCCCTGTGCGGCGCCGACTATCGGCGGCAGGGGAACCCGGACGCGGCCTTGGCGTGCTACGAGGAGGGGCTGGCCAAAACCGGCTCGCACCCGGTTCTGCGTATGGACCAGGCGGTCGTGCTGATCGATCTGCGGCGCTGCGACGAGGCGCGATCGCTGTTGCGGGCCTTCCTTGAGCGCGAAGACATCGGCACCGGGATGAAGCTGCTGGCGATGAACAACCTGGCCTGCGCGGACCTGCTGTCGCGCAACGAGGAGTACCTGGAAGAAGCCGATCAGCTCTCGGCCGAGGTCTTTGCGGCTCTGCCGCAGGTTGCAGCCTGCCGCAGCACGCGGGGTGCAGTGCTGCTGGCGCGGGGCGAGATCGCCGCCGGTCTGGCGTTGCTCAAGGACAGCATCGGCCGCGACAAGCCGTGGGCGAAGAAGGCGGTGGATGCCTGCTGGATCGCGGTCGGCGAAGCCCGCCGCGGCAACGACGCCCGCGCCCGCGAATTCGCCCTGCTGGCGGAGACGCTGGCGCCCGATTCGCGTTTGCTGGCGTTCGTTCGCGAAGAACTGGCCGTCGCCGACCGTGAGGACGAGTTACTTGGCGGTTGACACCACCACGGTTGTTTCGCCGTCGATATCCGTGATCTGAACCGTCACGGCGCGGTCTGCCTTTTTGTAGACCAGGAGTTGCTGCAGGCCAGCGGTTTCAGCCTTGCCGGTCCATCCCTGGGCTTCCATCCATTTGCCATAGGCCGCAATCAACTCAGGAGTCGGTGTATTCGTCTGGTACGTCACCTCCGCGGCACCGGCATTGATGAGGGTTGCACTTTCCGGAATCAGAACGTCTTTCGGAAACTCCGCATGAACCGCGACCTTTTCCTGCGGCGGCAGATTCAGCGGTTTGCGGACGCGCTCCTTGGGCTTGGGCGGCGCTCGGAAGATCAATTCCTCTTCGGGTTCGGAAGCCGGTTTCGCCGGCAGTTTGATCGTCTCCGGTTCTTTCGGTTTGCTCGGTTCCTTGCCGCAGCCGGCAAGAATCAACGCGGCGGCGGCACTGATGAACAGGCACAAAGTCTTCATGGTTTCCGTCCCTGACAATGTGGTTTAGGATTGGGTCTGTACAGTACGTCGAGCCGGCCACCGGTGCAAGCATATCCTTGACTCCCGACCCTTGCGCCCGGGCATTTTCTGTCTACTGTATTCCGCGTCGAGCGTCGGCTGCCGGGTGGGGGTTGTGCTGCAGGGAGATGCCGATGCATCGCGGCAGCCGCGGAACATCAGAACAGGTAACAGGGACTGCCTTCGATGGCCTCTCGAAAACGAGTCCTCGATGCCTTTGCGCGTCGTCAACCGGATCGCTGTCCGACCTTCATCTGGCTGCACGACGACGCCCTCGAGCCGCTCGCGGGAGCTCTCGGCGTCAGCACGTGGCACGGGCTGGAAGAGGAATTGCAGATCGATCGCTGGCGCTTTGCCGAGATCGAGACGGCGCGACCGGACGGTTACGAGGAGATGCTCTGGAACTTCGTCCCCGATGAGTTCCGGGATCGAGACGATGTCGTCATTGCCGGCGAGGACGGCCGGGTGCTGCACGTCCCGGAAGGCGACGATGCCGTCGGCGAAACGGTCCTCTGGAACCCGCTGCAGGCGCTGACTTCACTGACGGAATTCGCGGAGTACCCGTTTCCGGATCTCTGCGGCCTGGAGATCCCGCCGGACTTCGCCACGCTGGTCAAACAACGGCAGCAGCGGGACTCGATTGTCTCCGGCGCCGTCATGCAGCCGTTTACCTACGCCACTCATGTCCGCGGCTTCGGTAATGTGCTCTCCGACTTCATCATCCGTCCGGAGATCGTCGAGTTCATCTACGACCGCATCTGCCGCTTCAACCGGATGAAGGCGGAGGCCCTGGCTGAAGCCGGCGTCGACGTGCTCCAGATTGCCGGCGACATCGCCATGGAGCATCGACTGATCATGTCCCCGAATCTCTGGCGACGGTTCGACAAACCCAAACTGGCCGAACTCATCCGGCAGGTCCGCGAGGTCAAGCCGGATATCTGCATCGGCATCCATTCCGACGGCAAGCTGACCGACATCATCCCGGATCTGGTGGAGATCGGCATCGACTTCCTCAACCCGGTCGAACCCGAGTGCATGAATCCGTTCGAACTCAAGAAGAAGTGGGGCGATCGGCTGCTGATCTACGGCGGCGTGAGCCATCGACTCCTGACTGCCGGCAAGCCCGGGGCGATCCGCGCGCGGGTCCGGGAACTGGTCGATACCTGCGGCCGCAACGGCGGCCTGATCGTCGGCCCGACGAACGCCATCCTGCCCGAAACGCCGCTTGAGAACGTCGTGGCCTTGTACCGGGCCGTAAGCTGAACGCTCCATCGGGCGTCGGCCATCCGGCCGCCGGGGACCACGGGGAGGTGGGGCAGAAGCCGGCCACGGCCCTTAATCAGACATCTCGCTCCCCCACGGCACGAGACATGGGGGCCGGAAAGGCTTTTCACGGCGAGTGTAGATACTCACCAGGCTGAGCTTGGGATCTCTTCTCGGAGAGCAGGAAACGAATCCCGCCCCCTTTCGGCGCCGGGTGTGGCTGCGAATGGCCAAAGGGTCTCTCCAGGTCAGTCGGGTTCGAAGCCGGCTTCGGCGATCGCCCGCTTGAGCTCGGCATCGGTCAGGTCGTTGCCTTTAATGTCGACGTTGCCGGTCTCCAGGTCCACCTCGACGGCGCCAACGCCGCTGATGACCAGGAGGGCGTTCCGGACTTTGCCGGCGCAACCTTCACAGCTCATGCCGGCTACCTTGATGGTCAGTTCCTGCTCCACAGTTCCTGCCCCTTTTCGTTGGCGTCGCCACCGGCTGAAATCGCGAACGGCAAACCAGATACAGGCCGCAACCAAAAGCCCGCCGCAGACGACGCTGATCCAGGACGTGTGGTCATGCTGCATGGGGCCGACCCGGCCGCCGGTTTCCAGAACAAAGCCGAACAGATAACCGAACGCAATGCTGCCGAGGGTGATCGTGGTGAGATAGATCGCCAGTACCCTGGCGCCGAAACTGCGGTAGACCGCGCCGAGAGTGGCGACGTTCGACGCCGGCCCGGCCATCAGGAAGACCAGCGCGGCGCCCGGCGGCATGCCGGCGGCGACCAGCGCCGCAGCGATCGGCACCGAGCTTGTGGCGCAGACATACAGCGGCAGCGAGATCACCAGCATCAGCAGCAAAGCCATAATGCCGCCGGCATACCAGGCGCCGCTGAAGAAGTCCTTCGGCACCCAGGTGCTGATGGCTGCGGACACCACAACGCCGATGACAATCCAGTGCCAGATCATGTGCAGCAGGTCATTGAAGGCGAAATCCCAAATGGCTTTGATGCCCTTCCGGCAGGCTGTGTCCGCCCGGTTCGCGGCGGCCGGAGCGGAAGCCGGCGGCACGAGAACCTGGGTGGCGGCGCCGCCGATTAACCCGGTGACCGCCGCGCTGAACACCTTGAACAAGGCGAACGGCCAGCCGAGGAAACTGGCGCTGACGAAGATCGAGTCGACGCCGGTCTGCGGCGTGCTGATCAGGAAGCCGACCGCGGCCCCGTCGCTGGCGCCCTGTTTCTTGATGCCCAGAGCCGCGGGAATCACGCCGCAGGAACACAGCGGCATCGGGACACCGAGAACAATGGCTTTGACCACGGCGATGAAACCGCTGGAACCGAGGTGGCGTTCAACGAAATCGCGCGGCACCAGAATATGCAGCAATCCGGCCACGCCGAGGCCGAGGAACAGCCAGGGCGCCAGCTCGGTCACAACGTTCCAGAGGTTTTGCAGATAGTCCATGGTTCCATTTGCCCAAATGAACGGGCGTGTTGCTTCGTGTTTCTGCTTTTTGTTCAACAATAGATTCAGGCCCGGCCTCGCCTCAAGTCAGGCAAGTCGCCGCCTGAGGACGCGGGCCAGCAACCAGCCGAGAAAGGCGGCGGGAAGCATGGCGACCAGGATCACGATCAGGCAGAGGCCGGCGGCATCGGCGTAGACGCCGAAATGGATCAACGTGAAAAACCGGACGGAAACGATGGGATAGCCCGGCGGACAGACCAGGAAGGACGCGCCGAGTTCGCCGAGATTCAGCACCAGGCAGACCAGCCAGGCGCAGGCCAGGCCGCGCCAGCAAAGGGGCGCTGAGATACCGTACAGCCGGCGAACGAAACCGGCGCCCTCCAGTTTCGCGGCGTCATGCAGGCTGCCCGGCACCCGCTGCACCGCCGGATACAGGATCAACGCCGCGAACGGCAGGCTGCGCAGCATCCAGGCAAACACCAGAATCAACGGCGAATCATAGATGCCGCCGAGGACGTCGTTGTTGAGCGTCATGATCAGGCCGACCCCCACCAGCGGCGCCGGCACCGCCAGGAGCAGCACCACCGCCAGATCCACCAGCCAGCCGTATCGCCGGCGCGCCATCGCGGCCCAGACGAAGGCCAACTTGACGGTGACAGCCGCGGCAACGCCCGCCAGCGGCACGGTACGCAGCAGTTCCGCCGTCGTCGTGCGGCCGGCATTCAGCAGATTTGTCGGCGACGCAACCGCACGCAGCAAGGCGCCGAGCGGAATCAGCAGAACCAGGGCGTAGACCAGCAGCACGAGGCCGATCCCGGGAACGGTCCAGCGACCCAGCGGCACCGTTGCCGGCGGTCGCAGCGCCCCCTCTTCAGTTCGTTCGCCAAACGAACGAAAACGGCGCCGCAGCAGCCACAGAAGCAGGCCGAAGACGAAGACCTCCGGCAGCGCGACCGCCGCGGCACGCCAGGGCTTGACTGCGTCAATCGCTTCTCCCAGCGCCTGCTCCGGCAGTTGGAATTGAATGTAGGTCTCCTCCGCGAACGTCCGCAGGTTCAGCGTATCCGTCATGGTGATGTCGTGAAAAGAGAGCACGAGCACGGCCATGGCGGCGGCGGCAAGGCCCCACGCCGCATTGGGAATGCTGACGCTGCGGAACACCCCGCGCCAGCCGGCGTCGAGCAGGCCAAGGTCCTCCTGGGTGGAATCGCCGCCGGCAAACGTCGCCCCGCAGATCAGCGCCGTGGCCGGCAGATATGCCAGACCCTGAACCGCGCCGACGGCCAGGGCCTTCTGCCACCAGTCGCCGATGTTGAACCAGACCGCGTTGCCGATGACGGCCATCCACGCGGTTGATACCGCGTACAGCGGGATACAGCTCGCAATCAGCGCCGCGGCCAGAAAAATACGGCGGCCGGGCAGTCGCGTCCGAAACAGCAGGAAGCCCAGCGGCACGCCCGGAATCAGATTCACCGCCAGTGTCACCCCGCAGACCGCCAACGTGTTCCGCAGCAGAACGCCGATCCTGCCGGTGTCCCCGTAGACCGCCGTCAGATGGCGAAACGAAGGCCCCCCTTGCCAGAAGACGCCCAACAGCATGAGCAGCACCGGCGCCATGACCGCCAGGCTGACGGCGATGGCGACGACCGCGAACACGGAATCTGTCCAGGAGGTCCTGCGCATACTTGCTCCTGTGGGCTGTCACAGGAAGGTAACCGCGTTGCTCGATTCCACCAGTCACGGCGCCGCCGGAGTGGCGGCAGGCTGCGGCGCCCGCCGCCGAAGCAAGTCCGTGCCGGCTGCGCCGGAGGCGGAGCGCTTCAGCGGCGGAGCTGGATTCGCCGGCCGGTCCGCACCGTCAACAACGATACCAGCGAAACGCAGAACAGCGGCGCCAGGAATGCCAGGGCGGCAGCGACGCCGGTGAATCTGAAGTGGTAGTGCCCGGGGCTGACGGGGCCGTTCATCACGGCAAAGAGGCAGATCGCACCGAACCCGCCGCTCACCAGCAGGCCGACCAGCGACATGACCACCCGCGGCGCAACACTGCCGTATTCCACATCACGATGCCGGTGCAGGACCCGGCCGCGGCGCACACGCATCGTTCGATGCTTGCTGATTGGCTCGGAATTGTGCCGGCGCCGGCGACGCCATTGCCGGGCCCGGCGTTTACGAAGAGACTGAGCCCGGTTTTCCTGGCCGCGCTTAATGCGGCTGAAGGCTCCCATTGCGGCGCCACAAGTTCCCATGGCGGTCCTCCTTGAGTTGCGTCTTTGCTCAAGGGGACGACGGCCGGCGGCGATTATGTACGACTGCACCGGAACCGCACGCGGCATCCGGCAACCGGGTTCGCTCTGCCGTACCGGTCTACTCCGGCTGCGCGTATTTCAGAAACTCCGACGCCGGCAGGATCCGTGTCTGCAGCTCCCTGGCACGCCTCAGCTTGCGGCCGGGCTCACGGCCGACAATCAGGATGTCCGTCTTGCTATTGACCGTGTCGCTGACGATTGCCCCGGCGGCAGCCAACCAGGCGACGGCCTGTTTCCGGGTCATGCCGTCGATGGCGCCGGTGATCACGCAGTGTTTGCCGCGAAAGAACGGATGACTCGTCTCGGCCGTCGCAGCGAACTGCAGACCGGCGGCTTTCAGGGCGGCAAGCAGCTCCCGGTGTTGCCGATCCTGGAAATACCGCCGGATCTCCGTCGCCGTCACCGGGCCGACCCCGGGAACACGCTGCAACGCTTCCGCGTCGGCCGCCGCCAGCGCGTCCAGTGTCCGGAATGTACGCATCAAACGGGCGGCCGTAGCCGGTCCGACCTGGTTGATGCCGAGGGCAAGGAGGAGCTGCACCGCCGGCCGGCGCCGGCTGGCCCGGATCTCATCGAGCAAGCTGTCGGCCGTCTTGGCGCCAAGGAGGTCCTTGACGGTGCCGGCGCGTTGCGGCAGGCGGTAGAAGTCCGCCGGGGTGCGCAGCAGCTGACGCTGATGGAGGGCATCCACGGTTGCCGGCCCCAGACCGTCCAGCCCCATGGTCCGGCCAAAGTAGAGCAGCTGTTGGCGTCGTCGTCCCGGACAATCCCGATTGGTGCAGTACAACGTCGTCCCATCGCGCCGGAGAACGCTGTTGCAGCAGGCGCACGCCTGCGGCAGAGCGATGACGCGCTCCTTGCCGGTGCGCGCCTGCCGGTGGACAGCGGCCACGGCCGGGATGATGTCGCCGCGTTTCTGGATGTCAACCACGTCGCCGACGCGGATATCACGCCGCCGGACGGCGGCGAAGTTGTGCAGTGTCGCCCGCCCGACCGTCGTGCCGGCGAGCATGACCGGCTGGAGTTCGGCAACGGGCGTCAAGCGGCCGGTGCGGCCAACCTGAACCGTCACGCTGATAATCTTCGTGCGCGCCGACGGCGAGGAGAACTTGATGGCAATGGCCCAGTTCGGGTAGGTCCTCGACGTGCCCAGCTTACCGCGCAGACGGAAATCATCGACCTTGGCAACCACACCGTCGGCGGGGAACGGCAGCTTGCGGCGGCGGGCGGCGGCGACCGCACTCCAGAGGGCGGTCGGGCCTTCGGCCCAGGTTGCCGCCGGCACCGGCAGGCCGTAGGCGGAAAGCGTTTCCAGGAGCTCCTTGTGATGGCGGAACGACACGCCTTTGACGTCGCCGACGCCATAGCAGACAAGGCGCAGCGGCCGCCGACGAACGGCTTTGGGGTCCAGCAGTTTGAGCGAACCGACGGCCGCGTTGCGCGGGTTCGCGAAGGCAGGCTTCTGCTCCTGCCGCCGGCGCCGGTTGAGTTGTTTCAAATCATCGAAGCGCATATAGACCTCGCCGCGCACTTCGAGGAGTGCCGGCGGTTCTGCGGTCAGCAGTCGCAGAGGCAGCGACCGGATCGTCCTGGCGTTGGCGGTCACGTCGTCACCGCGGGTGCCGTCGCCGCGCGTCAGCGCCCGGGTCAGAACGCCGTTTTCATAGCGCAGCGACAAACTCAGGCCGTCGTACTTCGGCTCCAGAACGTACCGGATGCTCGGCTGGTTCACTGTCTTGCGAACCGTCAGGTCGAAAGCCTCGAAAGCCTCGCGGGCATAGCATTTCTGCAGGCTCAGCAACGGGATCGTGTGGGGGACCTGCTTGAATCCGGGCGTCGGCCCGCCGCCGACCTTCCGAGTGGGCGAATCCGGCGTGATCAGCCTGGGATGTTCCTGCTCCAACCGGACGAGCTCGGCATAGAGAGCGTCGTATTCCTGATCACTGATCTCCGGTTGTCCCTTGACGTAGTAGAGGTAGTCATGCCGGGTGATCTCCCGGCGCAGTTGTTGCAGCCGGCGGCGGACGGCTTCGTCGTTCGCCGAGGCAAGCCGGCAGCAGCCCAGAAAGGCCACACAGAGGCAGAGCATGAATCGCATTGAATTCTCCCACAGGATGCAGATTGACAGATCACGAGGAACCCCATTCCACCGGCCGCCTGCCGCCGGCGAAGGCACCGGCGGAAGTTCGCGGCAAGGTTCCCAAAACCACGGCGCTTACCTTGGCCGGGCCGCCGCCGGATGCAACCCCGGCGCCGCCGGAATTCTCGATTTCCTCAGCCCGGAAGCCTCCCGCGCTTCGCGTTTTGCCGTCAACATCTCCCCGGGTTTTGCCCAAGCTGCACCCGCCGCGCAAAGCCTCCCCGCGCCTCGTGCCGTGGGTGAGCTACATCTCCCGCGAAAAGATCCCCCTGGCGGTGCCGGGGGAGTGTCAGCCCCCCTCAGTTTCGCCTTCGCCCCGACTCTCCCGCCCTTTGCTCCGGAATAGGCAAATTGTAGTTGCCAATTCCGGAGCAAAGAGCGGGGTTTCCGGCGTGCCGGTTGAACTGAAGGGGGTATAGATACTCCCCAAGCTGAGCTTGGGATCTCGTCTCGGAGAGCAGGAACCTGATGCCGTACACTTCTCGCGAACGATGTAGACAGACAGCCCCTGCCGGCGGGATTCCGGCAAGGAGCAGGATGTCCCAGCCCTCTTTACGTCAGCACGATTCCGGCCTAATCGGCAGCACTCATGAATGCCGCCATGGCGCGCGAGAGACCGTCCAGAGCGGACGCATCCGGCAAAGTGACGGTCAATTGCAGTTTGCCGTCATCGGTTTGTTCCAGGCATTCGGAGAAGCCTTGCTTCAGGCCGTTCGCCATGGTCTGCAGTTCGGGAGTGTCTTCCTGCGGGGGCGCCATTTCGGCCAACAGATTGAAGGCGGCGCTCAACATCTGTCCGGCGGCAGCCGAGACCCGTTGGCGGCGTTCGCCGCGCGCGGGCGGCGCGGTTTCTTTTTCCGCCGGCGCGGCTTCTTCGCGGGCGCCAAGGAGGACTTCCAGCCGGCGTTTGAGCTCTTCCATGCCGCTTTCCATGGACACTTCCGCCACTTCGGAGTTGATGTCCAGCGCGGCCAGGGCCAATTCGTGTTTGGCCGACAACGTGGTAAGCAGGTTCTCCTCCAGCGTGCCCTCGGTCACCAGCAGGTAAACCTGCACGGGGTTCCTCTGGCCCATGCGGTGGGCCCGCGCGATGCGTTGCTCCAGCACCGCCGGGTTCCACGGCAGGTCGACGTTGATCACGGTGTTGGCGCTCTGCAGGTTCAGGCCCGTGGCGCCGGCATTGGTGGTGATAAACAGCCGGCAGTCCGAATCATCGTTGAACTCGCGCATCAGGGCCGCGCGCTTCTTCTGCGGCACCGAGCCGTCGAGCCGGACAAACTTCAGATTCAACGCCCGCAATTGCGGCTCGATCAGGTCGAGCATGCTGGTCCATTCCGAGAACAGGACCACCTTGCGATCGGTGCTGTCGGCAATTTCCTCGAACAGCTCAAAGAGCCGATCGAGTTTGCTGGAGCAGTTCGGCTCCTGTTTGTCGGCCAGGATACTCGCGTTGGCACAGAGACGACACATCAAGAGGGCCTTCTGCAGTCGCATCAGATCCATCTGTGTCAGATACTTCTTGCGTACGATGCCACTGACAATCCGCATGTGCGTTCCGTGCAGCTCGAGTTGCGCGTCGGTCGGTTCGACGCGGATGATCTCGGTGGTGCGCGGCGGCAGTTCGTCCAGCACCTGGGCCCGCGTCCGCCGCAGCAGAATCGGGCTGAGTTTTTCACGCAGCTGATCCAGGTTGCGATAGCCCAGGACCCGGCCTTTCTCGTTGACGATCCGGTGTTCATGCAGGAACCGGAACGCCGGGCCCAGGCGCTGTTCGTCGACGAACTGCACGACGGTGTAGAGTTCTTCGAGCCGGTTCTCGAGCGGCGTCCCGGTCAACACCAGAGCGAACGGCGAATTCAGACTGCGAATCATCCGGGAGGTTTTCGCTTCCCAGTTTTTGATCCGCTGGCCTTCGTCGAGAATGATCAGATCCCAGGCCACGGGCTCGATGGCGTCGAGATCGCGAATCACCTGTTCGTAGTTGCAGATGGTGAAGAACGCGTCGGTGTCGTACTGCTCGGCGCGTTCGGCGGCGTTGCCCAGCACGAGTTGGGTCGTCCGGCCGCAGAACTTGTTGATCTCGCTGCGCCATTGCGACTTCAGCGATGCCGGGCAGATGATCAGCACTTTGGTGATCGCGGCTTCGATCCGGAGGAACTCGGCCAGACCGATGCCTTGGATGGTCTTGCCCAGTCCCATGTCATCGGCGAGGACGGCACGTCCGGCGCCGGCGGCGAAGGCGATGCCGTCAAGCTGGTAGGGCCGGAGTTCCGCGTTGATCAAATCCGTTCGCAGGGGGTGCTTTGCCGGGTTGCGACGGATGTCGGTAACGACCGTTTCGAGCCGCGCCTGGTGGAGGCGGTGCTGAATGAATTCTTCGGCGTCGGGATAGACCACCACATCCTGGCCCTCCCGCTGGATGGCCAGCAGCAGGCGGGTAAACGCCTCGACGTCGTGATCGATCACCCGGGCGGCCTTACCGGCCAGCTTCTTCACTGCCGCCGGCAAGCCGTCGGGAAGCAGCAAACGCAGGTGCGGCAAGCCGGAATAATCCAGCGATACGCTGATCGAGGGGCGCACATATGCCTGTTTCCGTTCTTTGGCGCGGAATTTGCGCTTTACTGTATTTTGGACTTTGATGATGTGCTTGCAGGTACCCAACGTGTTCTTACGGAAATCCGGGCAGGAACAATAGGAGTCCCCGCGTCCCCAGCCGCGCAGCGCCACGCGATAGGTGTTGCCGGAAGTTCCGCTGTTGACGGTGTAGTCGGTCCACAGCACCTTCGGGTCTGCGGATTGAACCCGCATGTTCTCTTCCTTCGCCCGTTCTTCGCGTTCCGCCAGCGCTCGGTCGACCAGTTCTTCCGGGCTGAGCATCTCCAGGGGCAGCTTTTCGACCGGGACATCGGAAAGCCCCAGTGCCATCTTATTCTCGAGCACAAGGTGCAACACAGTGCCGATATGCTCGCACGGGACATCGCAAACACTGCATTCCGCCCGCAATCGGCGTTTCTTTGGGGACAGCCGCAGGTGTACGGTGGCGTCATCGAACTTGACCCGCAGGAATTCATTCGTCAGCGTCACATCCTTCCGAAAGTCGATCTCGGGCAGTGCATTTTTGTGGATCAGGCTGGCGTGTTTCTTTGCGCCCAACAGCTTTTCAGCCTGCTTCAGTTCCAGGTGCGACAGCCGGTCGCGCAAAGTCAGCTCATCGGTTGATTTGGTTTTCATCAGGTCCTCGGTTCAATTTGGCATTCCTTCGTCCACGTCCGGATCATCGTCATCAACTGCCACGCCCGGATCGAAGTTGTCGAACAAGATTGCTTCGGCTTCCTCACGCGCGTCGATCTCTTCCTGTTCCTCCCAGGTTATACCGAACGGTGCACCACCGGCTGTATAGCCGGCGATAAAGGAGTAGTTTTCATCATAGTCAATACCATAGCCATCAAGGTCGCCATCGGGAAAGAACTCCCAGGCATCAATTGGCGTCTTCTTCTTGAAGGGGTCGGGTTGTCGCGTCAACTGGTCGCGCAGACGCTCGAGATAGAGCCGGTCAAATCTGACGCCAAGGGTATGCAGTTCGGCGATGGCGCATTCGTAGTTCACATGGAAATGCTTGCGGTAACGCCGAAGCATATTTTTCGGCTTGCCCCAATGCCTCTTTACCCAATCCGGGGCTTTGGCAACACGCCTCGCGCGGCCCTTGAGTTTGGGCTTCTTGGGAGGTTTTTTCTTTTTTTGTTTCTGTTTCTTCCTTTTTCTGCGTGCCATGTCGTTGCCTTGAATACATGCCTACAGCGGAAGGCATGTGTCATTTGTGTGGCAAGCGACTTTCGCTTGTCCATGCCAGATCGCAAATCATAGATCACTGTCTTCATCGTTGTCGCTTCGCAGCTGCCTCCGGCAGCCAGAGGCCGGAGGCCGCCGGTCGCCTGTCGGAGCGAAGCGATATCCGAATTAGGTTGGGTGCAAAGATAGACCACGATCATGACAACGAAAAGAGATTGATTGCACCTTTGCCGTGTTACGTGGAAGAATCAACATGCGATCGTGTGTGTTGAGTGCAAGCCTGCAAGTACGACCGTGCATCCATCGCGACGATTCTGGAGAAGCTCTTGATCACCGCCGAATTCGAGATCGAACAGGCAACCCTTGCCTGGCAGGCATCGGGTGAGTACCGCGAGGGGTCGGCTGATTTCTCGGACGACCTCATTGGTCGAGTCGCCGCCGAACACGACGCATTGCCGGTCCATACACTTGACCGCAAGGCGGCGCAGAGTGACCGGTTCAAGTTTGTGGATGCCTAATCACCGGCGACCCCAACGAGGGAGGGCTCCTCCCTCCCCGACTCGGATCCCGCGCGCATCTGCGCGCTGCGTATGCGCTGGCGCCTTGCCCGCCTGTTCCGAGTCTTGCGGCGGTCTGCCGCTGCACCGGAACGAATCCTGTCCGCAGGATTACTTGACGGGATTCACGGCGATATCCAGTGGTTCAGGCGAAGCGCCTACTTCGGGAACAGGTTGCCCTTCGGCACGTGGGCGATGGGCTGGGAGGTGCTTTGCCAGCAGAGATGCAGACTGCCGCTGCCGGTGCGTTGGTACTGGAGCTTGATCGCAACCCGTTTGCCGGCCGTCAGGCGGACGGATTTGGATACCGGCCGCGTCGCCCAGGGACTGGTTTCGTTCCAGGCGTCGAGCACCAGTTTGCCGTCGATCCACAAGCGTACCGGTTCGGGTTTCTTCGCCTTCTTGTCACGGCCGACATAGACGTGGAACCAGTAGGTCTCGGTGAAACGCGGTGTGATCGAACCGACCCATTGGGCGCGGAATTCCTTCTTCAGCTTCTTGTCCGCCGGCCATTTCTGCACGACGCCCTTGGGACCGCTGCCGCCGAACCAGATGCACGGGTCCACCCGTCTCAATGTGGGGTCGTTGTCGACATAGTAGATGCCGGACAGGCCGGTGCCGTCGGCCGGCAACGCCGGCGCCGAACGACGCAACTGCAACTTGCCTTCGTGCCGCTGGAACTCGTTCCAGCCGGTCACGCGGTAGACCGGCACGTTGTTCCAGCCGGCGCCCATGAAGAGGACCTCGCCGCTTTTCCGTTTGGTCAACAGCCCGCCAACCAGCATGTCGTACTGCAGCACGGCCTGGTTCCTGGACGAGTCGCCATCAGACGGATTCACGCGCCACCAGTGATAGCATTTTTCCGGGCCGGCGCCGGTGCGGTCGAACAGATTGCCGACATACAATCCATCCTTGGTCCAGACCTCAAGCGGTTGCTCAATCCGATCTGCGACACCAATGCAGTCGTAGACTTCACCAACGATCTTGGTGGGCGTCCATAGCGTACCGCGCGGTCCGTCTTTAGCGCCGGTGTGGTGATGACCAACCGTCCATAGCAGTTTGCCGTCGCGGCTCCACTTGGTGAATGCGGTGCTGCCGATGTCTTTCGCCGGCCAGCGTCGGCCGTGGTTCATGCCGTCGCCCTTGCCGTGATGGATCTGATACAGGTCACCATCGTCGCCGTGATAGACCATCTCGGTGCCGATCGGTCGGCCGCGTTTGTCGCGTTTTCCCGGCGCCCGGCGCAGATGGTCGGGCACGGGATAGATTGTTGACGCAGCCTTCTCCAAAGACGGGTACAACGGCACGCCGTTCTTCCAGCCCTGTGGTTTGAGTACACGGATCTCGTAGCCTTTCACGTCGCTGCCGTAACCGACGTAGGACATGTAGTAGTTGAAGTCTTTGTCGATGGCCCAGCCCGGGCCCCAGCCCCCCCATGACGAGAACTGGAACTCCTCCTTCTGCGGCTCGCCGTCGGCATTGCGGTCGACCCAGACGTAAGAACGGTTTTTCTTGCTCTTTTCCCCGCCAAGGAGGTCCTTGATGATCCCCGGCTGCTGGCTCCAGTAGTGGTCGATGTTGATGCCGACCGCAACGACCGGCACAAGCTTCCCCTGGTCTTCATCGACTTTCAGGATGATGCCGGGGCGCTCGTGCACGAGATACTTCTGGTCGCCGTGATACATAACCCGCCAGAACGGTCGAGAGTTTGAACTGCCGGGGATCAGCCCCTGGCCCAAGCCCTGGTGACGATAGGTCGCGCGCGGCCGCCACCGGCGTTTCTCCCAGTCGACCTCGGCCTCGATGACCCAACCCCAGTGTGACGCAAACCATACCCGATTTTCGTTGCGCGGTTCGATGGCCATGCCGGTAAAGAACAACTGGCCGCCGTACCACTCCTTGACGAGCTTGCCGTCGCGATCGAAGTACGCCGTCCGTCGCGGCGCCGTCCAGGACTCGACCACGGCAAAGCCGCCCTTGCCGTCGGCGGCAATGTCGAAGACGGACGCGAAATCCGTCGGCACATACAGGCCCTGACGCCGGCCGCCGGCACGGCCATAGGTCTTCAGCAGTTTGCCGGAGAAATCAAAACGTTTGATCTGATGGCTGCCCTTGCCCTCCACCACCAGGACCTCCTTGCGCCCGCGGTCGATCGCCAGACACCGAGGCGCCGCCAGGTCTCTAACAACCGTCTGCAGTCGGCCCCCGCTGACACGTACAATGCTGTTCCCGCTGATGGCAAACGGCGTACCGTCCGCCGCCAGTGCGACGTCCCGCAAATCCGGAACCGTTATACTCCCCTTGACGGTGCTGCCATCCGGTGACCGGACTTCCAGCGGCCCGCCGACATAGCCGACGACCATGCGGCCGGCAGCATAATCAATGCGCGACGCCGCACTCATTACCTCGAGGCTGCGGATGGCCCACTCTACTTGTGTCTTGCCCTTGAAGGCGTTCCAGAAAGCCAGGCGGAGGTGCCCGTCCTGGGCTTTGACACCGTTGACTTCGACTGTGGATACCGTACCCGGGCTGATCGTCACGGTCTTCTGCCACTTCACCTTGCCTTTCTTGTTGGCCCAGCCGACGCACACCTTGCCCATGCCGTCACGACGGTTACCCAACTGGTAGCGCACCTTGTAGGTGCCGTCCGCCATGTCGATGCGGAAAATGCGGCGATCGGATGATTTTGGAGCGCGTTTCTCCTGGTGCATATGGTATTCGGCGTCAACACTGTCGCCGGCGTCGGACTTGCCGCTGGTCAGTTCAGCGATGGATTCCCAGCCGTAGCCGCGCTGCGCGCTGTACACTGCCAACGGCACCGACTTGTAGCCCCGGCGCGATGCGCCCTTGCCGTGACGAAAGTCAAAACCGGCAATCGTTGCAGTGTATGCCTTGGCTTTTCGTGATGAGGTCAGGTGCTTGCCGGTCTTCGCCTCGATCATGTGCAGCTGCCCGGCCGCCCGGTTGCTGAACGGCAGGATCAGCTTGTCGCCGGCCAGACACATATCGGTGCCACTGGACCACGCGGCGAATCCGTGTGACGTCCACAACACCTCGTTCTTCGCCAAATCGACCGCCACCGTCTGCGGCGCGCCCTCGCAACCGGACGCGCTCATGTACAGGATCTTGCCGTCGGTGGCGACGCTGGTCGGACCGCCGTGGCCGCCCGGCCAATGCTGCGGCCCAAAGTCCGTGCCCAGCGACAACAGATATTCCGCCTTCAACCCGGGCGACTGCAGCAGCTTCCAGCGATAGCTGCCGGCCGGCAGCGGCTTGCCCCGGCCGTCCAGGCCGTCCCAGGCCAGCCGATGGCGACCCGGTTTCTGCGGCACGGCGTTGAGCAGCGTCCGCACCAGGGCGCCCTGTCGATCATAGATCGCCAGCGACACGTTCCCGGACTTCTTGAGTTCGTAAGTGATGGTTTCCTGGGCGTACAGCCCGACGGCCAGCATGGCACTGACCCCGAGGAGGACTTTGCGGGCGCATCTTGGTTTCATGACGTGACTCTCCCTGCTTTGTAATATTATTTATGACCCCTTAAATAACCCATGGTTCCGCCGTTCTCCCGGAATTCTTCGGTGAAACAGGACGCAGTGTCGGTTTCAATCCGGCAATTGCCATTCATATTCAAGCAGCCGTATGCGCAGTACACACAGCCGCAAGAAACTATGGATCCAAAGATCATTTTTCGTTCCGACGCCCTCCGCTACAACCCGTGCGGCGATTTGATCTTCCCATCCGTGATCCGGACGGATTCTCTGCCTGCCCCGCTCGGTCGTTACTATCTCTACTATGCCCCGCATGACTCTCCCGGCGGCATCTGCCTGGCCTACGCCGATGACCCGGCAGGACCATGGACGGAATACGAGAGCAACCCAATCATCAGCCGTTCCTGGTTGCCGCACTACGAGGTGAGTCACGTCTCCAGCCCTGATGCGTTGCTGGTTCCCGGTGGCGTACGCGTGTTCTTCCATGGGGACAATGACACAACGCGAAGTGCCATGTCCAAAGACGGCATACACTTCGAAAGCACAGCTATCGCTGTTCAAGCATCGCAACTGCCGGATCATTGGACCTGCTTCTACGGTCGTGCTTTTCGCCTACCCGCTGGCAAACGCGATCGCTACGCACTTCTGTTTGCCGCCTACGGCGACGGTGAGCCCGGCATCTATGCTGCCTTTTCTCCCGATGGCGAAAATTGGGAGTTGGCACCGGACATTATTCTGCCTGTCCCTGACATCGCTGGCGCGTCCCTTCCCTGTGCCCCCTTCCTGCTTCCGTTCGCTGACCGGCTGTTCCTCGTCGTCCATCTTGACTTTGGCTGGTATAGTCAGGCAGGGGGGCCGGTGACGGATGTGTATGCCGTCGAAGTCGATTGTGATCTCAATCTGTTGGGGACCCCACAACTCCTTCTGCGCCACGACGAGTTTGCTCCCGACAACACCCGTGTCAGCGATCCCTGCATTGTGATCGAGAATCAGGACGTCTATATCTTCCTTTCCATCGGCCCACGGCTGCAACAACGCCTCGCAGTAGTACATTGGTCCAGTGATCAATTCGCCGCACGCTTGCCTGGAGCAGGCGGCCGCGCTGACTCAGAATAACCGCAATTGGAGGACTTCGCGATGGATCTCGATAAGCATTTCCCGCGCTACGAAGAATACGAGCCCAAAGTACCCGTGTGGTGTTTGACACCGAAACGCGATGCGTGCATGCACCGGTTTTTCGACACCTCACCCATCAGCCCGACCGGCCGGTACCTGGCCGTCCTGCAATTGCCGTTTGAAGATCACCAGCCGGAGCCGGGCGACAGGGCAAAGGTTGTGGTTGTCGACTTGGAAACCGGCGAGGACAAGGTCGTCGCCGAGACCTGCGGCTGGGAGCCGCAGATGGGCGCGAACATCAATTGGGGCGATACCGACAAGGCGCTGTACTTCAACGATGTCGATACGTCGACCTGGAAGCCGTTCGCGTGGAAGCTGGATCCGCTGTCCGGCGGGAAGCAGAAGATGGACGGCACGGTCTATCATGCGTCGCCGGACGGCAAGTGGCTGATTTCGGCGAACATGACGACCATGCGCAAGACGCAGCCCGGCTACGGCGTGGCGGTGCCGAAAGACACGGTCGGCCGCAACATCGGGTTGGCTGATGATGACGGTTTTTATCTGACCGACACAGAGACCGGCAAGTGCAGGATGCTGGCGTCCATCAAGGAGCTTTTCGAACAGGCCGATCCGCCCATGCAGCTGGAGGGCCCGGAAACCTACGAGATCTACGGTTTCCACAGCAAATTCAACCCGCAGAGCAACCGGCTGATGCTCAGTCTGCGCGGCTTCCCCGCTACCGATGACGCGCAGTGGGACATGTTCAAGATCGATCACAGTGCGGTCCGCTTCGCCTGGATCACAATGGATCTGGAAGGAGGTCCCAAACACTGCGCGGTCGGCCCGGAGGAATGGGTCAAGGGTGGGCATCACGCCACGTGGTTTCCGGACGGCAAGCAGATCTCGATGAACCTCAATATCGACCGGGAGGTCTTGCGGTTTGTGGCGGTGAATTACGACGGCAGCGACCTGCACAAGATGCTCAACGAAGTCCCCGGCTCGGGGCATCCTACTGTCCACCCCGATGGTATACACTTGCTGACGGATACCTATACCTGGGAGAAGACCGCGTTTGGCGACGGCACCATCCCATTGCGTTGGGTCAATCTGCAGACACACGAGGAGGACGCGGTCGTCCGCATCAACACGAAACAGCCGCACGAGGACGGTGTGCTGCGCATCGACCCGCACCCGGCGTGGGATCGGACGTGGCGCTACGTCACTTTCAACGGCTTTGTCGGCGGCACCCGCCGTGTCTATATCGCCGACCTGCAGGGCGTCATCGGCCGGTAAGCCTTCTGTCTTGTTCTATCGCTTGCGTGAAAAGATTCGCCGAGATCCATCGTCAGCGCTGCAATGAATCTTGACACTGCCCAGGCCGAGCAGTACCATTCTCTCACGAGATAAAGAGCGAGACGCTTAGAGACGAAACATGACTGATGACTCAATCCCCTATTTCTGCTGGGACAGGAAGCTGACTGTCAGTGAGATTCGTTCACAGTTGCGCTCAGCCTCTAACCAAGAATGGTTGCGTCTGGCGTCATGGATCTTGCGAGAAGCAAGTACCGTTGATGTCTGGGAGTTCCTGACGCCGAACGAGGTGCGGAATCATCTGGACGAACTCATGCCTCTCCTGGGCAGGAGGAGGGCATTCTGGAGATATATCCTGGGGGTATGGCATGAACTGGGAAGAATCTAGGGCTCTGACGCCACTGAAGCACGACTTCCTGGTACCGTTCTTTGCCCGAATGCCGCAGTTTTTCCTCACCGGTGGCTCTGCGCTGGGGATCTTCTATCTGGAGCACCGCCTTTCCTATGACTTGGACTTTTTCACGACGGCGGAGCATGTCGATTGGCATGTCTTGGACAACGAGCTCCTGGCAATTGCCAATCAAATAGAAGCTGATTGCTCATCCATCACTGTCTCGCCGACATTTCGTCGCTATGAGCTCCGTCGGAAAGATGAACGCGAGATACTCGATTTCGTGATCGAGTTCACTCCACAGATTGATTCCGAGAAACAGGTCATTGGCGGGCTCCATGTCGACACGCTCCGAGAGATCACCGTGAACAAGATCTGTACATTGGCAGGTCGCAGTGAACTGAAAGACATCGTAGATCTCTATTTCCTGGACCAGCACGGCTATCATGTGGCCGACCATTTCGAGGAAGCAAGACAGAAAGAAGGTGGATTGGATCCGGCAATGATGTCCTATCTGCTTGAGAATCTGCCGATTCAGGAAGTTCCGGAATACGTACTTAAGTCGGTGGATGTTGATGCTCTCAGGCAGTTCAAGGAGTGCCTCCGAAAGCTGCTTGCTGAAATGGCCTTCCCCGAATAGTCATCCCGACAATTCGCCGGTCGCCTCCAGCGATTTCGGCTGAAACGGAAAGCCTGGGGGCCGGTTGCGGCGTTCACCGCCGTGATAGAACGGCTCCCGTACCGTGCGCCAGGAGCGCGCGCCCCAACGGTACGAACGGAACGGGTCGCGGATGCGATCCATCTCCGCCAGCAAGGCGTCGTGCAGGCCATCCCGAACTGCTGCCAGGCTGTCGTCGCCAATGCGGTTGTGCTGTTCCTGCGGGTCCGTTTCCAAGTCGTACAACTCGTCGGTTTCGAGGAAGTTGATCACCAGTTTGTGGCGACCGTCGGTCATCGCGCGGATGGGATAGAACTCGCCCCAGTCGTCATGGTTCACCGCGAACCGGGTGAAGCCCATCATCACCCGCTCGTTCACGGTGTCAGCGGCGCCGGTCAGCAGCGGCACGAGGGAACGGCCATGCAGGCATTCCGGCCGTTCGATGCCGGCCAGTTCGAGCATGGTCGGAAGAATGTCGACGTGGCTGACCAGCGCGTCGGACACCACGGGTTCCTGGCCCGGTAAGCGAACGATGAAGGGGATGTTGCAGATCTCTTCGTACATCATCGGGCCTTTCGACCTCAGCCCGTGATGCGCGATCATGTCGCCGTGATCGGACGTGTAGATGATCGCCGTATCATCGGCGTGAAGCTGATTCACAGTATCGATCACCCGACCGATCTCGCGATCGACATAACTGTTGCAGCCGAAGAACTTCAATACACCCGGCGATTTCGTCCATTCCGTGCCGGCCCGGTTGGCCTGCTGCCGATGTATCTGCTGCAAGGCAGGCTTCTCCGCGTCCTCATCCAATTCCCGGGCAAAGCCGGCGAGGTCGGTTGGCGAGAATTTTTCCCAGTACTCCGGCGGCGCCACGAACGGGCCGTGCGGTTCGTCGAACGAGACCGCCAGCACGAACGGTTCATCGCCCACCTGTGCCAGAAAATCGATCGCCCGATCCGCGACGCGATGGCCCCAGATGTTCTCCTCGGTGAAGCCGTGTTCGCGCAGGGCGTCAGCGTCCTTGCAGCTTTTGTACGCCTTGAACTGTTCGGCGCCGATGTCGTTGCAGTACGTCATGCCGTCGTACCACCAGTCCGGCTCGAAGCCGCCGCCGGCAATGCCGTCGCCAAAATAGCCGCCGCCGTCCAGATGCCACTTGCCGGTGTACGCGGCGCGGTAGCCGTAGTGCCGGAAGATCGTGCCCATCAGCGGGAAGGTCTCGTACGGCGGCACGTTGTTGCACCAGGCGCCGTTAACGGAGGGATGCGTCCCGCTGAAAATCCCGCTGCGAGCCGGTGTGCACAGCGGACAGGCTGTATAGGCGCGGTTGAACCGAGTTCCCGTCTCGGCCAGCCGGTCGAGGTTCGGTGTGTCCACTTCCGGATGGCCGTAGGCGCCGACCATGTCCCGGTTCTGGGTATCGGTCATGACAAAAACGATATTCATCTCAGTCCTCCTGGCTGCCGCCGCCGCACCGGGTCGGCCGTCGCGTTTCAAGCGGGGTTTCCCGGTTCGGGCGGCGGGCGCGCCTCAGTCGGGGTCCGGCCGCCGCACCTTGATCACCCGGAACCCGATCTCCTCGTCGTTCACCCGAACCGTGACCCGGAAGGCGCCGGCATGCGGGAAGGCGCAGCCGGCCAGCTGGATGGGAAGTTCGACAATGTCGTCCGGCTGATGCGGCGCGTCCGGGTGCAGGCCCACCTGGCCGCCGGCAGCGATAAGGATCCGCTGCGGCACGTCTGCCTCGTCCGCGCTGTCATCCACTGCAGGAGGTCCTGCGTCAGCCTCGACTTCCGGCACGGAGGGGTCTTCGACGCGGACCTCGACCTGGAGCGGGAACGCATTCGCCGGGACGTTTGTGACCAGGGCGGTGATGCAGAACGGCGGCGCGGCAAACGGGAATTCTTCCGCGTTGAAATGGGTGAAGGTCCCGATCAACGACAGTTTGCCGGTGCCCTGTTCCCGGATCACCAGGTCCGAGAGGATGATGGAGATGCATACTGGTTCAGCGTAGCCCATGGTACGGCACAGTAGTGCCGAAACGACGAGGTGTCGAGGGGAAAGCGTTGGGGATGGAGTGGTCGAGGACACTGGCGATAGCCATCGAGAACCGTCGGCGCCTTTCGGCACCCATCGATCCGCCGGCGCCCTTGCCGATTACCGATTGCTGATCACCGAAGTCACAGGCAGCAGCTCGCGCGTGCTGCCTTCGTGCCGTCGGCATACGCTGCACCCCGTCAATGACGCATTACGTAAGTACTCGACCGCGCCCGTCTGCCGGTGCTGCAGGGCTCCAACGCGGCTGCATGTCCAACCGACGAATGTAGAATGGAGAATGACCAAGTACGGATTCGGACCGGATTCACGCGACATTGATGCGTCTGGTTTCCGCCCTTGGACATTGGGCGTTCCTCTGTTGAGGTCCCCGACCGAAGTCGGGGAGGCGCGGTCGAGACGACCGCGGCCACGCTCGGAAGCAGACTGTCTGCGACGGTCCGCAGGACTTCTGTCGGTGGCATCTCTGTTGAGTATTGGATATTTCCGCCAGTGCCCCCTGCTGCCCCGCTGGTGCGGGGCAGCAGGGGAAACGATTGCTCCCATGCCGGACGAATCTTCGGACCACGGGGGCAAGCCCCGTGGAGCCGGGAACGTCTCAAAACGTGGTTTGTCGAGCACTTACCGTATTACTCCTCCCTCCGTTCCCTACCCTTGTGGCTGATCCCTCCCGCCCGTATAGTAGTTGGCTATGGCTTTGAAGATCAAAATCTGCGGCACGACAAACGCAACCGACGCCCAACTGGCAGTCGACAGCGGCGCGGACCTGCTGGGCTTCATCTTCTACGCGAAGTCGCCACGCTACATCACGCCGGCAGCGGCCGGCGACATCATCACCGGGCTGCCGCCGGCGATCGGCAAGATCGGCGTGTTCGTCAATGAATCGGTCGAGACCATGCTGTCGATCGCCGAAGAAGCCGGCTTAACCGGCCTGCAACTGCACGGTGAGGAGTCACCGGAGTTGATTCCGCGTCTGGCAGGCTATGACATTGTCAAAGCCATCTCCCTGCGAACAGCCGGTGATCTGGCGCGCCTGGACGACTTTGCGGGCGTCGGGATCCTGATCGACACCCCGTGTCCGCAATGGGGCGGCAGCGGGGCGACCGGCAACTGGGACCTCGCCCGGGCCGCCGCAGAAAGACGGGACATCCTGCTGGCAGGCGGGCTGACACCGGATAATGTAGCGGCCGCAATCACAGCGGTGCGGCCGGCGGGAGTCGATGCCGTCAGCGGGGTTGAAGCCGAGAAGGGCGTCAAGGCCCCGGACAAAGTCAGACAGTTTATTGCTGCCGCACGGGCAGCCGCCGGAGAAGATCAATGAGCGTGAGACTACCGCAGGCAGTGTTGGCCGGTTCTCTTATTTTTGCGCTGACCGTTCCGGCCGACGGCCGGAAGAAGCCGAAAGTGCGGACGTACGGCAAGTACTACCCGAACACCCGTAAGGTCCACTATCGGTATTATGCCTACACCAAGAACGGCCGGAAGTACAAGCATGGTCCGGAAACCGTTTACTACCGCAACGGCAAAGGCCGGGTGCAGAAGAAAACCATGTGGAAATACGGCGTCCGTCATGGACGTTACGTCGAGTTCTTCAATGCCGACGAAGTGAAGGTGAAGACCAAGGGCGAGTACGAACGCGGCAGGAAAACCGGACTCTGGCAGGAGTGGTTTCCAAATCTGCAGAAGCATCGCGAAGCCACGTTTGCGGCCGGCAAGCTGCACGGCCCATACCGCGAGTGGAGCGCCAACGGCCAGGAGCTGGATCGCAAGACCTACAAGGCCGGCAAGAAACACGGCGCCGAGTTAACCTGGTACCCGGACGGCACCAGGCGGTCGCGCACGAACTATGAGAACGACGTGCGCAGCGGCCTCGAGCAGACCTGGCACGCCAACGGCAAGCAGCGGAGTCATACCGAATATGTCAACGGCAAGCGCAACGGCGTCGAGCGGCTCTGGAACGAAGACGGCGTACTGCTCTCCGAAACGCAGTATCGCGCGGGCGTCCGTCATGGTCGTGAACGTTTGTGGTTCACCAACGGCAAGCCCAAGTCCGAGACCGACTACGTCGAGAACGTGCGCCACGGTCTGGAGAAGATCTACTACGAAGGCGGCAATCTGAAAAGCGAGGGCCGGTATGAACAGAACGTCGCCGCCGGCGTGCATGTGAGTTATTTCGCCAACGGCAAGAAGCGGTCGGAGACAAGTTACGTCAAGGGCAAACGCGAAGGCGCCTCCCGCAACTGGTTTGCCAACGGCGAGCTCAGTACACTCTACACGTTTCGGATGAACAAGCTGCACGGCGACTTCGAAATCCACAACCTCGCCGGCAAATTGCTCGCCAAAGGTACGTATCAGAACGGCCGGCCGTTCAGCGGCACGTTTCTCAACTACACCGATTCAGATCGCGCTTATTTCGTGGCGATCTACAAGGCCGGTGAAAGGCAGAATGAGATCTTCTACGTTGACAACCGGCCGTATACCGGCGTCTGGGAAACCTTCTTCGACTTCGACCGCAAGGACAAACGCAGCCGGACCACCTACAAGGACGGCCGGCGGCACGGGCCGGAAACGCTGTGGCATGAGAACGGCAAGAAGTTCTTCGAACTCAACTGGACCGAAGGCGAGCTCGACGGCAACCTGACGCAGTGGCACACCTCCGGCAAGAAGGCCTGGGAGGTCCAATTCGTCCGCGGCCGGCACCACGGTTTTGAAAAGGCCTGGGACGTCCACGGCGAACCCTTGTGCGCCGGCGAGTGGCGCAACGGCAAGCCGTGGAACGATACGGTGATCATTGCTGTCGAGAAGGGCGACGGCCAGGCCATTCAGCAATATAAGAACGGCAAGCTGATTCCCGGCATTCCCAAAGCCATCGTCCGCAACATCAAGCCGGTCCGAGCCAGGTACGAGCAAACGATCGAGCACCAGAAAGGCAAACGCCCCCGCCGCCGCCGCTAGTGTATCGCCCCATAAATCCGAGGCGTGAACCGCGACTATTCCAGCGCGGAGAAGCCCTTGAGCGAATGCCCCTCCTGTTTGGCCTTGTCGTATTCCGCCTTGCTTGCCGGGCGGAAGACGATGTTGTCGAAGTAGTACTGTCCCAACGGCCACATGGCGTAGGGCTTGAGCAGGATCACGTCCGGCCGGAATCGTTTCATCCCCGGCAACTTGAGGCCCATTCGAAAACGATGGTAGGACTTGGCGTCCGGCAGGCGACAGACAAGGGTGTGGCGGTACACCATCAACATGTCGCCGGCCCTGGTTGCACGTTTCTTCCTCCCGAACACCTCCGAAAACGCCGGACCGCCGGCGTGCGGCGTGTGGAAGTAGGACAGGTTCTTGCCGGCTTTGCTCTCGGTCACCTTCTGGAACCCACGGATCAAAACCTTGGGAAAGAAGATTTGTGAGGATCGCGGTCCCTTCAGGTCGGCTTCGATGATGAAATACCGGTCTTTCCTGCCGAGCGCAATGGGGTTGGAATAGGCCCAGACGCCTTCGTGCGCACCGACCGTCTGGTACTGGCCGCCCGTACTACGGCCTTCGGGAGGGGGTTCGCCCTTCTTCTCCGCGTCCAGGAACTTCTTCTTGTCCACCTGCAGGACCGTTGTGTCGAACTGCAGACAGCCGCCGGGGTTGCCGCCGGTCTTCTGCCATTTGCAGGTAATTCCGTCCGGCTTGCTCCAGCCGGCCGGCACTTTGCCTTTGCCCGTTTCCAGGTCGCCGTTGACCACCAGGCTCTGCTTGTCGCCGGCCGCCGCGGACAGCAGCAGCGCGGCAGTCAGTAACAGGGTCATTCGATACATGGTGCAGACTCCTTTGCGGGCGGCGGGACCGGCCCGGACGATGGCGATTCGGGACTACTTCTGCGGCAGTACCGTGCGGCCCCAGCCTTTCCAGTGGTTGATGATTTCGGTTCGGGTTTCGGCGTCGGCTTTGGCGTCGTAGATGTAAGCGCCGTTGCTTCCCGTGAGTTTGTCGAGGGCCATGCAGATGTACATGGCGGAGAAATCGCCGGCATCGTCGAGCGCGGCGACGAGGGCCGCGAGAGTTGCTTTGTCGTTGCTCCCGGCCGTGGCCAGGGCGTTGGCGGCCGCGGCACGCGTGCGCTCGTTCTTGTCTTTGAGCAGGCGGATCAATCGGGCGATGTCTTTGTCGCGGCCGCGTTTGCCGATGGCAATCACGGCGCTGACCCGCGCTTTTTCATTCGGCGATTTCAGGGCGGCGCCCAGGAGTTCCGCGGGCGGCTGCTGGCGGAACGTGGTGAACCCGCGCACGGCCCAGTAGGTGACCATGCCGTCGCCCTTCAGAGCGCGCGCAATGATGGCGGCGTCGAGCTTCTCGGCGTTCGTCTTGATGCCATGATAGGCCACGACGTTCCGCACCCCGTCGTTCTTGTCCGTCACCAGCTTTACCAAGGCGTCAACAGCGGTTTCATCGCCGATATGAGCCAGGGCGGTGGCCAGCCACATGCGGGAGTGATCATGGCGTTTGGGATCCAACGCCAGCGGCACCAGGATTTCGGTCACCTGCGGTCCCAACGCGATCGCCAGGGCACAGGCCTGTTGGGCCGAGGAGGCGTTCTTCAGAAAGCGATCCACGAGTTCCTTCGTATAGGCCTCGCGTTCGACCGGACCCATCTCCTTCAAAACCGGAGCGCGGACATCTGCCAGCAGCGAATTGGAGCTGACCGACAGCGTCTTCTCGCGGCCGGGAAACAGCAGGATGAAACTGACCGCCGCCTGGCGCGCGGGCGTCAGGACATCCTTCAGCACCCCGACGGCCCGGGGCGCCGTCTTGCCGGTGGACTGCGGGTAGCCGTCAACCAGCTTGAAGTCGCGGGGAAAGCGGTACAGGACGACATCGGTCACGTCCAGCGGGATTGTAATCGTCCGGCCCGGCGCCAGCTTCTGCGGCCAGTCCTTCACGTCCAGCGTACATGGAATGCGTTTGGAGTAAAACGACCGTCCCTTCCCCTGACCGACAAAGAGCCAGCCGGTGACGCGGTCTTGGGCCGCCAGCGCGACCGCCTGTTTGCCGGGGTTGCGGACGGTCAGCGTGAAGGCGCAGGAGGTCTTCGCCTGCAACGTTTCGACCACCGTCAGTTTCGACTGCAGGCCATGGGTGAGCTTGCCCCATTCCGGGGCCGGGTCGGCGGCGGCAACCGCCGGGCCGAACAGCAATACGATCGGAACAATCAGCTTCCTCATACGTCCGTTCCTCCACCCATGGGGTTCCTGCAGCGGTTACGGCCTACATGATCTTGAACTTCGGGAGGTCCTGAATATCGATCAGGCCGACGGCATTGCCGGCCTTGTCGACCACCGGGATGTCGTCGAACTCCTTTTCCTCCAGCAGCCGGATAATGGCGATCGCCATTTGCGAGTCTTTCAATGTGGTCGGCTCCCGCGTCATCACGGTCTCAATCCGATTGTTCATGATTTCGAGATTGTCGGCGATCCGGCGACGGAAATCGCCGTCGGTGAAGAACCCGACCAGCCGGCCGTCGGCAGCCGCCACCATTACCGAGCCGGAGCGGCACTTGGTCATCTCCAGCAGGGCGTCGTGGACCGTCGTCTCCGGCGTGACGATCGGCGTTCGTTCGGGCGGGCGCATGACGTCCCGGACCCGCAGGGTGATGGCCCGGCCGATGGCGCCGGCCGGATGATGCTTCGAGTAGTCGTTTTTGGTGAACTTGCGGTCTTCCATCAGCACAATCGCCAGGGCATCGCCGAAGGCCATGGTCGCGGTGGCCGAGGTCGTCGGCGCCAGATTGAAGGGACAGGCCTCCGACGGCACGCGCAGCTTGACGACCAGGTCGCTGTATTCGGCCAGGCTGGATTCCGGGTCGGACGTCAGGGCCACAATCCGAACCTTCTTGAAGCGTTTCACCGACGGCAGGACCTGCAGCAGCTCATCGGTCTCGCCGCTGTAACTGATGGCCAACAGCAGGTCGCCGGCACAAACGACACCCAGGTCGCCGTGCATCGCTTCCACCGGGTGCATGAACACCGCGGGCGATCCCGTACTGGCCAGGGTCGCCGCCATCTTGTGCCCGACATGGCCGCTCTTGCCGACGCCGGTGATGACAATCTTGCCGCCTTTTTCCAGGATCTTCTGGCACAGCTTCACCAGTTTCTCAAAGCTCTCGCCGAGCTGGTCCTGGAGTTGCTGCAGACCGGCGATTTCATTGGCGATAACCGCCTTGCCCTTCTTCGTATAATCCATGCCGCCTCGTTGCCGCTGGTAGTTTACAATCATCAGGGGACGGGCTACTATATCGATCGGCAGCGACGATTCAACGATAAGGCTCAGGAGGCACCAGACTGTGGCCGGCCATGTGCTCCGCAGTTGACGGACAATCATGTTCACACTGGCATTGATCGGCTACAATCTGCTGTTCCCGCTGGTCTATCTGCTGTACTTCCCGTTCTACCTGCGGAAACTGATCCGGCGCGGCAACTGGCGCCGGGGGTTTTGGGAACGGTTTGCCGTTTATGCGGCCACCAAAAAGGCCCGGTTGCGTTCGCTGCAGGGGCCGGTCTGGATCCATGCGGTCAGTGTCGGCGAAACCGTTGCCGCCCTCAGCTTCATCCGGATCTGGCAGGACCGCAATCCCAAACAGAGATTCGTGCTGTCGACCACCACCAGCACCGGCCAGCAGGTCGCCCGCAAGAAAGCGCCGGACGGCGTCGAGGTGATCTACTTCCCGATGGATTTCCTACCCTGCGTCAACCACGCCCTGACCGTGATCAACCCCTGCCAGATCGTGCTCTTCGAAGTCGAGGTCTGGCCCAACCTGATCTGCGCGGCCAGCCGCCGTAACATTCCGGTCTCCCTGGTCAATTGCCGCATGTCGGACAACTCATCCGCCGGCTACGCCAAACACAAATGGTTTTTCGGCCGGGTCTTCGGCCGGCTCTCACGGATTGCCGTACAAACCGCGAAAGACGCCGAACGCGTCGGGGCCGTCCTCGGCAGCCGCGACCAGGTGACCGTCTGCGGCACGATGAAGTTTGATCAGGTCCCGGATCGTCAGGGCGAGGACGTCAACGAACTGCTGGACCGCATCTTCCCCGCGGAACGCCTGGTCTTCTGCGCCGCCAGCACCCATGCCCCGGAGGAGGCCATCATGACGCGCGTGACCAAGCACCTTGCCGCGTCCCACCCGGAGTTCCGCATCATCCTTGTGCCGCGCCACCAGGAACGCACCGCCGAGATCGAGGCGATCCTGCAGGAAGAACTGATCGACTACGTCCTGCTGACGCAGTTGCGGGATACGGTGGAGGACCCGCAGGTCCGCATGCTCGTGGTCAACACCACCGGGGAACTGATGAGCTTTCTGGCCGCCAGCGATATCGTGTTCGTCGGTAAGAGCCTCGCCGACTACGGCGGCGACGGCGGCCACAACATCATCGAACCGGCGATCTTCGGCAAACCGATCCTGCACGGCCCCGCCATGGAGAACTTCCGTGATGTGGTGAAGATCTTCCAGGAAGAGAGCTCGGCTCTGCAGGTGGCGGACGAAGCGGAGTTCCAGACGGTTCTCGAACGCCTGGTCAGCGACCCCGGCGAACGCGAAGCGATGGGCCGGGCATCGCGGCAGACCGTCGAACAACACCGCGGCGCCGTCGACAAGACCATCGGTCTGCTCTGTCAGATCCCGCGGGACAGATAGCCGAACGACACCCGCCGCAACAACGGCAGGCGGCGATGCTTCCGTTTAAGCCCTTGGGAATTCCGGTGTCCTGGAAAGGCCCCGTTGGTTCCGAACGGGAGAATGGGTTGTCTGATTCAGCGACACCCATCCCGCGTCCCCTCACGGCGCCGGGCCGCGGGGGGCTGCAGAGGCCCCTGCGTGCCGGGTAGAGCTACCGTCGCCGCAATGTCTGCGGGCTGACGCCGACAGTGCGTTTGAACTGGCGAGAGAAAACGAACTGGTCGGAGTAGCCCAGGGCCGCGGCGATGTCGCCGACGCTCTGCGACGAACTCTCCAACAGAAACTGGGCATAGCGCATCCTGGCCTGGACGTGATAGGACTTCAGGCTCTGACCGGTCTCGCGCTTGAACCGGCGCCCGAGATAGTCGCGGGACAGGCCCACCTCCGCCGCCAGCTTACCCCAGTCAATGGCCTCCGCGACATTCGCGTCGAGGTATTGTTGGGCTTCGAGAATACGGGCGTCGGTTGTCTGCTCCAATGCCAGCACTTCGTCACGAAGGCGGAGCATGATCGCGTGCAGCAGGCTGCTGAGGACGTTTTCATCCGGGGTTCGGGCACTGCGGGAGTAAGCTTCGGCCAGGTGCAGGAAGTACGGTTCCAGGCGGGCGGCGTCACCGGTCTGACAGGCAATATGGAATGCCGGCACACCCGTAGCAGCGACCGTGTTGGTCCCGTTCTCGAACTGCTGGAAGCGCGACGCCAGGATCAGCGGCGGATCGTCGGGGTCAGCTTTCATGCAGAAGGTCGTCCCGGTATAGAGGAAAATCACACTCCCCCGCCGCAGCGGAAACTCCTGCCCCTCGATCCAGTAGCAACCGGTGCCGTCGCGGACGAACAACAGGCGGAGATCGTCCACATAGTTGTCCACCTCGCCGCGGTGTCCCCAGGTGACCGGCACGCGGATATGCCAGGCCGACTGCGGCACGAAATGCCGACGCTGCGGGACACCGCGAAGGACCTCCTCCAGCCGTTTCGCATTCGTCCTGTTGATCCCGAGAAATGACATGGGGGCATCCGCTTCTGCTATGGGGTGTGAGCTTGCGGCGACTATATTGTGTTCCCGGTAAATATCATAGCAACGGCGTTCGACTGCAACCGGTATCGCGTCAACATTCCATCACTCCAACACTCTGCGGCGTTCTCATGAAACCCAACATCCTCTTCATCTTCACCGACGACCAGCGCTTCGACACCTTGTCCGCCCTGGGCAATACTGCAATCGCCACGCCGAACCTGGACCGGCTGGCCGGGCGCGGGACGCTGTTCACGCAGGCGCACATCATGGGCGGCACGTCCCCGGCTGTCTGCATGCCCAGCCGCGCCATGCTGATGACCGGCCGGACGTTGTTCCACCTGGAACACAACGGCCGGCGCCTCCCGGCAGAACACACCACGATGCCGGAGCAGTTCCGGCGGCACGGTTACCAGACCTGTCACGTCGGCAAATGGCATCAGGACCGCGAGTCGCATCAGCGGTCGTTCTCGACGGGCGCCAAGATCTTCGGCTTCCGCCGCAAGTGCGGCTGGTACGAAGCCTGCAACGGCCACTGGCACATCCCGGTGCACGACTTCGATCCGGATGCGACCTACGCGGCCGACGGCGGCTGCAACGACCCGCCGATCGAAGCGTACCCGGCGCCGTATGAAACCGTAAAAGAACACGGCCGGCACTCGACGGAAGTGTTCAGTGACGCGGCCATTGAGTTCCTGCGGGAGCAATCGGGGGAGAAACCGTTCTTCCTGTACCTGGCGCACATCGCCCCGCACGACCCCCGGCAATACCCGGCGCGCTTTCGTAAACAGTACAACGCCGACAACATCGAGCTGCCGCCGAATTTCATGCCGCGGCACCCCTTCGACAACGGCGAACTCCGTATCCGCGACGAGCTGCTCGAGGGCTTCCCGCGCCGGCCGGCCCCCATCCGCCAACACATCGCCGACTATTTCGCGTTGATCGCGATGATCGACGAACAGGTCGGCCGCGTGCTCGACGCCCTGGACGCAAACGGCCAGGCCGACAACACGATCATTGTGTTCGCCGGCGACAACGGCCTGGCGGTCGGCCAACATGGACTGATGGGCAAACAGAATCTCTACGACCACAGCATCCGCGTACCATTGATCCTCGCCGGCCCGGGGATTCCCGCAGGCGAACGCCGCGATGCCGGCTGCTACCTGCTCGACATCTTCCCCACCCTTTGCGATCTGACCGACACGCCGATCCCGGACAGCGTCGAAGGCAAAAGCCTGGTGCCGGTGCTGAAAGACCCCTCAGCAACGCGGCGAGATGTGCTGTACTTCGCCTACATGGGCTGCCAGCGCGCCGTGAAAGTCGGCCGGCACAAGCTGATCGAGTACGCGGTCAACGGCACGCGCACGCAACAGCTCTTCGATCTCGATGCCGACCCCAACGAGATCAACAACCTGGCCGAAGCGGCCGAACACAAGGACCTCCTTGCGTCTCTCCGCCAGGTCCTCCGGCGCTGGCAGACGGATCTCGACGACAACAAAGAATGGGGCCGACAGTTCTGGGGGGCGAACGGCAAATCGTCCGCTTGATCTACGGGACTGCCGGGCTGGTACCGGTCCACACTGCTGCATGCAGTCCGGCTTCCTGCCACAGGGGTCGGCAGTCCACCACCCTGCCCGGAGTGGCCGAGTGCTTCAGTATTTCGGCAACCGGGAAATAAGGAGGCCCTGACTCGGCCCACGGGGGGCGGAAGCTGAAGAGCTGTCTTCCTCGAGCTCAATCCTCGGTCGATCTCACCGGGCGGCAGCGTAGGCTTCTTCGTAGGCTTCCAGCATGTCGGGAAGGAGTTCCTCGGCGTTGATGTCGTAGGGACAGCGCTCATGGCACTGGCCGCAGTGGACACAATCTTCGATCCGCAGCATTTTTTCGCGGAACTCCGGCGACAGCAGGCCGCCGGTGGGCATGCGGCCCAGACAGTACGTGATGCGCGCGGCCATGGGAATGGGGATCTCGGCCGGACAGGGCAGGCAGTAGCCGCAGGCCCGACAGAAGTTGCCGGCGAGCTCCTCCTTGTCTTTCGCCACCAGCGCCCGGATCTCGTCGTCGTACGCCGGCGGATCGGCATCCAGCGCCAGGAACTCCTCGAGTTCCCGCAGCTTCTGGCAGCCCCAGATCGGCACGACATTGTCGAACCGGTGCAGGAAAGTAAACGCCATCCGCGCGTTGCTCAGGATGCCGCCGCACATGGCTTTCATCGCAATCAACCCGACGTCATGCTCTTTGCAGAGCGGGATCAGGGCCAGGTCTTCGCCGTTGGAGATGGCGCTGAGCGGGAACTGCAGGGTGTCGTACAACCCCGACTCGACAGCTTCCCGGGCGACCGCCAGACGATGGTTGGTGATGCCGATATGCCGGATCATCCCTTGTTCTTTGGCTTTGACCAGAGCGGCATAGGACGACGTCGAATCGGCGGGATCCGGCAACTGCGCCGGGTTGTGCAGCTGCATGATGTCGACGTAGTCGGTCTTCATGTTGGTCAGACTTGTCTCGAGCTGCGCCATGATGCCGTCGTAGGTTGTCGCCCCGGACTTGGTGGCAATGACGATGTCCCGGCGCACATCAGCCAGGGCGTACCCGATTTTCTCTTCGCTGTCGGAGTAGGCGCGGGCGGTATCGAAGAAGGTGATGCCGGCGTCATAGGCGCGGCGCAGGATCGCGGCGGCAGCGTCAAAGGAGACGCGTTGAATCGGCAACGCACCAAAACCGGTGCGGGTGATAGTTAAATTGGTCTTGCCCAGACGAAAGGTTTCCATACGGACTCCGATTGGTGGTTCACACGATTCCGGAATATACCGGATGCCGACACCCCTGTCCATCGCCGGCCAGGACCATCCGGACGAGACACCTGTTGCCAGCCGGCCGGGAATGGCTCTGGCCTGAGACGTGCCCGGGGCGTTGGGCCGACCCTCCTTCAGCGCCAACGGCGGTGCACACAGGGCCCCTTCAGCGCGCAGAGACTCAACGAGATGCATTACATCAACGGTCCCCGGAGCCCGGACTGATTACACGAAAGAGACATCGCCTGTCCCGAATACCCCTGCAATCAACCGTATTGGGGCCGGGAAGACAGCCGGATAACGGTGTCGGTTTCGGCCGCTCGATTGGCTGCGAGAGCAGCGGCCAGGCTGCGGATGGCGTCGGCGGCAGTCACCGGCATCGGGGCGCCCGCTGTCAAGGCGTCCAGAAAGGCGTCGACACAAGCAGCACTGCCGGATTCCATGGTCTCGCCGGAGAAATCCAGGATCTCCTCAGTACCGCTTCGCGAACGGAATCGGCCGTCGGCAATCATGCCTTCACTGCCGATTGCCATGAGGCCGTCGCCGCCGAACGGCGGCGTCGATTCATAGGTGAATACGACTTCGCCGATGGCGCCGTCCTGCAACTCGAACAACGACGCGATCGTCTTGTAATGATGAAACCCAATCGGCCCGATCCGATTGCCCAGAGCCCGCACACTCAGGACCTCCTTACCGCTGAGCCAGCGCATCAGGTCCACCTGATGAACGCCGCTGCCCGTGATGGCCGTACGCCCGGCTTCCGCGCCCGCATACCACGGCGCCCGGGCAAATTTCTTCGCCGCATTCTGCAGCCCCTGCAGACGTACGTAGATGATGTCTCCCAAAGCGCCGGCGGCAATCAACTCCCGAGCCCGGGCATAGCTCGGGCGGAACCGTCGCTCGTGGGCGATCATCAAGCGGCCGGCGGCCGCGGCAGCCGCCGCTTCAATCGCCGCAGCATCCTCCAGGTTGGTGGCAATCGGCTTGGTCAACAACACGTGCGCGCCCAACGCCAGGATCGCCTCCGCCTGTTGCCGGTGAAAGGCGTCGGGCGTGACCACACTGACGGCTTCCGGAACTTCCGCCGCCAGCATGGCGTCGAGCGCCGCGTAGCAGACCGCCGGCGTCTGCAGTTGTTCCGCGAATTCCCGGGCTCGGTCAAGGTCCACGTCACAAAGCGCGATGGAGCTGACCTCCTCCCGTCGATCATAGGTCAGGGCATGGGTTTTTCCGAGGCCGAGGCCGACAACTCCAACACGCATTCCGGTCCCTTTCGTCTTGGTTCAACTTGGTTGAATTTAGTGCAACACGGTTTTCCGGTCAAGCCCGAGTGTCGCGAAACGGCGGACTGGACGCCGGAGAACAGTCAGGGCGCGGCGGTTTCGAGTTTTTTGAGGTTGCGGCGGGCGAGAGTATTGGCGGGGTCGAGCTGGAGGATACGCTTGAGTTGTTGCCTGGCCTTGTCGATGTTGCCCTGTTGGGCGTGAGCGGCGGCCATGGTGTTCAGCAGTTTGATCGACGTCGGGTGTCTGTTGATTGCCGTAGTGAGGATCGGGACGGCTTCGGCGGCGCGATACTGCTCGACCAGCATGCCGCCGAGATCGGCCGCGGCTTCGGCGTGTCCGGGGGACAGTTCGAGCACCTCCAGCAGGATTGCTTCCGCCTTGACCGTGTTGCCGGCCTGGGTCTGCACATGCGCCGCCAGGACACGGGCTTTCAGGTTCATCGGTTCTTTCCGGATGAGTTCTTCCAGCGTCTTCGCGGCCGCGGTATACTGCCCGGCCCCCAGATGGCCGACGGCCTGATTGTAGAGCGAACGGTTGTTGCGGCCGCCGGTCTCGCCGCCCTTGGCAAAGTGTCTGGCGGCTTCCTCTTCCCGACCGTGCTCGGCATACCAGATACCGAGATTGTTATGCGCCACGAAGTTGCGGTCGTTGAGCCGGATTGCGTGCTTCCAGAGAGTTTCGCTGTTCTGCCAGGTACGGGCCTGTCGATACGCCAGGGCCGCCCAGACCAGAACGGGAACTGTTGAAATCGCAATCAGTGACTGCAACTTCCATTTCTTATGCTGCCAGACGCTGGCCAAACCAACGGCAACAGCGAGGAAGATCCCGATGTGCGGAACATAGTTGTAACGATCCGCGGTCAAGTGGCCGCTGAACGGGACGAAGCCGCACACCGGAGTCAGCATACCGACAAACCAGAACCAGCCGACGGCGATCCAGGGGCGCTTGCCGAGCTGGGCAATCGCGAGGATACTGAGAACCAGCAACGCGGCGGCGCCTCCCAGCACGACGGGCAGCGGCCAGGACCGGCCGAGGGTCGTCGGGTGCGGGTAGAAGCAGGTGAGGCGCAACGGGGCGAGGGTCCGCCAGAGCGCCGTGCCGTAACCGTAGAACGCGCCCTCGAAGGAGATCCGGTCGCCGTCCGGCGGCACGGCGCCGGCAAGCACCTGGACGCGGTAGGTGACAATCGCGATGATGACGCTGAGTCCCGCCAGGGGGAGCTTCTCAAGGATCCGCGGGCGCAGCCGCTGCCAGCGCTCCGGCCAGCTCTGTTCGGCCCAGCTGCTCAGCGGCCAGATGTCCAGCAGCAGCAGGACGCCGGGCAGCGGCAGCAGGGTCGGCTTGGCCGTCAGTCCGAGAAAGAAAAGCAGGGCGACCACCAGGTAGCGGGGCAGCGACCGCTTCTCGGTATAGCGGATATAGGCCCACAGCGTGAACATCAGGATGAAGGCGCTGAGGACGTCCTTGCGCGAGACGATCCAGGCCACGGGCTCAACATGTTGGGGATGCACCGCGAAAGCGGCGGCGCCGAAGGCGCTGACCCAGGTGACCAGCGGCGGCTTGAGCCCGGCGGCTTGCCGCAACAGACGACGGAGGACAACGAAGAGCAGCACCGTGGCGGCCATATGCAGCAGCAGGCTGACCGCGTGCATCGGCTTCGGGTTGAGTCCGAACAACTCGATGTCGAGCATGTGCGACAGATAAGTCAGCGGATGCCAGAGGCCCTTGATGCCGCCGCGAATGCTGTTGCTGATCCCGGGTCCGGTCAGCCCGTGTTTCACCGCGGGGTGTTCGAAGACGAAGACGTTGTCGTCGTAGTTGACCCTGTCAAAATTCCAAACGCCCCAGAAGACGACCAGGTTCAGCAGGCAGAGTCCGCCGGCAATGATCCAGGGGGTGTAATCCCGTGTGACTGTATTGTCTGCGGCAGCGGTCATGGCAACCCCTTGTTCTGCGGACAGCATGCTAGCTGTCCGGCCGGTCGGTGTCAAGACACGTTGTCGGGTCTGTACAATGCGTCCGTGACGGGGGGCGGCGTCGGTCGGCGTTCCGGCGCCGGCCAGCATGGCAACCAGCCGCACAGGCGATATGTTGCCGTATGCGAATTCCGGTGCTGACAGTCCTGCTCCTGCTGTTGTGCGGCTGCACGTCGACCACGTCGGTGTTCATGCTGGACTGTGCCCTGGACGACCACATGGGGGATGCCGGCCTGAAGCTTGTGTACCGCGGCACGGAAGACTACTTCCACTACCTCGATCTGCACTACAACGGGAAACGCAAGAAATACCGGGTGTCGCAGTTCGCGCTGGACGTGCGCCGGCCGTTTCCGCTCGATTCCGACCGTCGCGACATCTACTGGATCACACTGGAAGCCTACGGCGCCGACCGCATCGAAATCATGGAAGATCAACGGTGGGTGCTGACGCCGGTACAGGGGGATGCCGGCGAACTATATAAGCTGGAATTGGCGCCCAAAGATAAAAAGAGGCATCCGGAAAGCCGGAATCGGCCGTGATTTCGGGACAAACAGATTATGTACTTTCTCTGTTTTTGAGCCTTGACGGTGCCCGAGATTTGACTCTAGGTTACCTATAGACAGACAGACTGCCTGACCGGGCCCGGGGGTTTGGTGCCCGGCGCAAAACGGCCGCAGCAAGCTCCTCCCGGTTGACAATTGAATACTGGGCGCAGTACACCTCGAGGCGAGGAAAGGAGCGCAGCCGCATGCGATCGTTCAGAGAGCTCATTCGCGACCGAACGACGAAGCCCTTCATGGTCGGCGTCGAACTTGTCACTTCCCGCAGTACACTGGAATCCAAGGACGGCCGGAAGGTGACCAAACTGGCCGATGCCGCGACCGAGTGGGAGGCGGTGGACTGGGTCAGCATCACAGACAATGCCGGCGGCAATCCGATGCTGGCGCCGTCGACGCTGGGCCGTCGCGTCCTGGACCGGGGGAAAGACGTCATTGTTCATCTTGCCTGCAAGGACCGCAACCGGAACGCCATCGAGTCGGTGGCCTGGCAATACCACTCCGAGGGGCTGCACAACATTCTGGCGTTGACCGGGGACTATCCGGTCAGCGGCTATCGCGGGATTGCCGCGCCGGTATTTGACCTGGACGCCTGTACGCTGTTGCGGATGCTGTCTGAGATGAACGACGGCCTGCAGGTCCCCGGCCGCAAACCGGGCAGCGTGATCGACCTGCCGGCCACCGATTTCTTCCTGGGCGCCGCGGTGTCGCCGTTCAAAGCGAACGAAGCCGAGCTGATGTGTCAGTATCTGAAGATGGAGCTCAAGGTGAAGAACGGCGCCGGCTTTCTGATCCCGCAGATCGGCTACGACATGCGCAAGAGCCACGAGCTCACCGCCTATCTGAAACAGCGCCGGCTCGACGTCCCGGTCTTCGGCAACATTTACCGTTTGACCAAAACCGTCGCGGGTCTGTTCAACAAGCGGATCATCCCGGGCTGCTACGTGTCGGACAAGCTGCTGGCCGAGATCAGGAAGGCGGCAGAGGCCGAGGACAAGGGCAAGAGCTTCTTCCTCGAGTTGGCCGCGCGGCAATATGCCTGCTTCAAAGGCCTTGGGTACCGGGGCGCCTACATCGGCGGCTTCACGAAAATGGACGACGCCAGGAAGATTGTCGAACTCGGCGAGTCCTTCGGCGAAGACGACTGGAAGGAATTCGCCAAAGACCTGATCTACCCGGAAGACCGGGATTTTTATCTGTTCGCCGAGGACCCGGAGACGAAACTGGCGGACCCGGACCGCAAGAGCCCCGAGATCCTCGCCGCGGCCGACCAGGTCGACCGCAAAGAGATCACCCTGATGTATCGCCTCAACCGCTTCGTCCACAAGCTCGTGTTCGAGCCGACGGGCCTGCTGTTCAAGCCGGTGCGGAAGATCTACGAGATCCTCGACCGCCGCTTCCCACGACTGATGAAACTCGCCGGCTGGCAGGAGCGCGTCATCAAAAAAGCGATGTTCGACTGCCAGGACTGCGGCGATTGCTCGCTGTTCGACTGCCAGTACAACTGCCCCGGATCGCAGTGTCAGAAGAACCAGCGAAACGGCCCCTGCGGCGGGTCGCGCGGGCCGCTGTGTGAATCGGCCGACGTGCCCTGCATCTGGTACCGCGCCTACCACCGGGCGAAAAAAGCAGGACAATTGGATACATTCCTGCGGCGTGAGCTGATCCTGCGCAACCATGAACTGAAGGGCACGTCCTCGTGGGCCAACTACTTCCTCGGCCGCGACCACGCCGCCCTCGGCAACGACCGGCCGGCGGACGCCGAAAAGCGGGCGGCACAACCCGCCCCGGCGGCGCCGCCGACGGAAGAAAAACCGGCCGCCGCAGAAACCGGCAACGCCATCAAACTGGTGGACACGCCGGCGGCAGCCAAGGCCGACGACGACAGCAAACCGGCAGCGACGACACCGGCAGCCGATACCAGGCAGGCGCCGTCGCACATCCATTTCGATGACCACAAGACCAAGCGAAAGGCAGGATAGTAATGGCCCGGAGACCGGCGCAGAAAAAGAAGACGTCAACCAAAAAGACTTCCGCCACCAAGCGAAAACCAAAAAAGAAACGAACCACTGCCGCAAAGGCCGGGAAAGCGAAACCGCAGAAAACGTACCCTTCCGATATCGAGATCGCCCAGGCCTCGAAGATGCTCCCGATCAACGGCATCGCCGCCAAGCTGGGCATCGGCGAAGAGTTCCTGGAGCCCTACGGCCGGTTCAAGGCCAAGATCTCCTTCAAGCTGGTCAATAACGTCCTGGCCCGGAAACGCAGGGAATGCGGCAAACTTGTTCTGGTCACGGCGATCAACCCGACGCCCGCCGGCGAAGGCAAAACCACCACAACCATCGGCCTCGGCGACGCCCTGAACCGGCTCGGCGTGAACACGACGCTCTGCCTGCGCGAACCGTCGCTCGGCCCGTGCTTCGGCGTTAAGGGCGGAGCCGCCGGCGGCGGCTACTCGCAAGTCGTGCCGATGGAAGACATCAACCTGCATTTCACCGGCGATTTCCACGCCATCGGCGTCGCCAACAACCTGCTTGCCGCCGCGCTGGACAACCACATCCACCAGGGCAACGAGCTGGACATCGACCCCCGCCGGATCGTCTGGCGCCGCGCCGTCGATATGAACGACCGCGCCCTGCGTGACGTTGTCGTCGGCCTCGGCGGCCCGGGAAACGGCATGCCCCGGCAGGACGGCTATGACATCACCGTGGCTTCCGAAGTGATGGCGATCTTCTGTCTCGCCGAAAACCTTTCCGACCTCAAGCAACGCCTCGGGCGCATCATCGTGGCCTATACCCGGAAACGCAAGCCGGTGACCGCGGCGGACCTGAAAGTCCACGGCGCCATGGCCGCGCTGCTCAAGGACGCGCTGAAGCCGAACCTGGTGCAGACCCTCGAGAACAACCCGGTCTTTATCCACGGCGGGCCGTTCGCCAACATCGCCCACGGCTGCAACAGCGTGATCGCCACAAGACTGGCCATGGGGCTGTCCGACTACACCATCACGGAAGCCGGCTTCGGCGCCGATCTCGGAGCCGAGAAGTTCCTCGATATCAAGTGCCGCAAAGCCGGCCTGAAACCCGATGCCGTCGTCATGGTCGCCACCATCCGTGCCCTCAAGATGCATGGCGGCGTGTCCGTCAAGGACCTGGAAAAGGAGAACCTCCGGGCCTTGTCCAAAGGCCTGGAGAACCTCAAGAAACACATCGAGAACATCCACCAGTTCCACCTGCCCGTGGTCGTCGCCGTCAATACGTTCGTTGCCGATACGGAAGCCGAGATTAAACTCGTGCAGGAAAAGTGTTCGTACCTGCACGTACCGGTTATCCGGTCGGACCATTGGGCCAAAGGCAGTATCGGCGCCATGGACCTGGCCGAGAAAGTCCGCGATGTTGTCGAAAATACCAAGCACGACTTCAAGCCCCTGTACCAGGACCGGATGAGCCTCTGGAACAAGGTCAAGGCCGTCGCCCAGAAGATCTACGGCGCCGACGATATCATGGCCGACAAGAAGATCCGCCGGAAATTCGCGGCGCTGGAAAAAGCCGGGTACGGCCACTTCCCCGTTTGTATTGCCAAAACGCAATACTCGTTCTCGACGGACCCCAAGCTTATCGGCCGCCCAAAAAAATTCGACGTCCCGATCCGCGACGTCAAGGTTGCCGCCGGCGCCGAGTTCATCGTCGTACTGACCGGGGATATCATGACGATGCCCGGTCTGCCGCGGACGCCGGCGGCGGAAGTCATCGACGTCGACAACCGCGGCCGCATAACGGGCCTGTTCTAGTGTGTCGTCCCGGAAATCCGGGAGCATAAGGGTCCGCGCGGAAATAACTTCACATTTTGAGAGACTTTCAAGAGTCGCGTA
>CAYLNH010000009.1:0-61854 GCA_964384625.1 uncultured Lentisphaerales bacterium
TACACGGAAAAGACATTGCCTGTCCCAAGATCATCTTAATTCAGCGCCATTCGCCGCTAGTCCCGTGGAATACCGGGGTGCGGAACCGTTGGAGTTCCGGCTGATCGAACGGTTCCCGGGCCGCGATTACTGCGGCCACTGATCCTGCAGCGCCTGGTGCGTGTAGGAACAGGTTGGCGTCTCCCCCTCGAAATCGTCGACGCAATGGCCGTCGCCTTCCACGATGTACTTGTAGATGGTCAGGCCTTCGAGGCCGACCGGACCGCGGCTGTGCAGGCGGCTCGTGCTGATTCCCACTTCGGCGCCGAGGCCGTAACGAAAGCCGTCGGCAAACCGCGTACTGGCATTGTGCATGACGGAGGAGGAATCCACAGCCCGCAGAAACTGCCGCGCGGCAACCTTGTCCTCGGTCAAGATCGTGTCGGTATGGTGACTGCCGTAGCGGTTGATATGCTGCACCGCCGCATCCAGGGAGTCGACGATTTTGACGGCGAGAATGTAGTCCAGATACTCGGTGCCCCAGTCCTCGTCGGTTGCGGGTTCGGCCGCGGCAACCAGTTCACAGGTGCGGCGATCGCCGCGCAACGTCACGCCTTTCTCCTTGAGCGCCGGCGCCGCCTGGTTCAGGAAGTCCGCGGCGATGCTCTCGTGGATCAGCAGCGTCTCCGCCGCATTGCAGACAGAGACGTACTGCGTCTTGGCGTCGACCGCCACGCGGACGGCTTTGTTCAGATCCGCCGCGGCATCAACATAAACGTGGCAGATGCCGTCGGCATGGCCCATGACCGGGATGTTCGTGTGATCCATGATGTAACGGACAAACTCATTGGAACCGCGGGGGATGATCAGATCGATGTCATGGTCGAGCGACAGAATCGCGTTCACATCTTCCCGGGTCTCCATCAGCGCGATCCAGCCGTCGGGGATGCCGTCGACGGCGGCTGTGGCAGCGGCGATGACGTCCGCCAGAACCCGGTTGGTGTGGGCGGCTTCGCGGCCGCCTTTGAGCAGTACGGCATTGCCGGACTTCAGACAGAGCGCGGCAATCTGGACCAGCGCGTCCGGGCGCGATTCGAAAATGACGCCGATGACGCCGATCGGCACGGACACCTGAAACAGCCGCAGCCCCCGGCCGATCTCCGTCGCGCTCCGGGTCCGACCCAATGGATCTGCCTGGTCCTTGACGCTGTGAACCATCGCCAATACCGCGTCGAATTTCTTGCCGGCGAGTTTCAGACGCTTGAGCAACGGGGCCTCGAGTTCACCTTTGGCGACGAGGTCTTCTGCTGTTTTCACGTCCTGTTCATTGGCGTCGAGGATCTTCTTCTGTTCGTGCCGCAGGCCGGCGGCGAGCGCCTCCAGAGCCTGGTTGCGGGTCCCGGTATCGGCGGTGGCCAGGGTCTGTGCCGCAGTCCGGGCCTGCCGCGCTTTGGCCTGCATATCGTTTGCCATCGGTATGAATCTCTTGCTGTAATCGTTGGGGTGAAGGCAAAGAGTAGCGGCGTCCCGGGGGATTTTCAATCCATCCATCCTGCAACTCGCCGCCGGCAGGCCGGGCGCCGCCGGGCACATGCCGTTCCGTTTTGCCGCAACCACATCGACCTGCTGCTGCGATCGACGTTTCCGGCGTTCACCATTTGGGATAGCTGTATACCAGGATATGCTGCTCGCCCCAGAGGATGCGGTCGGGGGTTTTCGGGAAGACGTCCTGCTTGAGGTCCAGGCCGCGCACGCCTTCGAGGCGATGGCTGACCGTCGCCAGTTCCGCGCGGTTGTTGCAGGCGACAATCTGGACGATATCGCCGCCGAACGGCGCACCGATGCGGTACTTGAAGCCGGCCTTGTCCCCGGGGATCGTGATGATCCTGTTTTTCTGCACCTTCGTATCGGCATTGTGCCGGTTTGGAAACAGCCTGGAGGTCGTGCCGTCGATCTGATGGCAGAAGATGGCGATGTGACAGTCGCGGTCGACGCGGACGCGATAGCGGATTTCTTCGCCGCCGAGAAAGTGGTTGCGGCCGCCTTCGACCCAGATCTCCGCTTTGATCTTGCGGTTGGCCAGGTTCTTGTTTACCTGCGCCAGTTTGTTCAGGTTCAGTTTGCGGTTGCCGATATTCTGTGGCTGGAAGAAGTCTTCCCGGTTCTGCGGCGTAACCGCCTCCTGCGGTTTGCTTGCCGCCCGCCTGAGGACCTCCTGCGGCACATCCCCGACCACCGTTACCTGTTCGCCGCCGTTGAGCAGGCTCAACGTGACCGACAACGAAACGGTTTTCTCTTTGTGCGTGTAACGGCCGTCCAACAGGGCGTCAACGCCTTTGACGTTGATCTTGACGATGGTATGCGGATCGATCAGGTTCGAGCTCTGCAGCTCCTTTTCCTGGACCATCTTCTCGAGATGCTTGCGGCCGATGACCGTCAGAGTCTTCGATGTGCCCAGGGCCTCGCGCAGTCTGTCCTCGAGCATCCGCGACACGGTGCTGATGCCTTCGCTGCCCTGGTTGGCACAGGGGAAATCGCCGACCATGACGCGCAGCTCTGCCCTGGCGAGTTTGTCTTTGGCCTGCTCCTCCAGGCGGGTGACCAGGTCGGCGTATGGATCGCCGGCGAAAGCGCCGGCGGCAAGGAGGAGTACAGCGAAGGCAAACAGCCAGGTCCCATGCCTCGCCGCTGCAGCGTTCTGGAGCACAGACCTGCTCGGCCGCGAGGCAGTACCCCGGGCTGGCATCTTACGCCCCCCTGATGCTGCCGGATTTCGGGTTGTCGTCGGCATAGCGGTTGTCATTCCATTTTCGGTTTGAGTCGGCTGTATCCGGCATTATGCATCACTCACAAAGAACAGGCAGTGGTCGGCAATCTGGAGGCAGTCGCCGGGATACAGGGGCCATTCGCCGACGCGCCGGCCGTTGCGCCAGAGGCCGTTCGTACTGCCTTCGTCGCGGACCAGCCAACCGTCGTCGGTGCGTTCGATGCTCGCGTGAGTTGCGGAAACACCGTCGCCGGCCAACTGGAGGTCACACGTGCCGCCGCTGCCGATCACAATGTTGTCCGCCAGGGGGTGCCACTGCGATTCCCGGTCGGACACGGTCAACAGCCATTCGCCGGTGTCCGGGGCGGGGTTCTTCTGGAGGATACTCTGCAGTGCACTCATCTTTTCGAACACCGGGGCTTCCGGTTCGGCAATGACCATCGTGTCCCGCAGCTCCTTGCGGGAGGTGATGTAATCTTCGAGGACCCCTTTGAGTTTCCTGCGGGCCGCGGCGTCGCTCGCCAGGTCCGGGCTGAAGTCGTGCAGGCCCTCCAGCAGCCGGACGAACTCCTCGCGCAGGAGATCAAGGAAACTGCTCTTATGCTGGAAGATCGTGCCGACGCGGATACCCATGTCCGCACTCACTTTGTCGACGGGTTCCTCGTAGATGACGTACCGGCGGAAAGACTCGTACTTCTCGGGTTTCACGCGCTTGCGGGCGGCATCGAGGGCGCTGTCGAGGATGTGGTTCAGCCAGATCCGGTCCATGGCGGCTTCGCGTTCGGAATCCGGGCTGACCTGTTCTTTCGAATGCGGCGAGTCGAGCTTCCAGCGATCGGGATCCGGATCATTGTCGGGGCGTTCGGCGTGTTTCATTTCCCAGCGGATATAGTCGCGGACCCGGCATTGGACGATCGTCTTGAGCCATTTGCGGAAAGACCCGGGATCGCCGGTGTGCCGGAACTTCGACAGGTTGCGCAGCAGTGACAGCACGGTGTTCTGGAAGATATCCTCCGCCACCGAATCACTGCAGCCGAACATCCGGGCCCAGGAGGTGATCAGGCCCCAGTAGAACCGTTTGAACTCCTCCCAGTCGGCTTCGTCGCCGCCGGCCTGGAGTCGCATCAGCAGGGTTTGTCGAGTTACGTCAGACACAGGGTCAGAATTCAGGGTTTCCGCCGGCGGCGGACCAGCCCGCGGCCGGCAGGGTTCAGGAAACGGCAGTCAGCTCCATGGGAACGACGGAACCGGGAAAATCCGGTTGTCTCACAAGCACGTGTCACAATTATTCCAATCAAGCAGCCTTCTTTGGTTTACGGAGGAGGATGAGTCCACCGACCACAGCAATGATGCCGCCGACAATCAGCGGCCAACGCCACGGCGAACCGGTTTTGTCGAGCTTGGACGAACCGGAGCCCGGGAATATTCGCCGGATGCCGCTGATTGTCGAGCTCTCAACCGGTACCATCAAGATGTAGCCGGAGGTCCGCTGGTCAAGCTGATGCCGGGGCAGGACTGCCTTGATCACATCGCTCAGCTGCGACGTGTCCAGGCGGCTTTCAAGCGCCAGCGTCGAAATCAGCTTCGCATCGAACTCGCGCTGGTACACCTGGCCGATGCCGGCCGTGCCCCTGAGGACGTGTGTGAGCTGGTCGAACTCCGCCCGGGTCACACCCGTAAGCTCCACCTCGACCTTGCGGCCGAGGTCCAGTTCCGTCATCCAGCGGACAATGATCTTGCGCAGGAGGTCCCCGGCGGATGCCTTCCGGGTATCCGGGACCTTGCCCTGCAGGTAGCGGGTGACGCAATCCACGGCACCGGCCGCACCGGCAACGTCGGTGGTCAGCGTCGTTGCCGGCGGCGAGATTTCGGCGATGGTCTCACCGGTATCGGCCCAGATTGCGGAGAGCTCGGCGGCAACGCCAAAACGATTCAGCTCGACGCCGTAGACCTTTGTCCGGCCCTTTGGTGAAACCTTGATCTTCGCCCGGATCAGGACGTCGTAAGGCAGGGAGGTCTCGGCCCGGCGGCCGCCCGCCAGGCGTTTGGAGCCCGTGAGGCGATCGCGTTCGGCGCGACGGCCGGCGGCCGAATTCGCGGTGTCGAGATCCTTGACGTGAAGTTGATGGGCCAGCGCCAACTCCCGCAGCGCCCCGCGGACGTCGACTGTGCTGTCGACGCCGTCGAGCTCGGTCTGGATTGCGACGCGCGGGGACTGCTTGCGCTTGATCAGCAGCGCCAGAATGTCCTGCTGCGACGTGAACTCGTCCGTATCGCTGACGTTTGCCTTCACCGTGACGCGATAGATGCCGTCGTCGCCGTAGCCCTGGGAGACGATCTCGTAGCGCCGGACAAACCCGAAGGCCCGGGTGAACACCAGGTCGTACTCGGCCGCGAAATCCCGGGTGCCGGTAAGCGACGTCACCCTGGTACCGATGCCCTGGCGGACGGCCTGGCGCAGCGCGTCGGCCAACGCGATCTCACGAGCTTTGGCGGCGTTCGCCGCCGTTGCCCGGCCGGTAGCCGTGAGTGCCACGTCCCGGGCGCCGACCGGAACGATCAGACCGGCGACGACGACGATGCGCAGAAGTGCTTTCACAGGACTGTTCCTGACGTTGAATGGGGTTTTGTTGAATGGGGTTTTGTAATGTAACACGGGCGCCTCACCTGTGTAGTTGTTTTCCCCGGCGCTCTCACGGTTTGTTCGGTTCCACAGTTCGTTCCGGGGCAACACCGAAGCCGGTCACGGAATACGTCTGTTCAACCGTCGGCAGGTCCGCCTGCAGCAGGCGCTCGGCGGTTGCCGCATCGACTTCGGCCACCGCCAGCAGGCGCTTGAGTGCCTGGGGCACTTCCTGCGTGCGCAGCCTGACGGTGACGGCGCAGCTGCCGTCACTGCGGTAGACCACGTCGGTCGGCTGCAGTCCGCGAATCCAGGTGTTGACACCGGTACGGATGACGTCGTGGTGAAGCAGGAGGTCCTTGACGGTGGTTCTGGTCCCGAGCTTCAGCCCGGCCAATCGTTCGGCCATCTTACGGGCGGCATCGACTTCTGCCGCACGTTTCGCGAGAATTCTGGCTGCTCCCGGCGTTCCCGGGAGCGCCCCGTTGCCGGTGGCGGCGACCAACTGCGCCCGACGATCTTTGCCGACGACTTTGACGCCGCAGGTCACATAGACGATGCCGGTTGCAGTATATGTCGGCGGATCGAGACGGACGGCGCCTTTGAGCCGGGCAGTCACAGCGCTGGTAACGGCACCCTTGACCGACTGCAGGTTTTCGACCTTCGCTTTTCCAGTCAGCTGCCGGCCGAAGATCCGTTCCACGAGCCGTCGGCGGGCGTCGATCTCAGCCACCCGCAAAGCAGCCAGCCTGGCCCTGGGCCCGGCATCCTGCCAGACTCGGGGGAGGTCGAGGGCTTCGTCGCGCGGCATCTGGCCGCAGACAGATCCTGCCAGGCCAAGCAGCAACAGCGCGCCAACAAGAACGATGCGAGTCATCGGGGGTGATCTCCAGTTCAGCTCGTGGAGTAATCGCGAACCGGCAGGAGATCTCACGCCCCCGACCGCCGCGGCTGTGGAACACATGATTGACGTTGTGAACCGCGGCGATGACGTTTCTCGGGGGGAGATCAGCACTTCCCGGCGCCGCCCTCGACCGGCAGGCTGCTGCCCGTTCATGCCGCCCGCGGCGACCGTGGAGCGACGAGTTCGACAGCGTGACCGCCGGAATGTGCCCCCCTCATGCGCTGGACTTTGCCGGAACCGCTCCCCGAGGACGGGCGACGGCTGCCGGGAAACGTTAATCCGTTTTCTCGGGCTGCAAGGTCTGCAGTTCTTCCTCGAGGTCTTCAATCAGGTCTGCGGCCGTCTTGATCGCGTTCTTGAGTTCGTGGATGCGGCTTCGTGCCCGGTTGTATTTCTTCGTGAAACGCTTCGCCGCTTCCTTGCGGTATTCCTGTTTCTTCAGTTCGAACTCGAGATCTTTCTTCTTGTTCTTGAGGTCTTTGAGCCGGGCCTCCACTTTGCCCCGGCGGCGATCGTCCTTGAGCTCTTGCGCCCGTTGACGCTGGGCCTCTTCTTCTTCGGCCCGAATCCGGGCGCGCTCGTCGGCGATCTCCTTGCGTTTCTCGGCGTGCTCCTTCATCTCTTCAACGCGTTTCTGTCCGGCCAGCCAGGTGCGGTAGGCATGGCTGCTGCCGGCCATCACCGGGACGTAGGCGCGCGGGTTGGAGCGGATGGCTTCGCGGAACGCTTTGTAGTTGGTGATCGCGAAGTAGGCGGCGCACATATGGGCTTTGCGGCCGTCGCCCAGATCGAAGCGGGTCTTGCTGACAGGCCGCAGTTCGCCCTCAAACGCCCGACCCTTCCGATAACGCCGCGTCGGTATCTTGACCGCATACACCTTGTCCACGTCGGTCACCACCATCAGCTCATCCGTGATGACGCTGTCGACCTTGCCCTTGACGCGTCGCAGGCTCTTGTCGCGCTGCAGCAGGTTCTTGTCGTGGTCCCAGACATATCCGGCGCGGGCCACCTGGAAGGACGCCCAGACCACGCGGCGGTCAAAGCTCAGCAAGTGTGCCAGGTCCTGGGCGTTCAGGTTTTTGAGCGGCACGCGAAAGGGCTCTTCCGGGTTGTCCCCACAGATCTCCACATGGCCCTTGTCGATGCGCCAGAACTTCCCGGTCCACGTCTGTTTACCATCCAGACTGTTCCATTTGCGGACGACTTCGCCGCGGCCGGGGCGTTCGTCTTCGGGCGGCGGCTTTTCGTCCTGGGCCCGCAGCGCCAGGCCGCTGCAGAACAGCACAAGCATCAGCAGCGTACGCATGACTTATCCTCCAGTTTGACCGGCATTCCGTTCCGGTTGGGCTTTGATAAGATAATGCCGCTGTGGCGCCGGAGCAACAGCCAATACCGTATTGCAGGTCAACGGGGTTTGCGTTGTAAGGACAAAGATGCGGCGCCGGCAACGCTCTCCGACGTTTCCGTAGTCAAAGAATAGCCGGCTACAGCATTCTTGACCAATACCGCAGCCGCTGATCCAGCACAGCCGACGGCAACGCCTTCAGCGTGCGGAGTGCCGGCTGCAGTCGGAAGTGCGGCAGCCCCTTCAGGGCGCAGAGGCTCAAGCAGAGGCGCAGTAAATCAACGGTCCCCGAAGCGGGTACTTATACACGGAAAAGACATTGCCTGTCCCGAATACGCCTGAAGTCAGGCCATTCTGCGGTAGCCCCCTTGGAGCCGGCGCCTTTACGCGCCAAGCGCAAACGGCACCATGGAAACATCGCCCAGGCGCGGCGCGGCGTCGATGCTGAAGTCATCCGCTCTGCCGGCGCGGACGTAGTAATAGCCGAGGCCGGCGACCATGGCGGCGTTGTCGGTGCAGTACTTCGGCGGGGCGATAAACAGCGGGACCTTGACGGCGTCCGCCATCTTCTGCCGAAGCCGGCTGTTGCAGGCGACGCCGCCGCTGAGCGCCACGGTTCGGGCGCCGGTGTCCGCCAGAGCCCAGAGCGTCTTTTTCACCAGGGCATCCACGATTGCTTCCTGGTAGCTGGCGGCGATGTCGGCGACCGCGTCGTCGGCCAGGTCCAGCGGCTGGTCGAGGTTGCCGGCGTTTTCAACGCCTTTGACCTGATACAGCAACGCGGTTTTGACGCCGCTGAAACTGAAGTTCAACCGGTTCTTCGGCTTCAAGGCCTGGCCGCCGCCGCCGCAGAGGCCGCGGGGGAAGTCGCAGGCTGCGGGGTTGCCGACCTTGCCGAGTTTGTCGATCACCGGGCCGCCGGGATACGGCAGTTGGAGGATCTTCGCAGCCTTGTCGAAGGCTTCGCCGGCGGCGTCATCCAGCGTCTGTCCGAGGAGTTTGCAGGAGCCGTCGGCGGCGGTCAGCAACAACGCGGTATGGCCGCCGGAAACGACCAGCGTCAACAACGGATAGGCTTCCGGCAGCTGCAGGCGGTCCGGCGTTTCGAGGAAGGCGCCGAAGACGTGGGCAAGAAAATGGTTGATGCCGACCAGGGGTTTGGCGGTTGCCGCGGCCAGGCCTTTGGCGAAGGAGAGACCAACCAGCAGCGCCGGCAGCAATCCCGGACTGCTGGTGACGGTGACTGCGTCGATGTCGTCCAACGCGAGTTCGGCCTGGTGCAGGGTCTGCTGGAGGATCGGCCGCAAGGCTTTCAGGTGTTCGCGGGCGGCCAGTTCCGGGATGACGCCGCCGTAATCGGCGTGCTTGGCCACCTGCGATGAAACCAGACTGGCCGTGACGTTGTGGCCGTCCCGGACCACCGCCACGGCGGTCTCGTCACAACTGGTTTCGATCCCGAGGACATTCATTGCTGTTTCTTCTCCTCCGGTACCGGCGTCGGCGTTGCCGGGGACTCGTCGATCGGCTCGCCGTTGATCTTCTTCCGCATCACCTCAATCGCCTTTGTCATCTGCGGGTCGGGCACGTCATCCGCTTTCTTGTCGGAGCGGTAGCGGCGCAGTTGCCGGTAGAGCTTCGGCATGTCGGCGGGCGGCGGCGCAATCCGGATATTCGGGGAAATGCCCCGGCCGTGGATGACCTTATTCGCCGGGGTGTAGTAGTGGCGCGTGGTCAGATGGACGGAGCTGTTGTCTTCCGGCAAGCGGAACACGAGCTGCACCGAGGCCTTGCCATAGGTGCGCTCGCCCACCAGAACCGCGCGACGGTGGTCCTTCAGGCAGCCGGCCAGGATCTCCGAAGCGCTGGCGCTTTGTTCATTGATCAAGATCACCAGCGGCAGGTCCAGAAGCTTCTCCCGGCTGTTGCGGGCAAAGTGCGCGTCGCTCCGGGCATCATTGCGCGGCACTGTGGTCACTACCAGAGAGCCCCTCGGCAGGAAGATGCTCGCCACGTCGACCGCGGCCGTCAACATGCCGCCCGGGTTGAAGCGGAGATCAATGATCAGCCCCTTCAGCCGGCTTTTCATCTCGACCAGCACCTTGGCCATTTCCTCGCAGGTCTTTTCGTTGAACTGCACGATCTGCAGATAGCCGATGCCGTCATCGAGCAACTGCGCCCGCCGTACCGTCGGATATTCAATCAGCCGACGCATGACCTCGGCGTCGAACTCCCGGTTTTCCGATGCCCGGAACATGGTCAACACAATGCCGGTGCCGGCCTTGCCTTTGACCAGGCGGCGGACCTCTTCATTCGGCATGTTCTTGGTATCCTTGCCGGCGATTTCCATGATCTGGTCGTCGGCTTTCAGGCCGGCCTCTTCCGCCGGGCCTTCGGGCACAACCTGAACAATGGTCGGACGCCCCTGCAACTGATGGAACTCGATCCCGATGCCGGTGTACTCGCCGCGATTCGTCTCACTGAAGTGCTCGGCGGCGGCCGGCGGGAAATAGGAACTGTGCGGGTCCAGGTGGTTCAGCATGCCGTTCAGCGCGCCCGCCGTCAGATTCTCATAGCCGATGACCGTTTCGTCGTCGGTGACATACCAGTCGCGCACCAGGCCGATGACGCGCACAAACTTGCGCAACTGCATGATGCCTTCACGATGGTCGTCGGAGAAGTATCTGACGCCGATGAAGAGGTTCAGCGGCAGCACAACGGCCAGGACAAGCTGACAAATCTTGTAGTTTCGTTCCATCTGGGTTCCGCAGCTAGGCTCCGCCTACCTTACTCAGGGGCGGGATGAAGTCAAGATCGCGGGCGGGCCGGCGGCGGGGTCAGCAGGGCGATGCGTCCTTCGACCGACTTCGGGAACCCGGGAGCCGGGTTCGGCGGCACGGGACCCGGCGGTGCGAATGACATGAATGGCGGCGCCGTTGCTCCACGGCGGAGGGCCGGGTCCGGTCCGGGACTATGCCTGGATGGCCGACAAGTCGGCCAACGGCAGGATCAGGTCGAGAACGCGCTGTACCAGACGATGGCGATTCAGACGGATCTTGTCGTCTTCGGCGTTGACCATGACGCCGTCAAAAAGCGCGTCGACCCGGCTGCGGATCGGGGCCGTTACCGCGAACGCCGCGGCCAGGTCCTGATCCGCCAGAGCCGTTGCCAGCCTGGCCTCGGTGTCGGCGACTGCCTGCAGCAGGTCCCTTTCGCAGTCGTCCTCGAACAGGGCGTCGTCGACGGCGCCGTCGACGCGCTGCTTGAGAATGTTGTTGGTGCGCTCGAAGACGGCAGCAACGTCAGCGAAAGCTTCATTGCCGCGGAAGGCCTGCAGCGCCTCGACTCGGGCGACGAAGCTGGCCAGGTCGTACCAGCCGTCGGCAGCCTGAGCGACGGCATCGAGGGTGTCCCAGGCGAACGGTCCGGGCAGTTCGGCACAACTGCCGTCCCGCAGGAGTCCCTTGACCCGGCCCAGCGTGAATTCCAGGATGCGGTCAATCAATTCGTTTTTGTCCGTCTTGGCCAGGACCTCGCCGTGGATGTCGAAGCTGCGCTCCAACAGCTCGCGCAGGTCGAGGCGGAAGCCGAACTTGATGATGATGGCGGCGCTCGTCAGACAGGCGCGCCGCAGAGCGAACGGGTCGGCCGAGCCGGTCGGCAGTTTGACCGCGGCCCCGATACCGACCAGCGAATCAAGGCGATCGGCCAGACCGACGACCGCCGCCGGCACGGACGCGGGGAAGTCGTCCTTGACGCTCTTCGGCAGGTAGTGGTCGCGGATGCCGTCGGCGACGACCGGGTCCAGGCCTTCCTGGCGGGCGTAGTAGCGGCCGACATCGCCCTGGAGTTCGGGGAATTCGCCGACCATCTTGGTGATCAGATCGGCTTTGCAGAGCCGGGCGATCTCGTCGACCTGCTGTTTCTCAGCGGCGTCGAGGCCGAGTTCATCGGCGATGACGCCGGCGAGTGTACGAAACCCGCGGACCTTGTCGCCGATGCTGCCGAGTTTCGCCTGGAAGGTGACGCCGTCGAGGTCTTTGACGCGATCGCCGAGAGCGGTTTTGACGTCGTCCTGCAGGAAGAAGCGGGCGTCGTCAAAACGCGACCGCAAGACTTTTTCATAGCCCTGACTGACCAGGTTCATGTCTTTGCAGACCATGTTGGAAACCGCGATGAAATGGTTGCTGAGGGCGCCGTCGGGCCCGACGCAGGCGAAGTATTTCTGATGGCCCTTCATCTCGGTGACGAGGACCTTTTCCGGGATCTCCAGGTACTTCTCGTCAAAGGCCCGCAACACCGGGACGGGGTATTCGACCAGGTAGTTGACTTCCTCCAGCAGTTCTTCATCAACCAGCCATTTCAGGCCGTGGGCTGTGGCGAGGTCATGGATTTGCTTGCGGATCAGATCACGGCGTTCGGTTTGGTCGGCATAGACTTTGTTGTCGCGCAAGGTTTGCAGGTACGCCCCGCGATCGGCGCTGAGGCGGATCGGGCGGTTCGCCATGAACCGGTGACCGACGCTGTATGCGTTGCTTTTGATGTCGGCGAATTCGCAAGGCACGACGGCATCGCCAAGGAGGGCAGCGAGCCATTGCACCGGCCGCACAAAGGACTCCTTGATGGTGCCCCAGCGCATGGTTTTGTACCAGTGGATAGCTCTGATGAACTCGGGAATCACGGCGCCGAGGACGTCGGCGGCCGCCCGGCCCTCCTGTCGGCGGACGGCGAACAGGTAGTCGTCGCCGTTGACTTCGCGGATCTCGGCGTTGTCGAGCGAGATGCCGTTCTTCTTCGCGAAGCCCTCGGCGGCCCTGGTCCAGTTGCCGTCGTCGTCTTTGGCGATTCGCAGCGGCGGACCTTTCAGCTCGAGCAGCTGATCGTCCTGCCGGGTTTTCATGGCGCCGACACTGACGGTCAGGCGGCGCGGGGTGACATAGAACTCGACGTCCTGCGGTTCGAGGTCGGTCGGTTCGAAGTGCTTTTTGAACAGCTCCGGGAGTTGTTTGAGCAACGGCCCAAAGACCTGGGCCGGCATTTCTTCAACCCCGACTTCGAGCAGGAAGGGGGCGCGCTCCGGCAATTCGGCGGGCCCGGCCGGACGTTCGCGCTGCTCTTTCTTGACGACCGTACCGGCCCGTTCAACCAACGGGAAGCCCAATGCCTCGCGACTGGCCATCCAGGCCTCGGCCACGGCGCGCGCCAGCGTGCGAACGCGGAGGATGTAGTTCTGGCGTTCGTTGACGGAGATCGCGCCGCGGGCGTCGAGCAGGTTGAAGGTATGGCTGGCCTTGAGGCAGTAGTCGCAGGCGGTGACCGGGTTGCCGGCGGCGCTGAGGGCGAGGCACTCGGCTTCGAAGTCGTCGAAGTGCCGCGAGTGCATGGCGACATCGGCCAGCTCGAAGTTGTGCGTTGAACCCTGCCGTTCGTTTTCGTGAAACAGATCGCCATACGTGAACTGCTCGTTGTACTGCAGATCGTAGACGTTGTCGACGCCCTGGAGGAACATGCAGAGGCGTTCGAGACCGTAGGTGATCTCGCCGCAGACGTGCGGCAGCTCGAAGCCGCCGACCTGCTGGAAATAGGTGAACTGCGTCACTTCCATGCCGTCGGCCCAGACTTCCCAGCCCAGGCCCCAGGCGCCGAGTGTGGGCGACTCCCAGTCGTCGTGGACGAACCGCAGGTCGTGTTCTTCGGGGTCGATGCCGATCGCGCGCAGGCTGCCGAGATAGAGGTCGACGATGTTGTGCGGACTCGGCTTCAGGATCACCTGGAACTGATAGTAGTGCTGCAGCCGGATGGGGTTGTCGCCGTAGCGCCCGTCCGTCGGCCGGCGGGACGGTTCAACGTAGGCGACGTTGAACGGCTCCGGCCCGAGCGCGCGCAGGAACGTGTTGGGGTTGAAGGTGCCGGCACCCTTCTCGAGGTCATAGGGCTGAGTCAACAGGCAGCCGTGATCGCCCCAGTACTGCTGGAGCGTCAGAATCAGCTTCTGGAAATACATCAGGAAAACTCCGTGATCGGATTAAACAGCAAGGGTCCAAGCCGCCTACGATAGCAAAAAAACAGGGGATTGCACGGTCGTGCAGGCGGCTTTTTCCGAGGCCGTCAGATTGAAATCAGGCGGTCCCGGGCCTATATGTTAGGACGCGGAGGGAAGCTCACAACGATAGATCATTTGCTGAATTACGCAGGACGATCCCGTGGCTGACGAGCAGAGAACGGTTGACGTGCCGCCGCCGCCTCCGGTTGAGGATGCGGGGGTCGGCGCGCCCGATACCAGTCCAACCCAGAGTTCCAAGGTCATCCCCTTGGCGCGCTCGAATATTTTTCTCTACCTGACGATCATCTTTGTGGGCGTCAATATCATCCTGCCGCGCTATGTCGCGCTGGGCTGTCACGGCCTCCTGGTCATCCTGCTGGTGCTGCTGTTGATCTGCTACCGGAAACCGGAGAATTTCCCCGACTGGTTCCAGACATTGCAGAAGAATTTTACCGCGCGACTGGCGGAGAACCCGCCGGAGATTTCCGTGATCTTCGGCATTGTCCTGCTGTCCATTGTCAACAACGTCTTCCTGGCCGGCGAGGAGTTCGAGATCGTCCCGCGCAGTCGCGAGCTATTGTCGGTCGCCCTGGTCGTCGGCGCCTTCCTGCTCAATCGGCGCAAGCGTAAGTATAATTTCGGCAAGCGTTCGGTCTGGGACCTGTTTCGAAAGGATTCCATGAGCCGGGTGAAGGTCCGCAAGAACGTTGTTGAGGAGCCGGAAGAAGACCAGCGTCCGGTGTCGTCTGAATCCCAGGTGCTGAAGGCCGATCAGAACCGCAAACGCTGGGAACAACGGCAGAAGCAGCGCTGGGAAGAATGGATCATGGAAGAAGTGGAACGGCTGAACGACGACAAGAAGTAGCCGGCCTGATGATCAGGCAGCCCGGGAGATTACGGCAAATTGAGGAGGCCCTTACGTGACTGTTGCCCTGGTTGATCCCTCAATTCATGCACAGAAGGAACGTCTCAGCGACTACGCCCACCGGCTGCACGGGATCCTGGCGCAGCTCGACCTGAAACAGCTCCAGCCCGATCTCGAAAACATCCAGCGCGGCATCAACAAGCCCTTCCTCTTTGTCATCCTCGGCGAAGTCAACGCCGGAAAGAGCAGCCTGGTCAACACCCTCCTGGAAGATGAGATCTGTCCGACCGACGTCTCGCCCTGCACCGACGTCATCCAGGAGATCGTGCACGCCGACTACAAGACGACGATCGAGAAGTCCGAGTTCGAGCGCGAGATCGGGCTGCCCATCGATATTCTCAAAGAAATCTCCATCGTCGATACGCCCGGGACGAATTCCATCCTCGAACACCACCAGCGCATCACCGAAGGCTACATCCCGCAAAGCGACCTGGTCATCTTCGTGCTCTTCGCCAAGAACCCATATACCAAGAGCGCCTGGGATCTGTTCTCGCTGATCCGCCAGGACTGGAAGAAAAAAGCCGTCTTCGTGCTGCAGCAGGCCGACCTCTGCAGTGACGACGAGATCGCCACGCACAGCGAAAACGTCGCCAAAGAGGCCGTGGAACGCGGTGCCGACGACCCGAAGGTGTTCGCCGTCTCCGCCAGAGAAGGCAGAGGCATCAGCGAACTGCGCGACTTCGTCCTCGACCATGTCACCGGCGGCAGAGCCTGGGAACTGAAGGCCGAATCGATCCGCAACTCACTTGCTGTAGTCAACGATCAGGTCGACACGTTCCTCAAAGCCCAGATGGACATGCTGCGCGCCGACCAGGAACGCGAGCAGGAGATTCGCCAACTGCTCAATCCCGATCGTTCCGATTCCGAGATCGACCATCTGATCCAGCGGATCATTCAGCGCTACCGCACCATCAGCGAAGACTTCCGCCGCAAAATCGAGCGCGGGCTCGGCATGTGGCCGATCGTCAAGCGTTCGTTCGTCGGCATGGTACAGCGCGATGAATCCCTCCGCAACTGGGCCGAACGCGTCACCAAAGCCTATGAGAAGGACCTCCTTAAAGTCGTGGAAGACAACTCGCTCGAGTACGCCACCGACTTCATTACGGACCTCAAGAAGACCTGTCGCGGCATCGTCGGCAAACTCGAAGACTCCATGCAGGAGATCGGCCAGGCGCAGGGCTTCGACTGGAACGACAAGCTGTCGACCGATCGCGAGCAGATCCTGGCCAAAGTGATCAAGCGCATCGAGGAATACTTCGACAGCGAGGAATACCTGAAGGCCATCGACTCGACCCAGGTCGACGCGATCCCGTCCAGTCTCGGCAAAGGCGGCGCACTGGCGATCATCGGCGTGGTCATCATGTACGCCACGCAGGTGGTCTGGCTTGACTACACCGGCGGCGTGTTGACGGCGGTCGGCGTGTTGGGCTCGATCGCGTACGCGACATTCAAGCGCCACGCCGTGATGGCCGGGCTGGCGCTTCAGATTCAGGAAGGCGAGTACACCTTGCGCCGCCGGCTGCAGTCGGATCTCAGCGATCGCCTGACCGGCATCTACCAGGGGATCGAACGCGAACTGCTCCCGTTCTTCCAGAACGTCGCCGCCCGCGCCGCCCGTCTGGAGCCGGTCAGCGAAGAGTTCGACAAACTCAAGGCTTCCTTTTCTGCGAATGAAGCATCCGAACCGGAATCAGATTCCACCGGCGAAGCCGAATGAGCGCAATGCTGCGATGTCGGGTCCAGGGGCAGAGTCCCAGGTCTCTTTTGAATGCAGGTTTCCGTGCCCCGACGGAGCACGGACATGGGCAGCCGCGGGTGACCAATGGGAACCCGGGGTGTGTGTAACGGACCAGATGAACGTCCCCGAAGGGGGCGAACATGGTCGCTATCAGTGAGGACACAATGCGAATTGGCGTTATGACCGGTTGGGGCGGGGATCGGGCGAACCCCTTTGATCACGTGGCCGAATTCGGGTTGAGCTGTTGCCAGCTCTGCAACTGGGATCCGGCGCAATGGGAGGCCAGGGATCCGACGGCAACAAGGGCGCAGGCGGATGCCGCCGGTGTCGGCGTGTCCTGTGTCTGGGCCGGCTACCCCGGACCGGCCGTCTGGAACTTCGTCGAGGGCCCGACCACCATCGGCCTGGTGAACGACGAGTGGCGCGACCGCCGGCTTGCGGCGTTGAAGAAAGGCGCTGATTTCTGCGCCGCCATGGGCGCGCCGGCCATCGCCACGCACGCCGGTTTTCTGCCGGAGAACATGACCGATCCGAACTTTCGGGACTGTGTCGACGCGCTGCGCGACATCGCGGCCCACTGCGACAGACTGGGCATCGGTTTCTGGTTCGAGACCGGGCAGGAAACGCCGGTGACACTGCTCCGGTTTATCGAGGAGATCGGGCTGGATAACGTCGGGATCAACCTGGACCCGGCCAACCTGATCCTCTACGGCAAAGGGAACCCGATCGATGCCCTGGATGTCTTTGGCCGGTACGTGCGCTGTGTCCATGCCAAGGACGGGCTGTACCCGACCAACGGCAAGAGCCTGGGAACCGAGGTCGTCGTCGGCACCGGCAAGGTCCGCTTCCCCGAGTTTGTCGCGCGGCTGCAGGAGATCGGGTTTGCCGGCGACCTCGTGATCGAACGCGAGATCAGCGGCGAACAGCAGAAGCAGGACATCCGCCGGACAGTGGACTATCTGCAGGACCTCCTGGACAAACTCGGCTGATGTCCAGCGACTGGCCAGACGTTACCCGGGAGAATCTTCCCGAACATCTCGATGAGCTGGTCGATCGCCTGCTCACGCCCGAGCGCGTGGCGGGGTTCCGCCAGGTTGCCGGCCGGCGGCTGAATTGTCTGACGGCCATGTTCGAGCGGTTCTACGACCACCACAACATGTGCGCCGGCATCCGCACCTGCGAAGTCTTCGGCTGCCCCGAAGTCCACGTGATCCGTTCCGAGCAGTACAAACCCAATCCGGCCACGACGCGATATGCCCACCGCTGGCTGGCGATCCGTCGCCACGACAGCGTGCCGGCGGCCGCCGCCGCACTGCATCAGGCCGGCTATACAATTGTCGGCACGTTGGCAACCAATGACGCTGTGCCGCCGGCGGACTTCGAACTGCCGGACAAGCTCTGCCTGTGGATGGGGCCCGAGCACGAGGGTATGAGTGATGAAGCGCAAGCCGTTTGCGATGCATGTATCACGATCCCCATGTACGGCTTCACCCGGAGTCTGAATGTTTCGGCGGCACTGGCGATCCTCACGCATCACTTCGCCGCCCGCTACCGAAGCTCCGGCCGCCAAGTGCTCCTGCCCGCCGACCACCAGGAGCAACTCGTGCGCTGCTGGTGCGAACGCGAGCTGCGCCAACGCTTCGGCTGGGAAACACCCGAACCAACGATCGAGGAACTCCCCGATCTCTGAGCGGCAAACGCCTGACCGATGTCGAACGAGCAGAAGTGAACCGGGCGGTCACCGCGAGCCGCCCCCGGCCCTTACGTGAGAGACAGCGCGGTCAGCGGCGATCGACAACACCGACCGCCGCCGGTACAGCCGCGTCCGGTCAGGAAACCGTCGTTTTCCAGGCAGCCAGTTTTTCGCGCTCGGACGCCATCGACTTGAACCGCCAGCGCAGGGCCTCCCAAAGCGCCCGGAGGCCGTCGACAGCGCGGATCTTCTTGCCTTCATCCACCTGACGCGGGCGGTAGCGGATCGGGACCTCCTTGATGCGGAAGCCGAGGCGCAGAAGCTTGGCGGTGATCTCCGGTTCCCATTCGAAGCCGTCGCCCTCGAACAACAAGGTGCGGATCAGCTCGCCGTCGAAGGTCTTGTAGCAGGTGGGTTCATCGGTCAGCCGGCAGCAGTAGAGGATGGTAAACCAGAGAGAGACCAGCATACCGCCGAAGTAGAAGGCGAAGGACGAGTGCATATGGCTGCCCTGAAAGCGTTCGCGTGACCCGTAAACGACGTGGCATTCCCCGTCGAGGATGGGCTGGATGCAGGCGCGGTAATCGTTCGGGTCGTACTCGAGGTCGGCGTCCTGGATGATCACGATGTCGCCGCTGCTTTCTTTAATGCCGGCCCGGACCGCGGCGCCCTTGCCGCCGTTTTCCCGGCTGATCAGCTTCGCCTCCAGGTCAGGATGCGCCGCAACCCAGTCGCGAATGAGCTCGAGACTGCCGTCGGTCGAGCCGTCGTTGACGATGACGATCTCGCGGGCGACCGGCAGTTCGACGCGGGCGACGAGGTCCAGCAGGTCGACGACCGTCTTCACTTCGTTGAAGACAGGGATAATGATTGACAGTCCGGCGTGGTCCATGCGGGTTCCGGTTGTGGCCGATGTTTGGCCGTTACAGTAGCGTCAAACACGCTCCCGGCAACTGTCAGCCCTCGTCTGCTGTCCTCTGCCTTCGGCGTCGAGATCCCGCACCTGTACGGTGCGGAGTTTCAGGATCGGTCAGCTGCACCGAACAACCACCTCCGGTTCCCGTTTTCCTGCCGCTCCGGCCGGAGCGGCAGGAAAACGGGGGAGGCGCAGTACGGGCTGCATGCCGGTGACAGATCCGCAAGGACCGCAGGTCCGCGACCTCTTGAGAGTCGGGGCTGGATGCCAAGAAGGGCAGTACACGAGGGCATACCGGCAACTGCGGCGCAGGCTTGCAAACCGCAAGCCGTTCGGTATCTTCAGGGAAGGCCGGCACGGACCGCAAGCCCGGCAGAACCACGAACCCCAAAAGCAGATCGGGACCCATGGGATTACGAGTTGCACGCGAGAAATGTGAGCTGCACCCGGACCAGGACGCCACCGCCAATTGCGGCTTCTGCGGCAAGAGCATCTGCCGCGAATGCATCGCCTTGTTCGGTTACTACTGCAGCGAGAACTGCCGGACCCAAAACCAGCAGAACGTCGCCACGGCGAAAGCCGGCAAAAGCGCCGCCAGTATGGCGGAGTACAAGCGGGGTATGAACGCCTTCCGCTATGTCGCCCTGGCGATCGTCGCCCTGATCGTCATCGCCGTCGGCTTCGGGATGTATCGGCTGCTCCTTGATCCGGCCGGCAAAAAGGCCTGGGAATGGGGCGGCGGCCTCGAGGCGAACCCCGTGCTGATTGGGGCGGCCGACGGCAACTTCCACGTTGTCGCCGGCGATAAACTGTACGCCCTGAAGCTGCGCAACGGCCGCGTCGTCGCCGCCGGCGACGCCGGCAGATTGAGCGGCTTGGACTCCCTGCAGTTCGCCGGAGACAGCATCGTCGGCGTCAGCTCCATGCGTATCTGCCGGGCCGGCATGGACGGCACGAACCAGGTTCACCTCGAACTGGACGCGGTACCGGAGGGCCTGCCGATCGTCAGCGGCGACGGCGCCCGGGCCTACTACGTCAGCCGCAAACGGCGGCGACGAGACGACGCGGGCACGGGCTTTCGCATGCAGCTGCACACGCTGGATCTGGTGACCGGCAAGGAACTGGGGGTTGAAACGATCAGCAGCCGGCCGGAGCGGGTCACGCTCCTCGGCGGCCGGGACGACGACGTCGTGATTTACGCCGGGCGCGAATCCACCGACCAGGCGGCGGCAAAGGACAAGCGCCGCCGGATATTCGGGCGGCAGTACGATTGGACGCTGGAACTGGTCAACTGCAAAACCGGCAAGGTCCGGCGGCGCACCTCGTTGAGCCGCCGGCCGGAGGAAACGCCGCAATATGCCGGCGGCTGGGTGTCGTTCATCGTCAAGGACACGCTGTATGCGGTCAACCTGTTCGCCAGGAAACAGCGGAAATTCAAGATCAAGGTCGGCGAATACTCCGTGCCGGAGCACCTGTTGTGCGACGAGGAGATCTTCGTCCTGTACAACGCCGGCATGGTCTGTCTGGACCTGGCAACCGGCAAAGAGACATGGAAGGTCCCGCTGGGCGCTGATCCCGACGACATGGTCGTGCTGGACGACCGGATCGTTCTTATCGGTGCCCGCAGCGAATCCAAGGACTTCGATGTGAGTAAGATGCCGGGGTTCAATCAGGCGCCGGACGTGGTCAAGGACTTCGGCATCGGCAAGGGCGCCAAAATCGAACGCGCCGTTCCGGTCCTGGCCGCGATCCGCCGCGAGAACGGCAAGCCCCTGTGGCAGGTTGAAAACGTACGCGGCAACCTGCTGGCCGACGACGACCGGGTGGCGCTGATCGCTGATGTGGCGCAGACCAGCAACATCGGGTTCTTCAAGGAAGGCGCCGAGCTGTATGTGCGCCAGTTCGACCCGGACTCCGGCAAGAAGCTCTATGAACGCACCACCAAGGGACTGGCCGTCGAAAACCTGCGGCTCTGCGGCAACCGCGCCGTCGGCACCCGCATCCGGAAAGACGGCAAAACCACCATCGTCGCCATCCGTCTGCGTTGAGGGAATTCCGCCTGGAGACGTCCCTCCGCCGCTGCGGCGCGGCCGGCATGGAATACCTGCTGCTGACTTTTTTTGCGGCCCGACGGCCGCGTCATGATGATCTGGTTTGTGTTTGAATCCGGTTGGAGGACGGTTCGTGGATGCTGATCGCGAGAACGTGCTGAAAGGCCTCCTGCAGCCGTTGCTGCGGCAGTCGATTGTGCCGCATGCGGCAGACAGCCCGGCGGAAACGGCGGATATGGTCTGCCCGCGGTGCCACCGGTTTTTCACCTGGTCGGGGATGCAGTTGGACGCGGCCGGCTTCCACCTGATCTGCCGGGACTGCCGCACGGCCGAGGCGACCGCCGCCCGCAAACGGCGACCGCTGCGCCTCCTCCGTCATCCCGGCGTGTACGTCGTCCTGATTGTCTTGACGGCCGGCCTGCTCTGGCTGGGCGGTGCCGGTCGAATCGACCCGGACGAGCTGAAAGAGGCCGACAAACAACGGCCGTGGTACCTGCAGGAGTATGCCGGGCTGATCCTGGAACGGGCCGGCGCAGCCAAACGGCGGACCGACTTTCTGGTCGCCGAAGAACGCACCGACGCGATTCCGCGATGGGCCGAACTCGGAGAGGCATCATTCCGGGAACTGGCCGAGCTCTGGCGGGAGACGCCGGCAAAGCCCGATCTGCTGCTCGGCGCCGCGTTGATGCGGGCGGCCCGCGGGGAAAACCGGCAGGCCTATGCTGAAGCCGCCGCGCTCACCGGGCACTACGGCGAGCGCAGCCCGGTTTACCCCGGCTATCACTTCATCTGCGGCCGCCTCGCCCTGGCGGCCGGCGACAAAAATGCCGCCCGCAAACACCTCGAACGTGTCCTCGGCGCGGCGGCGCAGCCCCGCGACCTCGTTGCCGCCGCCGGCAGGCTGATGGGGGTGGCGCACGCGCTGTCCGACGATCCGCAGGCCTACATGAAACGCGAGAAAGTCTGGCTGGCGGTCGGGCTGCCGTCCATGCCGATGGGGCTGCTCGAGCCCACTCTGGAGCTGATGGCTGACCATCGCATCGCCTCGAAGATGGCGGCGGAGATCGAAACGGAGCTCGGCCGCAATGTCAGCGTGCCGAATGACGGCGAAGACGCGCCGGACCTGGTGATTGAAGACCTGGAGGACTAGCATGCTGATCCCCTACGAAGTCGAGCATGACCCGCACAACGCCCAGGAGAGCGCGTGGCTGGTGTACCTGTTCCTGTTCGGCTGGTTCCTGGTCTGGGTCTACACCGGCATGATGCTGCGCGGGCCGGCGCAGCAGGACGTCTTCTATCGGTTCGGCATTTCCCGGTTCGAATACCGCTGGTGGACGTTTTTCACCTGCAGCTTCCTGCACGGCGGATTCATGCACCTGCTCGGCAACAGCCTGTTCTTCTGGCTTTACGGCGCCAGCCTGGAGAAGCTCGTGGGTTCGTTCAAGTTCCTGTTGCTCTACCTGGTCGGCGCGTTCCTGAGTGTGAACATTCAGATCCTGACGATGAACGAGCTGCAGGCGTACGAACCGTGCATCGGCGCCTCGGGCGCGGTCTCGGCGATCCTCGGCTGCTTCTTCGTGATGCTGCCGCGGGCCCGGCTGCGCTGTCTCTTCTTCTCGCCGATCAGCTTCCGGCCGATCATGATCCTGGCGCCGGCCTGGCTGGTGCTGGGCCTCTGGTTCGGCGGGCAGCTGCTGTTCACCCTGGGCGTCATGGGGGCGATGCCGAAGATCGCCTTCTGGGCGCACGTCGCCGGCTTCGCCGCCGGCGCGGCCGCGGGCACCCTGCTCAACCTGGATCGTCGGCGCCGGCTGCGACGGTGGTCGGCCCGGGCCAAGACACCGATGCAGACCGCCTGGAGCCACTGGATTGCCGGCCGCCCGCTGCCGGCGCAAACCGTCCTGGACGAGAATCCGCAGGTCCATCCGGACGCCCGGGCAACCCGGACCTTTATGGAGGCGGCCCTGAGCCTGGCGCAGAACCCGGGCCGGGCCGGACCCCTGCTCAAGGCATTCCGCCAGGCCAGCGATTATCACAACGACGCCCTGCAGGTCTCGCTCTACCTCCGGATGATCCGGTCTCTGGACCCCGGCGACGTGCCGCCGGCGATCCATCGCCAAGCCGGCTTCGCCGCGATCACTCAGAAGCAGGACGACCTGGCGCTCACCGCCTTCTGCCGCTCGCTCGGCGTTGAACTGCACGACCGCGACGATCAGATGCTCCAGGGCCTGGAAACCATGTTCGCCGAACGACGGCGGAACCCGGCGCTCGTCGCCGCTGTGAAACAACTCCGCCGGCCGCAGACCGGCGGGTAAAGCAAAACCGCAGCAAGCGGGGAACGCGGAAAGAGCAGGCGGGCTTTGACAGCTGCCTCCGCCCGCTACAGCAGCGCGGAACGGCGCCGGTACGCGCTGGCCGTCAAACCATGGGCCTGACGGAAAAGCCGGGCGAAGTAACGCGGGTCCTCGAGACCAACCCGCCGGCTGACCTCGCTGATCGGCAGCAACGTCGTCTGCAGCAACTCCGCGGCGCGTCGTAAACGTTGCTTCTGCAGCCACAGTTTCGGCGTCGTGCCAAGGTGCTGCCGGAACAGCCGGAACAGGGTCGGGGCACTGCGGCCGGCCGCCCGGGCCAGGTCCTCGATCTCCAACGGCTCGCCCAGATTGTCGTCGAGGAACTGCAGAACCCGACGCAGCGGCGCCGGCAACGCCGCCGGCCGGCCGCTGCGATCCCACGCCAGCCACTCGCGGATCAACTGACGCGCCAGGTCCCAGGCGACCTCCCGCGTCGGCCCGCGCATGAACCACTGCACGATATACTCCCCCAGATGCTCCAGCGCCGGCCATTGCGCAAAATGCCCCGCCCGGACCCGCTCAAACCCCGGCAGCGGCACGTCCGCCCGCCGGCTGCTGTCCGCCAGCGGCTGCGACGGATCGTGGCGAACCCGGAATACCAGGTGCTCGCCCGCCGTCAGCGACGGCACAAGATGAACGCCCGCCAGCACGAACGGATGCCGCTGCGCCGCCCGGTAATGAACCGCGTGATGCCACGGCAGAATCAGGAACTGACCCGGCTCGAAATCAAAGGCGGTGCCGTTCACCCGAACCAGTCCACGCCCCTGCCGGCACCACAGCAGCATGCGGCTCTCAACGCAATCCGAACCGCCCGCGCGCCCCGGAGAAAAGGTCGCGTAATTCGCGTACAACACCATCGCATGCCGAAACCGGTCCTGCAACAAGACGACACCTCAATGCAAGTATTGGCCGATAATATGTCGATAATGATAGAATAATGCAAGTATTGATTATCTGCTCCAGCGGCTGAGTTGCGGCTGGCGACGTCTGTTTCTTTGTCTGCAGAACGAATCAAGCCCCGGAGCTCGACCATGGAAACACTGCGCCGCAACGAAACGATGACATCGAAGGAGCGGGTCCGCGCGACCTTTGCCTTCGAAGCGACCGACCGGGTCCCGATCGGCTATGCCGCCAACCCCGGCATTGACCGGCGGCTGCGCGAGTACTTCGGGGTCGGCGACGACGGCGCGGCGCTGCGGGACCTCCTTGGCGTTGACTTCCGGCCGGTGGGACCGCCTTACACGGGCGCCCGCCTGCATGCCGAAATCCCCGGCCGCCGGGTTCACCCGTTGACGGGATGGCATACCCGCTATGTCGAACACGACAGCGGCGGTTACTGGGACTACTGCGATTTTCCGCTGCGCGATGCCGCCGTCGATTCGATCCTGGCCTGGCCGCTGCCGGACCCGGACGACTACGACTACGCGGCGGTCGCCGGGCAGTGCGCGGCGAACCGGGCATACGGCGTCCACCTCGGCGGCGCGGGGTTGGCCTGCATCATCAACACCGCCGGTTTTCTCCGCAGCATGGAACAGGTTTTCATCGATCTGGCTACGGATGATGAAGCGGGGCTGCTGCTGATCGACCGCCTGCTCGACGTCGACTACGAAATCACGAAGCGCACTCTGGAAGCGGCCCGCACGGGCATCGATTTCATGTGGATCGGCGAGGATCTCGGCACGCAGGACGGGCCGATTATCAGTATGCCGACCTTCGACAAACACATCCGCCCGCGGCACCAGCGTTTTCTTGACCTCGCCCGGACATACGACCTGCCGACGATGATGCACACCTGCGGCTCCAGCAGCTGGGCTTACGAACGCTACATCGAGATGGGTCTCAACGCCGTGGACACGCTGCAGCCGGAAGCCGCCGACATGTCGCCGCGCTATCTCAAGGATACCTTCGGCGGGCGGCTCGCCTTCAAGGGGTGCATCAGCACCGCCGGCCCGGTGGCCTGCGGCAGTGTCGACGAGGTCGTCGCCAACGTCAAGGAGACACTCGCAATCATGATGCCCGGCGGCGGTTATTTCCTGTCGCCGACGCATCAGTTGCAGGACAACAGTCCGACCGAGAATGTGGTGGCCATGTACCGGACCGCCCACCAATGCGGGCGGGGCTGATTCCGGTCGGCGGTCGTGACGACCGCCGGGAGTCGCCGCCGGGCCGATTATTCGGCGGTGACTACGGCTGACACCTGCTTCCCGGCGCGGACCCGGCGGGCGCGGAAGGAGGTCCTGCCGACACCGTCGATGACGAATTCCTGCAACGCCAGCCTGCCGCAGATAACCTTGAGCTCCGCCTTCATGCCGGTCTGCAGCGCGGTCAGTGTGCACGTGCCCCAGGCATCGCCGGTCGACCAGAAGTGGGTGCCCGGTCTGGCGGCGAAGGTCATGGTCGCCGTAACCGCGGAATAGCGGAACCCGGTCAACGCCGGAACGGCGGCCCAACTGGCCATGGCCCGGGCATAGTGGTGGCCGCATTCGGCTTCGTCGAACGGACTGCGTTTCCTGCCGTCGTAGCGATTGCGGATGTCCTGGATATGCTCGAGGCCCTGTTTCTCCATGCCCTCGTAAAGCATGTGCACCGCGGCAGTGTATTCGAAGCCGGTCATGACTTCGTTGAAGTAGGGGAACGGCTGCTTCGGCCGCCCGCCGTGCGGATACGTCGCCATCAGCAGCGCGGCTTCGTCACCAAGCACGTAAGAACGCATGTTGTTGAAGTGGTCGTGGAAACTCCGCCGATAATTGTACTTGCGGATACTGCGCAGTGTCTTGCGGATGTGCGAGCGCTTGAGCAGCTTGCCGAGGCCGCAGACGTCGGCCATATACTGGCCGACAAGCTGATCCACCAGGCAGCCGGGACCGAGCTGCAGCACGGGTTTCGTCGCATCCTCGGCGCCCATGCGCATCTGCAGACCGGGGGCCACGGCATCCTTGCCTGGCGCCGGCCGGATCCGATGCTCGTAGTAGTCGCCGTTAAACAAATTCGCATCCAGCCACTTGCTGCCGTTGTCGAACAGCCCGCGGCAGTCGGCGGCGAAGTCCGCGTCGCCAACGTAACGCGCCATTTCCTCGGCGGCGCGCAGGGCGCCGAGATACCAGGCGCCCATCTGCGGATTCGGCCCGTAGTATTCGACGTCCATGGTGTTATGCTGACAGCCTTCCATGACGCCGTCTTTGTCGGCGTCCCAGCCGTTCTCGATCCAGCAGAACTCGACGGCCTTCTTCACCTTCGGCCAGAGCTTGCGCAACCAGTCGTCATCACCGCAGAGCTGCCAGTCGCGGTAGATCTTCATGATGCACCCCAGTTGCCCGTCCGCCGCCGCACATGACATCTCGGCGGCGCGTTCCAGCGGCAGGTTGACGCGGAAACTCATAAGGCCGTTGTCCCGGGTGGCGTGCAGGAATTCGATGTTGCGCATGGACCGGGACAGGCTGCCGAAGAGGAAGGCCGTCGCCTGTTCGTAGTTCCACACGTGCGTGCAGCTTCCGTGGCAGCAGCCGCGGCCGTCGCAGCAGCCTTCGAAGCCGAAGAAATGGCCGTCCGGCGTGCGGAAACAGGTCTGACTGCGCAGGGTGCTTAGATTGAACAGGGCCGCTTCTTTGACCACGTCCGGCAGATCGCTGCGGCAGAAGGCGTTAACGAACTGCAGCGTGCGCTGCTCCAGTTGCGGCAGGTCGGCGGCGACCCGGGCGGCGACGTCCCAGGCGTCTTTGTACTGGGTCGTGTAGTAGTTGCCGATGGTGTTGTGCTCGACGCACTTGTCGGCACAACAGCAGTCCTCGGCCGGCTTCGGCGTCCAGGTCTGCCGGTTCGGGAAGTGCCAGGTCAGCAGGAACGTCACGTCTCTGGTGCTCTTGGGCGGCACTGTGACTTCCACCGCCAGTGATGCCGTCGGGTTGTCGCTCTGTTCCGTGCCGGGCTCCAGCCTGCCGTCTTCGGTGAAATCATCCCAGAAGTCCAATCTGGCGCCGCCCCAGCGGTCATTGTTCCATCTGGTGCGGTAGGAGATCCTGGTTTTGGCCGTGGTCGTCAGCGCCATGGTGCCCCACTGCTCGGCTTGGGGATTGACGCCCTTGGAGTCCATGAACAGGCCGGCCAGGTTCTTCCGCCGGCGGAACCGGTTCCGGTTCTTTTTCATGCCGGCGGCAACCGGCTGGCCGCCCCAGACCGTATTGTGGCTGGAGCCGTCGGCCCCGATGAAATTCGGCAGACTGCCGCAGAGACTGGCGGCAACGCGCCTGGTCGTACGATTGGTCAAAACAAACCGCAGGACGGCAACCGGGATGCCGCTGACCTCGGGATCGCCCGGAACGAGCGGGTTGAAGGCCTCGATGTCGACGGCGAGGGGGACGTCGTTGTCTTTCAGGTGGACCTGGCCGAACGGGTAGGCGGCCGAGAACGAGCAGTCGCGAAACCGCGGCAGCCCGTGCCAGGGCGCCGCACTGCCAGAAGCACCTTCATATTCGAATGACTCCAGAGGGCCTTCCAGCAGCCGGGTCACGGCGTCCTCGCCGCTTGCCTTCGCCCGCAGACAGAAAAATGCCGGGCCGCCGACGCCGGCGGGGTTGAAGCCCTTTGCCGGGCGGTTGACGATCTCCCAGTGGTTCAGGTCGCCGCGGCCGCCCAGAGAAACGGTGCCGGTGCCGATGCCGCCGAGCGGCAGCGCGATACGCGCCAGATGATCGCTGTCGTAGTGTTTCAATACCGGCCACGTGGTCTTCTTCTTCATCGTTCTCTTCCTTTATGATCGCCGGCAGCAAGGCCGACGCGCTGTTGCTCTTGGGGAAGCGTCGAGTCGCGGATGATCAGTTCGGCGCGAACGCCGGTGCGGGTCGGCGTGCCGATGCCGTTCCGGAGAATCTGGCTGAAACGCTGCAGCGCGATGCGCCCGATCTCGCCTTTGGACACGCCGATCGTCGTCAACGCCGGCTCCGTCACGGCGACATCGTCGAAGCCGACGATCGAGATGTCCTGGGGAATGCGCCGGCCCGCCTCCTGTATCGCCGCCATGGCGCCGACCGCAGTGCGGTCGCTGACGGCGAAGACGGCGGTTGGCGGCGGTGATGCGGTCAGCAGCTGCTGCATTTCACGGTAGCCTTTGCGTTTTTCACCGGCGGAGCGATAGCGCGGCCGATATCTGGCCGGGCATTTAACCCCGGCGTCCCGCAGGGCGCGCCGGGCGCCTTCGGCGCGGTCCAGCAGGGTATGGTATTTCGGTGAACCGGGAAGAATGGCAATGCGCTCATGCCCCAGGTCGAGCAGGTGCTTCGCCGCCATATAGCCGCCGGCGCGGTTGTCGGGCAAGACCGCGTGCACCGGCAGATCCCAGAAATAGTGGTCGACCAGAACCACCGGCAGATCACGGGCAAGCATCTGCTCGGCAGCCGCTCGGCTCGCCGTCGATTCGCCGAGGATGATGCAGCCGCGCACCGACTCCAGCTCCAGCTGCGGCAAGGCTTCGCCCTTCCGGGCGACGGCCAGCAGGACTCCCAGCTTCGCGGCGCGCGCGGCCGTCTCGATGCCTTCGATGATCTCGCCGTAGAAGACTTCTGAGAACGACGACAGCGCCGATTGCTCCAGAACCAGGGCGACCAGACCGCCGGCCGGCTCCTGCGGCCGGCGGATGTCCGGCTCGTAGCCCAGCTCCTGCATCGCGGCCGCTATGCGCCGGCCCGTATCCCGGGCGACGCCGGCCATGCCCCGCATGTACAGCGATACCGTCGACGGCGCGACCTCGGCCGCCCGCGCCACATCGCGAATCGTGACTCGTCCCAAACCAGACTCCTTTTCAAACAAATTCGAACAAAATCTAACTTATCGAACAAACAAGTCAAGCGGGATTCGCGCTTTTGATCTTCGGGGCGGACGGATTATCTTACGACAGCGCCGGGGCAAAGACATAAGGGTCGGTGCAGAAATGGATTCACATTTTGCCGGGAGTCGGTTTGGCTTTCAGCAAGGTATGACTGGACGAGGATAGCGAGCTATCTGAGGAAGGCATAACGCTGCTGAGAGGCGAAGGGGCCCCCGGATTCGGTTAGAATTGCCCCGCACAGAATGTGAAGCTATTCTGAAACCGATCCTGAGGTTGGCATTTCGTTGGTACTGCTGAAGAACATATTCGCGTTGTTTGTTCGCGCTGTCCTGTCCCTGCGCTACCGCTTTCACTGGAGGGGGCTCGACCGGATCAAGAGCCGCCGGGGCATCCTGTTCCTGCCGAACCACCCGGGCGAACTCGATCCGGTGTTCATCACGGCCCGACTGTGGCGGCGGTTTCAGCCGCGCGGGGTTGCCGTGGAGGACTTTTTCTATATGCCCGGGGTAAACCTGCTGATGCGGCTGATCAACGGCATCCCGATGCCGAATGTCAGTCAAGGAGGCAGCGCCTACCAGCGCAGGCGCGTCGACCAGGCGCTGGATGAGGTGTGTGAATCACTCAAGCGCGGGGAGAACGTGTTGATATACCCGGCCGGCCGGATGATGCGCGGCGGCCTTGAGGAGGTGCGCGGAGCGTCGGCCGTACACGACATTCTGCAGCGGGTGCCGGATGCAAACGTTGTTCTGCTGCGGTCCCGCGGGTTCCTCGGCAGCACCTTTTCCTGGGCTTTGCATCAACGGCGGCCGGACCTCGGCAAAGCGCTGAAGAACGGCATCCTCTGGACCATCGTCAACCTCTTCCTTTTCAATCCGCGCCGTTCCGTCACGGTGGACGTCGAGGAAGTGACGGACGCAATCCCGCGCGATGCCGACAAGATGACGTTGAATCGTTGGCTCGAGGACTGGTACAACAAGCCGGGCAAGGAGGAGCTGTCGCTGGTCTCGCTCTGCCGCTGGTGGCGAAAGGTGCCGACGCCGGTGGAGCCGAAGCAGGCCGGCGCCCGAAGCGATGTCGAAATCGACGACGAGGTCAAACAGAAGGTGACTGCGGAGATCGCGGACATCGCCCGGACAACGCCGGACGACGTCACGGAAGGCATGACGCTGACCGGCGACTTGGGGTTTGACTCCTTGAACACCGCCGATCTGATCGGCTGGCTCGAGGAAGAGTTCTTCGTCACCGACATCGATCCGGCCGATCTGACGACCGTGAAAGACGTGATGGCGGCGGCGGTCGGCGCCGTCAGCACCGACACGGTCGAGGCGCCGACCACGACGCCGAAAGGTTGGGCGGAGAGCGGCACGCGGCCGGAGCTGGTGCTGCCGGATCCGGACCGCACGATCCAGATGCAGTTCCTTGAAACCTGCGACCGTCATCCCAACGCCGTGGCGATTGCGGACGACACGAGCGTTCTGACCTACAAACGCATGAAGCTCGGCGCCTTGATCCTCGCCGAGGTCATCCGGGAACAGATCAAAGAGGATCGTGTCGGCATCATGCTGCCGGCGACTGCCGGCGCCAACGTCGTCATGATGGCGACGCTGCTGGCGAACAAGGTCCCGGTAATGATCAACTGGACGCTGGGCGACGCCAACCTGGAACATGTACTCGAGATTTCCGGCATCAGCAGGATCATCACGTCCGGCCGTTTCCTCGATCGCCTTGATCAGCTCAACTTCGATATCCTGATGGACTACCTGATCACGATTGAGGAATGGCGACGCGAACAGATCGGCTGGCGGGCCAAGCTGCGCGCGATGCTGCGCGCCGGCAAGTCGCCGGACGCCGTCTGTCGTTTGTTCGGCTGCGACCGGGTCAAGCCCGACGACATCGGCGTTATCCTGTTCACCAGCGGTTCGGAGTCGCGCCCGAAGGGCGTGCCGTTGAGCCAGCGGAATATGCTTGCGGATATCCGGGGGGCGGTGCCGTTTGTCGGATTGAAGCCCGATGACTCGCTGCATGCTTTCCTGCCGCCCTTCCACAGCTTCGGGTTTATCGTCACCGGCATCTTCCCGATGCTCGCCGGTCTGAAAACCGTGTACTACCCGAATCCGACGGACAGCCGCAAACTGGCGCTCGGCATCGCCACCTGGAAAACCACTGCGACCTGCGGCACGCCGACCTTCATTGCCGGTATCCTGCGCGTCGCAACCACGGAACAGCTGCAATCGCTACGCCTCGTCGTCTGCGGCGCGGAGAAGACGCCCGCGGACCTGTTCAAGGCCGCCGACGACCTCGACATCGAAGTCCTGGAAGGCTACGGCATCACCGAAACCGGCCCGGTCCTGACGCTGAACGAGACCGGCAAGGACGCGGTCGGCGTCGGCAAACCCATCGGCGGCGTCGAGCTTCGCATTGTCGGCGTTGACGACCGCCGCCCCCTGGAGACCGGCGAACGCGGCCTCATTCTGGCGCGGGGCCCGAATGTGTTCAGCGGCTATCTGGGCCGCGACTCCAGCGACGCCTTCCAGGAACTGAACGGCGACCGGTATTACGTCACCGGCGACTTGGGGTTCCTTGACGACCGCGGCTATCTGACCCTGGCCGGCCGGCTCAAACGCTTTGTCAAAGTCGCCGGCGAAATGGTCAGCCTGCCCGCCATGGAAGCGGCAATCGCGGCCCACTGGCCGAATGAAGAAGGCGTCGTCCGTACGGCCGTCAGCGCTTATGAGGTCGAAGGCGAACGGCCAACGCTCTGCCTGTTCAGCAGCTTCGAGGTCAGCACCGACGACGTCAACGCCGTACTCAAGGAGGCGGGCTTTGCCAATCTGGTTCGCGTCTCCAAGGTGATCCGGTTGGATGAGATCCCGATCCTCGGCACCGGCAAGACGGACTACCAGGCGCTCAAGCGGCGGCTGGCCGAAGCCCTCGACCGGGAGTAACGAACCGGTGAGCCGGACCGATACAGCCGATGTCCTGATTGTCACCGCGCTCCGGGCCGAAGCCCAGCCGCTGATCGAGCACTATGGCTTGAAGCAGGACACGGCGATCCCGTACTTGCCGGTGTTCGCCGGGGACCGCATCCGCCTGGCCGTCGGCCGCCCGGGCAAAGCCAAGGGCGCCGTCGCCGCCACCTTCCTCCTGGCGACCGCGCCATCGTTGGCCAACACGGTCGTGCTGAATGTCGGCGTTGCCGGGTATGCCGGCGACCCGATAACGGACAAGGTCGAGTACGGCGAGGTCTTCGTTGTCAATCGCATTCGCGATCAGGCCTCCGGCGCGGAGTACTTCCCCGACCTGCTGGTCCGTACAGACTGTCGGGAGACGGCACTGACCACATTCGACTACGGGGTCGATGCCGGCGCGGCGCCGGACAACCTGCAGGGCCTCGTGGATATGGAAGCGGCCGGCGTGTATCAGGCCGCCGCCACCTTCCTGCCGCCGCACCGCATTGGCTTCATCAAGGTCGTCTCTGATTTCCTCGAACTGGACAAGCTCAACCTGCCCGGTATCGAAGAACTGATGCGCCGCCGGGTCGATGCCTGTGGGCGCCTGATCGAAGCCTACGCGGCCATCGACGCGGATCGCCGGGAGGTCCTCAGCGCCGACGACAAGGACCTCCTGGCACAAGTCGTCACAAGCCTGCGACTGACCGTGACGCAGCAGGAGCAACTGACCGAATGGGCCCGCTGCTGTTGCCTGCGGACCCAGAAACTCCCCGACCTGGCCGCATTCATCGGCATCGACGTCAAACAGAAATCCGAAGGAAAGCGACGGTTGGCGCAACTGCGGACGGTTCTGCTCGGCGACGGCGCCTGACGCGGTCGGCCGCGGGCCCGCCCGGCGCGCCGACGAGACGAACGGCTGGAATGATGCAGAGGCAAAACCGGTTCTCCCACATCTACCTTGAGGAACAGGCGCGAGACAACGCCCTGACGCAACGCGTACTGGCGCGATTCCCCGGCGCGGAGATCATCCCGCTCGTCCGCTACCAACAGGTGTTCGGCCGCCCCCGACAGGCCTTCCAGGTCCAGAAACAAAGCCGAAAGCTGATTCTCGCCGTCAAACCCGACGACTACCTGTACCCCGGGTCCGAGCGCTGTCAGGACTTCGGTTTCGACAACTTCTTCTACACCACGCCGATGCTGAATTGCCCGCACGACTGCGACTACTGCTATCTGCAGGGGCTGCTGCCGTCGGCAAACCTGGTGATGTTCGTCAATACCGCCGATTTCCTGCAGGCGACGGCGGCTCAGATCGCGGCCCGTCGGAATCGGAATCAGCCGCTGTATGTCTGCATCTCTTACGACACGGATCTGCTGGCGGTCGAACCGCTGGCCGGTTACTGCCGGGAGTGGATCGCCTTTGCCGACGGCCGCGACGATCTGGTGCTCGAAATTCGCACGAAGAGCGCCGCCTATCCGGCGATCGCGGACCTGCCGGCAGTCGACAACGTGATCCTGGCCTGGACGGTGTCGCCGAATGCCGTCCGACAGCGTTACGAACATCACACCCCGCCGTTGGCTGCCCGCCTGCGGGCTGCCGCCGCCGCCGTTGACGACGGCTGGCCCGTGCGACTCTGCTTCGACCCGGTGCTCGCCGTTCCCGACTGGCGCGAAGTCTATGCCGCACTGGTTGACACGGTCTTTGCGCAGGTGGCGGCCGACCGGCTTCGCGACGTCTCCATCGGTTCTTTCCGGATGGCGAAAGTGCAGTTCGACCGAATCCGCAAGGACCGCCCGGACTGTGACCTCTACCACGGCAATACCGTTGTCGACGGCGCTGCAGTGGGCTATTCGAACGCTTTGCGGAAGCGGATTGTCAATCGGTTGAAGGAGCTGGTGGGCCGCTTTCTGCCGGCGAACAGGATTGCCTGCAGCGAGTAACTCCGCCTCCGCCGGCCCCGATTCAGGGCTGACCTCCTGCCTGGCTCCGAAGCGCCAGCCAGACCGCGGCCAGGCGGCGGCCCAGAAGGAGTTGGCCCGGCGTGGTGTAGTGCAGATTGTCGCCGGTCGGCAGGTCATCCGTATCCACCCACCCGGCGTACGGATCCTGAACGGTGACATAGACCTGGGCGTCGCGCACGATCGTGCGGTAGGCGTGCTGGTGCCGCAAGCTCGACAGGTTGACCATGCGCGGGCTGACGCGGCCGAGAACGAACGGCAACTCCGCCGTGCCGGTATCCTGGCGCAAGGCCGCGAGCAAGCCGGCCAGATTGTCTTCGTAAGCGTGGGCCATGAAGCTGAAGACCGAATCGCGCTCGCCCTGCACCCAGAGGACGCCGGCGACGTCAATCTCATCGTCCTCGAACTCCTCGCAGAGCTGCGTCAGGGCTGCCAGCAACTGCGGATAGAGCGGGCCGCGGTACTCATCCTTCTCTTCGTCCTTCGAGACGCCGTCGGGATTCCAGTCGTAGAACAGATTGGCGCCGCCGCGCGCGTGTTTGCAGAGCACGACATCGGTAATGCCGGCGTTGGCGACGGCGTGGGCAAAGCCCACTTCCGGGCCGAATGTCTCGCGCCAGATCAACGCGCGGAACTCGCCGTCCTCGAACAGCCGAATCCCGGCCGGAGCGGACTGATAAGCGTCCGGCAACTCCGCGCTGACCCCGGCCCCCGCCATGTTCGATTGTCCGGCCAGCAACACGATCTTCGGCATCGAGTGTCTCCTTGGCACAGGCAGCGTCGCAGCTGCTGCACAAGCGTACCCTACCTTGCCAACGCCCTCTCTGCCAGCCGCTACTTCGACTCCGGGCGCATATGTCACTTTCGTAGGCGTTTCCTGCCAACAACTGGCTCGATCCTACGACCCCAGGCGGTTTATCCGCCTGGTGAAGAAGTTCATTAGTGGCTGCAAGCCCTCACCCCTCACCCTGCTTTTCGGGCGCTGGGAAGCCGGCTTCCCAGCGCCCGAAAAGCAGGATCGTGGGACCGTCTCCTTCCCTGATGAACTCATTCACCGGGCCGACGAGCGACCCGGGGTCTTGAGAATCGAAACCAACATGCGCCGACAAGCCCAGCGACGGCTGGACTGGTGAACGTTCTGACGCTATGGTGCGGCTCTTGCCAACGCCAAGGGATGACCTACAGAACTGACATGCGCCCTTCGACTCCAACAAGAAATGCCGCATGGAGCCGAAGACAGCCCAGAAGACGCGGGACCTATTCATTGCAGTTGCCCATCTCCCGCGCCGGGAACTCGTCTCCGAGTTGCTCCAGCTTCTGCGCCAGTGCTGCGTGCAGTTTCTCGCGTTGACCGGCTGCCGCGGGATCGTCGATACGGTTGTCCATCTCGTAGGGGTCGCTTGCCAGATTAAACAGCTGACACGGGCCCTGCGTCAGGTAGCACGTGTACTTCCAATTGCCGAGGCGAATTGTGCGGAAGACGCTGTCCGGGGTTGCCGGAAAGAAAGTGCTCTCGTACTGCAGCAGGACGCTGTCGGCGCCGGCCTCTTTCGGATCGCGCAGGACGCGGCTCAGATCTTCGCCCTCGACGCCGTCCGGAATCGGCAGCCCCAAAACCCCCAACAGCGTCGGCATGAAATCGACCGCACTGATGAGTGCGTCACTCACCGTTCCGCCGGGCACCAGTTCGGGATAGCGGACCAGAAGCGGGATACAACTGGACTCTTCTTCCGGTCGCGATTTGCCGAGTCGCCCATGGCTGCCCATGAGATCGCCGTGATCCGAAAAGTACATCACCACCGTGTTGTCCAACTGGTCCATGTCCTCCAACTTCTGCAGGACGCGACCGACGTTGTCGTCCAGGTTCCTGATTTGCGCGTAGTACCCGCGCAGGACCTCCTTGAATCGTTCTGTGTGTTCGTTCTCGTGATCGAAGTTCTCCCGGAAATCCAGGGCGCGATCGGCATACATTGCCATGTAGGGCTCGGGCGCCTGGTTCGGCGGGTGCGGCGGTTCAATGGACATGACGTGGAACCAGGGCTGGTCGTCCGGCAGGGCGTCAAGCCATTCCAGGGTCAGGTCGGTCAGGCAGTCGGTCTGGTAGCCGTCGAACCATCGGAACGGGCCGGGGCCCGGGCCGGCCGCGTACATCGTGCGGAAAGGTTCATTCGAGTTCTCCCAGCCCTGCCAGACATCCCAGCCGGGACGGAAATAGGGCGACACGAAATGCGTCGGCCCGGCGCCGCCGGCCAGGTGCCACTTGCCGTGGTGGCAGGTGTGATAGCCGTGCCGGCGCAGGACCTCCGGCAACTCCGGCTGCATCGGCAGCAGAGGGCGGTGCAGTGAGATCACGCCATGAGTCGTGATATACTGGCCGGTGTACAGGTTCGCGCGGAACGGCGCACACAAGGGGGTGTTGGAATAGGCGCTGGTGAACCGCATGCCCTCGGTTGCCAGCCGGTCCAGGTTCGGTGTTTCAACATTGGGATCGCCGGCACAGCCCAGGGCGTGCGCCCGATGCTGGTCCGAGAATATCCAGAGAACATTCGGTAAACTCATCACAAATCTCGCTTGTATCGATTCGCCACTCCCATCTACCGTGAGTTCAGTTTCGTGCTTGTCCACTCAAACCGGAGCGCAGTTCCCGGGGCGATACCCCCCCGGGCTACGCCGTACAAGGGCGTTGCCCTTGGTTCCGGCAGGGCACCTCCAGGGCGCGGAAACGCGACGAAACGGCTGAAACCGACAGTCCCATCCGGCGCGACGACGAAGAGTTCCGATGGCTGCCCCAAGCTCAGCTTTGGGTTTCTTCGCGGAGAGCAGGAATCGAGCCCACAGCCCTTTTCGCGGCAGGCGTAGCCAACGGATCATTGCCTCGACAGAGACGAACCCGCGGGCGGCAGGAAGGCGGCATGGGAAAGTGCACACGCCGTCCATCACGGAGGCATCACTTCTGGGCAGACCGCCGTCCTTGCGTTGTCGGCTGCGTACGTGTAGACTTCTGCTGAGTCCGGTTCCGGAAATGAATGACGAACCCGTAGCCAATGACCAACCGCGTCACGACGTAGCCCCGACTCGCAAGAGGTCGGGGAGAAGACGGATGACCAATGACCAATGACCAGATTCGACCCCAGCTGGACCTTCTTCAGTATCGACGTTGAGGTCTCCGCCGTGTGTGACCTCGACTGTGCCATGTGCCCGCGCGACCGCATCACCAGGCCGCAGGATGTGATGGCGGCATCGACCTTTATGACGTTGGCCGAACAGGCCGCAGTGTTGTCTTCACGGCTCACGCTGTGCGGCATGGGCAACCCGCTGCTCAATCCGTTGTGGCCGGAATTTGTCCGGACCTACCACAACTACGGCGGACAGATCGGCCTGCTCGTACACGCCGCCGGGTTGACCGGCAAGAACTGCGGGCAGCTCGTTGACAGCTCGCCCGACTTCCTTGAAATCTCTTTCCCGTCCTGTACCGCTGCGGTTTTCGATCGACTCTGCCCGGGCTGTTCCTATGACCAGTGTCTCAGGCAGGTGCTGAACCTGGCCGACAGCCGCACTCGCCGATTTCCGCTGGTCATGACCAGTGTCGAAACCAGACTCAACCCGAACGAAGCCGCCGACAGCAAGGCGTTCTGGAAGGAACACGGGTTGACGTCACGGACCTATCGCTGTCACAGCCGCGGACAGAACCTGGAAGCCGCAGACCTGACGGTTGCCGTCGCCCGACCCGTCGAAACCTGCGGGCTGTTTGCCATCCAGGCCTTTATCAACTGGGAGGGCAAGCTTCTCAGTTGCTGTCACGATCTCACCAACGCCACGGTGATCGGCGACGTCAACGAAGACCGCCTGGAAGACCTGATGCAGCGTAAGGCCGAAATTCTCGCCGGCGGCATGCCCTACGACATCTGCGGCAACTGCGACGACAGCCGCGCCGGCCTGCCCGTCCCCGACCAACCCTACATCGCCGCCGGCAAGTCCCGCTCGAAGTTTCTCCGCCAATGGAGCCGAAGGTCTTCCTGACATCCCCGCGAGGCCGGCGCGAGGGCGCCGCTTGAGACATTACCGGCGTGGCTTGCGAGCCGGCCGAAGGTTGAACTTGAACTCCGTCAACGCCATGGTCAGGCGCGGATGTGGATCGCCGTCGAGGAAGAGCTGAGCCTGCTTGCTGTAGTAACGGAGGTCTTTCCCGGTGGGCGGCGCCATGCCGCTGGCCATAAGATTGTCCTCGCGGCCGAGGATCTGCAGCATCCGATGGGCGCGATCCAGGACCGACTTGTTCTGCGTGCGTTTGCCGATGGTGACCAGGGCCCAGCCGGCGGAAATGCGGACCTCGCTGGAGTCGAAGGTCGGCGGCATCATGGGGATCTTGACCACGGGCCGGGAGATCTGGGCGTCGAGCCGTTTGTAGACGGCTTTGCCGGGGTCCTTGAGCCGGCTCAACCCCCAGCAGGCGGCAACCCGGTCTCTGGCGCTCAGGAATTCCGGCGGTTTCTTGGCGTAATTGGTTCGCTCGAGCACTTTGAGAAACGTTCCGGCGAAGCTCTCCTGGTGAATCAGTCCCAACGAGATATTGGCCGCCCAGCGGACGTCGGCGTCGGTGTCGTTCAGCGTATACTTGATGATCCGGTCATGCCCTTTCCTGAGCTTCAGCCTGCCGACGGCTTCGCCGACACTGGTACGGACATCCGGCGCTTCGCTCTCCGCGAATCCGAGAATGGTGTCTTCCGCGGCGGCATGGCCGGCGGCAATGAGAGCGCGGATCGCGGCAGCCTGGTTGAGGTCGCGTGATTCCCCTTGGAGCCGGGCCTCGATCTGCGGACCGTAGCGTTTGCTGTCCAGCGCCGCCAGAACCAGGAAGGTATTGTAACGGGTGTCCTCATTCGCATGGTTGATGTGCGTGCCGATTTCGGCATCGACGGGGTACTTGCCGGCCATCGCAATGAGGCTTTTGCGGGCGGCAATCCGGGTCAACGGACTGCGGCGGTCGCCGGTGAGCACAATCAGTTGGTCGAAGGCCTGCACCACCGGGAAGAAACGCAGTGCCCCCGCCGCTTCGAGACGGACGTTAGGCCGTTTGTCTTTGGCGAGTGCGAGCAACTGCGGCAGCCGATCCTTCAAGGCCAGCCGGCCGATGGCGGCAGCGGTTTCGGCCCGGACGCTGCTCAGCGTGTCGCGGGACAGAGTCTCCAGAACGGCGCGGGCGAGCTCCGGCGACAGCCGGTTGCGGCACGATTGCGCCAGGGCCAGACGCAGGGCCGGCTTGCCCTGCCGGCACCAGGTCAGGACCTGCTCACGGTGCTGCGTGAGTTCGGCAAACCGATAGAGCGCGGGCGTGATAACCGCGAGTTCATCGGCGTTCAGCTTGCGTTTTATCACCGGCTGCCAGACGGCGAAGGTGCTCTTCTTTGCGTTGGCCGCCGCGGCGCGATAGAGTTCCAGTCGCACCAGCTTCTCCTTCTCTTTGCCGGCGAGGTCCAGGAGGAGCTTGACGTCGGCATACGTCTGCAGTGCATAGAGTTTGGCCGCAGCGAAACGCTGACGTTTTACTTTGCCGGTTAACCGCGGCACAAGCACGTCGGCAGCGAGTTTGCCGTGCAATGCAGCCAGAGCGAGCAGGTAATCGCTGACAACCTGGGCGTCGGTTTCCTGTCTCAACCCGGCGACAAGCAGGGGAATGGCGGTGCGACTGCGGCAAATGGCGAGGAACGAAACGGTATTGGCCCGCTCCAGCGGGTTCTCACGGGTGTCGAGGATGTACTTCTGGAGGTCCACAGCTCGATCAGGCGTGTGCTGCGGCATCTCCAGCGAGAAGAACTCCTCCGCCGTGATCGGGCGCGTGGGCCAGGCGTCGAGAATGAACGGGTAGAAAACCGGACCCGGATCCAGCGAGTCGTATTCGTTGTCGCTGAGTTCCTGGAAGTAGGTGCGATCCGGGTTGATGATCTTCTTGAACTTGAAGAAGCCCGGCGGAAAGGGATCCTGCGCCCGAACCGCAACAACGGCCGGAAACAGGGCCAGCAAACAAAATAAACGCTTGATCAAGGGGCAGTCCTCTGGGCTGAACGCGAGTTCGTTGACAATACTCTGAACCGGAGCGAAATCAACTGTCCGATCAGCGCGGTCGGCGCGGCGGAACGACCGGGATGTCCGTGATCGACGGCGTATCTTTCTTGAAGTGCTGCCGGACAGCCGGACCCAACGTGCGGCATTTTGCCGTCAACGCCATGCCGCTCGAGTGCCGCATGCCGACGGCGCCGCAGACAACCGGCCCGACATGGGCTTTGACGATATGGCGGCAATCGGCGTCGCGCGCCTGTAGCCACAGCCTCCGCGAAACGTCTTCTGGAGCCCCCCGCGGCCTTACGCCGCGGATGGATAAGTTGTTCAGATCCAAGTTCGTTACCGCCTCAAACAACGAACATGCTCGTACCGCTGTTGAGGAGGTCGGGACCGGTGGGGTGGCCTCTCCTGATCAAACAACGTACTCCCCCGGCAGACAAGCTAACGGGGGTTTTCTCGGAATGGGACACTGGAATTGCAGAAGCTTGAGACTCAGTATCCCCGGCAATCCTTCCCGCGGCAGGTGGAGCTATATCTGCCGCGGAACGTGAGCCGTGGGCCGACAAGATGGTCTCGGCGGAAGTCTTTCCGCCACGGATTGCCGGGGGTTCGCGGCTCGCGGCAGGCGGTGGAATGGGCGTGTGCTGCAGCACATGACCATTTCGCCAACGCCCCCCCCGAGCCCGAAAACGGGCAACTCGGAGAGCGGGTCCAAGCATCCGGCCAAGGCGGGACCCCGCAAAGCGGGGCAAGCACGAAATTTATCCCGCCAAGACGGGACACGATGCTCGCATCGCTTATTCGGCACCGTCTGGCCGGACCGGCGCCTGGCCTCCGTCTCTGGCTGGAAAACGTACGCCGAGCCCATCTAGATGGCGAAGAAGAAACCCGGCGGCCGGATACCGGCCGCCGGGTTGTGCCACATCCCCCGTGAATGGGAGTGGGAGAGGAGAGAGACTATTTGAAGGTGAAGTTCTTTTTCACCGCTTGTTTCTTCAACGATTCGACCATCGCTTCATCCAGCGACTTCTCTTTGCGGTCTTTTGCGCGCTTCTTCATCTCGGCGGCGATGTATGTCTTGCGCGCTTCGGAGAGCTCCAGGATCTGCTGCTGGATCTTCTCACGTTTCGCCGCCTGTTCTTTGACGTATTTCTCGCGCTCCGCCGGGGTCATCTTGCGCATGTTCTCCGGCAGTTCTTCCGCCTTTATCTTTTTGAGATCGACCTTGCCCTTTTTCTCGGCATCCACCAGATCCCAGCTTTCGTTACTGTAGAATCCGCCGGCCTTGGTCTGCGCCCGGGCAACCGCGGCGGACGGCGCCATCTTCCTGGCGTTGGCGTCCTGTTCCATCTGCATCGCAGCCCGCTTTTTGCCGCGCCGGCCGTAGCCGATGTAGGTTGTGTTCAGTTGCGCATTCAACTCGGCGATCTTCTTGTCCTGCGGCGCATTGATTCGGGCGACCGCTTTGTTGTGATCGATGCTGACATAGCTGCCGTCGGCCAGCAAAGCGCCGTGTTTCCACTTGCCCTGAACGCCGACCTCATAATTGCCGCAGTGAATCGTGTTCACGACGATCCCATTCTGAATCGCGCCCTTACAGGCGTCGATGTACGATACCTTGCCTTGCGTGAACGGTTCGTTGCCGGCGATGAAGATCGCCTTGAGATCGCGGTTGTCTTTGCTCCATTGCAAGCCGCCGACCGCGTCCTTGATCACCCAGCCGCAGTATTCCTCGCCGCCGTTGGTGCGCAGAGCAAACAGCTCTTTTGAGACTTTGTCCAGATCGTCGGTCAACGGCACGATCTGGCGGATGTAGCCTTCGTCGCCACGCAACGAGCTCTTGCCGTATTCATAGACACTGACCTGCAGTACCGGGCGGACGCCGCCGCGTCTGGCGGTGGCGAATTCATTGACCACATTCCAGAGGTGGGCTTTGGCCTGGTCGATCAGTCCGGACATGCTGCCGCTGGTGTCGAGCAGGATGGCAATCTGGATTTTCGGCCGTTGTACCGGCGCAATCTTCCCGGCGTCGGCGCGCAACAGGCCGGGCGTGATCAGCAGGGCGGGCAGGAGGATGGTAAGCAGGCGTTTCATGTTCTTGGTCTCCCATGTAGGTTTCATTGATCAGACGCTGCACCGCGGTTGTTCTTAGAGCGGTCGATCCGGAATGCTTGAGAAACAATGGCCTTGATCGCGGCAGCAGATGTAAATGACCTGTAAAGCCGGGGTAAAACACGTGTAACGCCGCGCCATGAAAGAACGCCGGGCGTCCGGCGTCTACGCCACCACCCTTCAAGTCATGCCGGCGGCGCGAGGCTCCCTGAGCCGACCGCGTTCCGTGAACGGTTTCGACGGGTACCAAGGATAGCTCAGTTGGGTAGAGCATCGGACTGTAAATCCGACGGTCGCAGGTTCGATTCCTGCTCCCTCGAGTGGTCTGAAAAACCACGCTGCCATTGGACGGCAACACGCAGGGCCGGATGAGAAGGGCAGATGCGGTGTCCGCCGGGATTGGGATGAACTCCTCCTGCGGGAGGGGGACGTCGCTTCCCGGCAGCGTGGCTGACTGCCATGCAGCGCGCGGATACCGTCGCCTTCAGAAGTCGGGACACCGGCTGCCGGACGGCACACCGGCCGCAATTGCGGCCGGGACGTGGCGTTCTGCCGCCGGAGCGAACGATGGCGAAGGCGACTCAAGCGGCGTTCCGCAGTCGAAACGTGACAACGCAGATGACCCTTCTCTGAAGGTCTTTTTCGACAGATTTTCTCATCACGTCCGGCAAGTGCCGGACAGGAACAACACCAGACCGGGCAACCGGGAAAGGAAGGAACATGCTGTACATCAAAGTGCAGGCACACACCAAGGCCTTCCTGTTCAAGGACGGCGCCATCAAGGCAATCCTGGCTCAGGGACGGCATTTCATGAATCCGTTCAGTGACGTCAAGGTTGACCGGTCGGATGAACGCCAGTGCATGATTCTGCATCCGGAGCTGGAGCAGATCGTGAAGTCCGGTTTGCTGGACGGTCTGGCGGACGTCGTGGACTTGAAGGACAACGAACGCGGTCTGCTGTGGATCGACGGTCGTTTCAACCGCATCCTGCTGCCGGGGCTGCACGCCTTCTGGACGCAGTTCCACGACGTGCGCGTGGAGGTGGTGGACGCCGCCGAACCGCGCTTCAACCATCCGGAGCTGTTGACCATTACGAAGGCGCCGGGTGCGGATGCCGCGCTCAACGTCTTCGAAGTGGAAGACCGCCAGGCCTGCGTCTACTTCAAGAACGGCGCGTTCATCGACGTGTTGAAGCCGGGATTCTACGCCTTCTGGAAGAACGCCGCGAAGCTGAAGTTCTACCGCAAGGACATGCGTGAACGAGCCTTGGACGTGAGCGGTCAGGACATCATGACCGCCGACAAGGTGACGCTGCGGCTGAACGCCGTACTGGCGTTCCGTGTCGAGGATCCGCTGAAGGCAGTGACCGCCGCGGAAGACGCCGACCTGGCGTTGTACCGCGAGGTCCAACTGGCTCTGCGTGCGGCAGTCGGCGCCCGTGAACTCGATGCACTTCTGACGCAGAAGGACGAGTTGATCGGCGAACTCGAAGGCGCCCTGCGCCGGAAGGCCGCCGAGTACGGTGTCGCCCTGTTGAGCATCGGTATCCGCGATGTCATCCTGCCGGGTGATATGAGGGAACTGCTCAACCGCGTCACCGAAGCCAAAAAGGCGGCGGAAGCCAACCTGATTGCGCGTCGCGAGGAAACCGCGGCGGTCCGCAGCCAGCACAACACCGCCAAGATGCTGGAAGGCAACCCGGTGCTCATGCGCATGCGTGAGCTGGAAGTTCTGGAGAAGATCGCGGCCACTTCAAAGCTCAACATCGTGTTGGGCGAGAAGGGCCTGACCGATCAGATCCTGAACCTGGTATAACCCATAACCGGCGGGAGTCAGCAATGGCTCCCGCCGTTTTACTTTCCTGACATCTACTTCGTCAGGCGTTTGATCAGTTCCGCGTGTTGCGGGAACTGTTTGAGCAGCGTCTCCTGGTCGCCCGGTTCGAAGTCGGCGAAGTCGAAGCCGGGGGCAACGGTGCAGCCGACCAGGGCGAAGGAGTCCGGTTCGTCGACTGTCGCGCCAAACCAGGATCCCGCCGACACGACGCGTTGGAACGCGCCCGGCCCGAGGTTCAACGGCTGGTATTCGCCCGCGTCGTTGATGACGTGGATCGTCAACGACGAGCCCCGATAGAAGTGCCAGATCTCGTCGGACTTGATGCGATGGAACGCCGACACCTGATCGCTCTTCAGCAGGAAGTAGATGGCGGTGGCATAACTGCGGTCGAGCTCGGCAATGCGGGCCGCAGCCCGGTAGGTCTCGCGGTAGTAGCCGCCTTCCGGATGCGGGTGGAGGTCAAGGTATTGGATGAGTTCTTCAGCCGGGATCATTTGCGTGCCCTGGTGTGGGTGTGAACGAAATCGACGAGTGCTTTGATATTCTCGAGCGACGTTTCTTTGAATACGCCATGCCCCAGGTTCATGACATGTCCGGGCCGGCCGTTGACCGCGTCCAGGAGGCGTGCCACCTGGATCTTCATTTCATTGACAGGTCCCAGCAGCAGCGCTGGATCCAGGTTTCCCTGGACGGCGACGTCGGTGCCGAGCTGGTCCCAGGCATCAAGCAGATCGATGCGCCAGTCGATGCCGATGACATCGCCGCCGGCCTCGCGGAACAGCGGCAGATACGCCGACCCGCGCGTGCCGAAGCTGATCAGCGGCACGGTGGGGCAGGCTTCTTTCACCTGGTTGATCAGGCGTTGCGTGTGCGGCAGCACGAATTCGCGAAAATCGTAGGGGCTCAATGTGCCGACCCAGGAATCAAAGATCTGCAGAGCCTTGGCCCCGGCCTTTACCTGGGCAATCAGGTAGTCGCCGACTTGCCGAGTCAGTTTTTCCATCAGCTTGTGCCACCATCGGCGATCGCCGTACATCAGGGCTTTGACCAGTTTATAGTGCTTCGGCCGATGCCCTTCGATTGCATAGCTGGCCAGCGTGAACGGGGCGCCGGAAAAGCCGATGACCGGTACGACGCCACGCAGTTCACGACAGCTTTCCCGCAGCGACTTAAGGACCTCCTTGGCGGCGGTCTCCGGCGGCGGCGTGATCAGTGACTCAATGTCGGCATGCGAACGGATCCGGCGTTCGATGATGCCGCCCTTGCCGTCTTCAAAGCGGAGCGGTACGCCCATGCCTTCAAGGACGATCAAGACGTCACTGCAGGCGATGGCGGCATCCACCCCGAACTCATCAACGGGCAGACGCACAACCTGAACCGCAAGCTCCGGTGTTTTGATCAGGTCCATCAAGCCATGCTTGCCGAGCAACTCACCGTAGTCCGGCAAGTGCCGGCCGGCCTGACGCATGAGCCAGATCGGGGTGCAGTCCGTCTTTTCCCGGCGGCAGGCTTTCAGAAAACGGTCAGCTTGTGACATGTGTTCCTCTCAGTCGTCTCAATAATCGGTAATCAGCATTCAGTCATTGATGTCCCCGACAGAAGTCGGGGGAGGCGCGGTCGAGACGACCGCGGCCACGCTCGGAAGCAGACTGTCTGAGACGGTCCGCAGGACTTCTGTCGGGTGCATTCAGTCATTGGTCATTGACGAAGTTCCTGAGCCCCGTCGAAGGGGGCATTGGTCCCGCATCGATCACTGGTTACTCTTTTCTGAACAGCCGTCCGAAAATGTATCATGAGCAGGTGTCTCGGCGAAGCCCCGACTCTCAAGAGGTCGGGGCGAAGACGGATCCCTGCTCATGCCCCGGAGCACAAGCAGGGATGCTGGTGATACAATCGGAGTTCGCGCCTGTTCAGTCGCTCACGGAGTGAGAAAATCATCGGGGCGCTGATTACTGATTACTGGTTCTGTACCATTCGATCGTGCGGCGCAGACCTTCCTCGTTGTCGATTTTCGGGTTGTAGCCGAAGTCCTCGCGGGCCCGAGTGATGTCAAAGTAATGCGAAGTCGCAAAATTGCTCGCCAGAAACCGGGTCAATCGCGGTTCTCCGAGGAAAGGCAGCAGGCGGTACACGGTCTCCATGACGCCGCCGATGAACACGGCTTTGCCGGCCGAGATGTGTTTGGTCGGCAGCGGCAGATCCAAACGGCGCAGGAGTTCATCGATCCAGTCCCACATGTTCACCGGGGCGCCGTCGCTGATGAAATAGGCGTGGCCGGCGACGGGCGAATCCGGCGCCAGCTTGTCGGCGGCCCGCAGATGGGCGTCGGCGCCGTTCTCGACATAGGTCAGGTCGACCAGGTTTGTGCCGTCGCCGACGCGGACAAGTTTACCGGCGCGGGCGCGTTGGGCCAGCATGGGGATGATATGCGAGTCTCTGGGGCCCCAGATGATGTGCGGCCGCAGCGAGCAGGTGGACAGGGCGTCGTCGTTGGCGGCCAGGACCTCCTTCTCGGCGATCATCTTGGTGGCGGGATAATGCGCCAGATACTTGTCCGGATAGGGTTGCGATTCGTCGACGCCTTCGAGGTCGCCCATAGGGAACACGACGCTGGGGGTGCTGGTGTAGATCAGTCTGGGCACGCCGTGGGCCCGGCAGCCGGCCAGAACATTGCGGGTGCCGGTGACGTTGATGTCGAAGAACTGCTGGTATCTGCCCCAGACGGCGGCCAGCGAGGCGACATGGAAAACCGCGTCCATCCCGGTGCAGGCGTTTCTGACGGCGTCGGCATCGCGCAGGTCGGCGCGGACACAGTCGACGCCGAGTTGCTTGAGTTCGGGGTAATCGCCGCGCGCCAGGCTGCGGACGTCATCGCCGCGGGCGATCAGTTTTTCAACGATGTAGCGGGCGAGGAAACCACCGCCCCCCGTGACGAGGGCTTTCATTGCGAAAGCATCTCCAGGGCCCATTGGGCCAGACGTTCACGGTTGATCTTGGCATTATGCCGCACGTCAACCGGTAGTTCTTCGTTGAACAAAATGGTCTGGATCATCCGCGTGGCATCGTGTTTCTCGGCGACTTTCAACAAGGCGTTGCGCAGGATTTTCTGTTTATCCGGGGGCGGCAGTTCCTCGCCGGTCGGTTCCACCACGAGCACCGGCAACTGGTTATATCGCGACGGGCCGACGCCGACCAGGGCGCAGCGATAGACGTCGGGATGTTCGTTGAACACGGCTTCACAACCGAGGGTGTAGAGCCGGCGGCCTGGGATTTCGACGCGGATCGGCCGGCTCGGCGGCAGGGAGATATATTGCACGCGGCCTTCGATTTCAATGCGCTGGGAGCGCCGGCCCAAGAGCCAGAGGCGCCCGCGCTTGTCGAAGTAGCCCAAGTCTCCGATCCGGTGCCAGAAGGGGCCGTCGATGTCTTCGGTCTCGTAGATCTTGTGGGCTTCGTCGTGATGCGGCGTACGGAAATAGGCCGGGCTGACATTGGCGCCTTTGACCACGATTTCGCCGATGCGGCCCGGCGGCAGGACCTCGGCGTAGCTCCAGTACGGGATGGGGTCGTCGGATACGGCGATAATCTCGATGTCAACCCCCGGCAGCGGTTCGCCCACGCAGAAGCCGCGGCCGCGGGACGTGAGTTCGCAGGTTTCCTCGAGCATCAGCGTGCCGCGGAAAGAGGTGACCGGCAGGCATTCGGTGGCGCCGTAGGGGGTGTAAATGTCGCCGTCCTCCGGCAGGACGCTGCCGAGCATGCGGACGTGCAGGTAGGCGGGCACCGGCGCGCCGGCCATGAAGACTTTCTTCAACGAGTCGAAGCGCACCTTATTCTGCTGGCACCAATAGCTGACCACGGCCCACAGCGCCGGCGACCCGAAACTGATGGTTGGTTTATGCTCGCGCACCAGCGAGGCGATGTTCTTCGGCTCGACGTCGATCGGCGAGGTATAGTCCATGTCCGGGAAGACCACGGTGCAGCCCATCGACAGCGTGTAGAGGCTGAACAACATGAAGGCCGGCATATCGATGTCGTCCTCGGTCAGCTCATAGGCGGTCTGCAGCAGTTCGCGTTGGCGGCAGAACATGCCGTGGGTGTACACGACGCCTTTCGGCGGTCCGGTACTGCCGCTGGTGAAGACGATGGCGGCCGGGTCGTCCGGCCGGGTGGCGATTGCGGGGATCGGGCCGTCGCGCACGTCAATGTCGTTCAGGTTGTTGCCGCCCCAGACAAAGCTGCTGCCGATGGTCACCTTGATCTTGACGGACTTGAAGTATTTCCGATACAGCAGTTTGGCCGCCTGCGCCCTGGCGACGCCGACAAATGCTTCGGGCGCCGAGAGTTCGACGCAGCTGAGCATCTTTTCTTTGCCGATGCCCGGGTCGATCAACACCGGCACGGCGCCGATCTTGAACAGCGCGAAGACAAGGGGAAGAAATTCAAGGCAGGGGCTGACCATGTAGCTGACGCGCATGCCGGGGGTCACCCCGATCTTCAGGAACCCGCGGGCGAAGGCATCGATCTGGTCGTTCAATTCCCGGTAGGTAAGCCTGGAATAGGTGATATTCCCTTCGCCGTCGTTGCTCTCGGGAAACAGAACCGCTGTCTTGTCCGGGGTGCGCTCGGCGTATTCCGGGATGAATGCGGCCAAATTGGCAATATTGTCGCCGGGGGTGTCACTCATGCTGATCGTTGGCGCGGCGCCGTCTTTCTCCCTGGGGCCTATACTAAAAGACCAAGCTTAAAAAATGTACTCGGTCAGCCCGGATTTTCAACCCGCTTGAGGCAAATTCAGACGTTCGCCACCCCCGCGTGTGCACTGCTTTGCCGGTGAAAATCACCGGCTTCGGGATCAGGTGATTCGAATGACGGACGAGAGCCGGAACGGGGCCAGGGCGGCCGGGTCCGGGCGGGTAAACCCGGCGGCGTCGGCCGCCGGCACCAGGCGGCCGCCGGATATTTCAACCGGCGGCAGGGGCTGGGCCCGCAGGTGGCCGGACCCGAGCGCATGCGGATGGGTCATGCCCGGTGCCGTGGCCAATTCGGCGTTGACGGCGGCGCCGAGACTGCTCTCCAGCATACTGCCGACCCAGCAGCCGATGCGCCTGTGACGGCAGAGCGTCAGGATTTCGAGGGCTGCTCCCAGGCCGCCGACCCGCCCGGGCTTCAGATTGATGATGCGGCAGGCCCCGGTTTCGATTGCCGCCGCCGCATCGTTTCGGGAACAGATGCTCTCGTCCAGACAGATCGGCGTTTGCAGCCGCGCCTGCAGTTGTGCGTGTCCTTCCAGGTCTGCCGGCGGCAACGGCTGTTCGATCATCTCCAGGCGCAGTGGTTCAAGGGCCAGCAGCCGATCCAGGTCGGTTCGGCGGTAGGCGCCGTTGCAGTCAACCTGCAGCGGCAGCGTGGGGAACCGCCGCCGGACCGCCTGCAGCAGCTCGAGGTCCCGGCCGGGGTGGATCTTGAGCTTCACGCGCGGCGCCGCGGCATTGGCCGCAACCGCCGCCAGGAGGTCCTCGAGACCGGACTGAACGCTGACGGCGGCGCCGACCGCGACGGCGGCGTCGCCGCCGTCGAACAACCGCCGCAGCGGGACGTCGCGGCGGACCGCCTGCAGCACCCACCAGCAAGTGTCCAACGCGGCCCGGGAGAAGTTGCGGCCGGCATCGGCGGGCAGGGCTTCCTGGAGTTCCGCCGGCGTCGTGATCTCGACGCCGAGCACGGCCGGCGCCAGTTCCGCCAGATGCTCAATCACCGCCGCCGCCGGTTCCGGGTAGTACTCCGACATGGCCGGCGGACAGGACTCGACCCAGGCGCTGTGGTCGCCGGCGCCGGCCCGGAGGTAGATTGTCTCCACGGTGTCGATCACGCCGCGGGCGGTGGCCCACGGCGACCGCAGCGGGAACGCCAGATGATGGATTTCAAGGGAGTCGATTCGCATGGCAGCAAAGAGAAACGGTGGACGGCGATGATGCAAGGGCGCCGGCGCCGCAAAGCGTCCGCCGGCAGCGGCGGGTTCGCGCCTGCGTCACTCGCGGTCGAGATCATCGAGGAATCGGTCGATCATCGAAGAGCTCTTGGTTGCCCCGCGGTCTTTGAGCAGTTTGGCGGCTTTGCCGGTGGCGTAGTCCAGCGGGAGGCGGCCCTCGTTGTCCCGCGCGTTCACCTCGGCGCCGTGCTCGAGCAGCAGGATGGTGATTTCCAGGTTGTTGTTGGTGACGGCATAGTGCAGCGGCGTCCAGCCGTCTTTGTCGGCCACGGCGACTTTCGCGTTCCGTTCCACCAGCAGTTCGACGGCTTCCTGGGAGCCGCGCATCACAGCCATATGCAGGGGCGTCATGGAGCCGAGCCGCAGGGCTTCGATCCTGCCGCCCTGATCGAGCAGCAGTTTCATGACGTTCACGTGGTTGTTCCGTGCCGCCAGATGCAGCGGGGTTTCATGCTTGTGGTTGAAGATATTGGCATCGACGCCTTTGCCGAGCAGTGCCTTGACCAACCGCACATGGCCGTTGGCCGCCGCCGCCAGCAGCAGTTGCTCGCCGTCCCGTTGGACATTGACCATGGCGCCGGCCTGCAGCAGCAATGCAACGATCTCCTCCCGGTTCCCGGCGACCGCCAGGACCAACGGCGATTCGCCCGTGTTGGTCCGGACATTGACGTCGGCGCCGTATTCCAGCAGGAGCCGGGTTTCGCGGCCGCGGCCGTGTTCCGCCGCCAGGTGCAGGGGGGCGCCGCCCGGCACGCTCAAGGCATTCGGGTCGGCATCGGCGGCGAGCATGGCTTCGACCATGCGGCTCCGGCCGCGGACCACGGCCAGGCCGAGTGGGGTATATTCCACCGGCAGCGGCTCCAGTCGATCGTCCGGGTCGGCCTCGTGATGGATCACCAGTTCATAGTAGATCGAACGCTGTTCCAGCTGGTCCGGGTCCCAGCGCAGGATGTAGTCCACCGCGTCGTTGTCGCCAAGCGCGACAAAAGCCAGCAGATTCATCCGCTCTGCGGCATAGCGGTTCAGCCAGAAATGGACGAAAATGCCGAAACCGCCGAGCACCACAGCGATGAGAATGGATGTCGGGAGCCGTTTCATCAGGTCTCACAAGTACTCCGTTGATTGGCGCGGATCAACTCGAAAGGAGTTGCAGCAGACTTGCCGAGCGACCTCAGTCATCCACCGTGGAAGAGCGGTCGCCCCACTTTCCGTTTGCATAGGCACGGACTTCAGCCGCCAGCCGGCGGTCGGCGGCGGTGAGTTTGCGGCGCTGCAGATAGACGTGGAGGAAGTGGAGCTGTTCCCGCTGCGTGCACCATTTGCGGGCGTCCTTGTAGAGGAACGCCAGCTCCTTGACCACCAGATAGCGGCGGCGGACCGCCGTCGGCCTGATGATGCAGCTGGTGACGTCGATAAAGTAGATCCGCGGTTCCTCGAGCTGATCCCGCTGCACCAGAACATTGCGGAAGTTCAGGTTGAGATGGAAGAAATCGTTCTCGTGCATGACCCGCACCCAGTGGGCAATCTGCCCGCTGACCGCCAGCCGGAACCGGCGGTTGGCGCGGATCTCGGCGTATTCATCCAGACACATCAGATAGCGGATATCCGTCGTGTCCGCCAACTTCTCCATCGAGATCGACGAATAGGTGAGCAGCCCCAGGGCGTTGCGGTGATCCTCGAACTCGAGACCGCCGGGGCAGGGCACGCCGATCCGGCGCATATACTCGTAGTTGTGATATTCGCGCTTGGACTTCGACGCGCGAAGCCGCTTCCAGAAGCGCCAGCCGTAGCTTTCGACGTAGTCCCGGACCTTGGTGAATCTATCGGCTTCGGTCACCGACTTTCCCTTCGTCTGCCGCCGTTTCGCCCGCGCGGGTCCTGTGATCAGGCGTGTTCATCAATGGTGGATCAAAGGCGCCGGCAATGTCGTCCCAGCGCACGAGCTTGAAATTCTGATTGCCGTCGTCGTTGCGGTCGTCCTGGGCGACAAACAAGCCGCGCTCGAACGGCCGGCCGAGACCGACATTGGCGACGTCGATGCCGTCGGTGCCGCTGACGCCGTCTACCGTGCCGCCGGCAATGCGGAAACTGCCCAGGTACCGGTACGGCGGCCGCCGGCTGAACACGGCAAACCGGCTGTTGCCCTGACTCGACACCAGAAGATAACCCCGGCTGTCGGCGGCGCAATACAATGCCAGTCCTTCCACGTCTGCCCGGAGCGGTCCCGGAAATCGGATCGGGATAATCAGTTCTCCCGTGGTGCCGGCATCGGGCTCAGCCGCAAACGCCCAGACCCCGCGTTTCTCTTCCGCGATGTACACCACGGCGGTTTCATCATCCGCCACGCAGCCTTCCGACTTGCCGTCCAGTCGGAATTGTCGGACGCGCGTGCCGGTCAGCCCGTCGGCGGCCGTCAGCCGCCATTGTTCCAGGCGGCCGTCGGTGCCGGTAACGAACGCGTAAAAGGCGGGCGAACTGCTGCTGTGATACAGGCAGAGGCCGTACGGCTCAAAGCCGATTTCAATCTTGCCTGCCGGCAGCAGCCGGGCGGTTGCGGGATCGACGCGATAGGCGTCAATCGATCGGCTGCTGCGATTGGACGCGGCAACGACGGCGCCGGCGCCCGCCGGCCACGGGAAGGCGTCGCGCACGTCGACGTTGTTCATCCGGCCGTCCGCCCGGTATTGCAGCTGCGTGCCGTCCAGCGAGTAGACTGCGATCCCCCCGTCCTTGTCGGTACCGATAACCGTGCTGCGCTCCGGCTGCGTCGGATGCCGCCAGATGCAGATGTCGTCGGCGGCATCGCTGCCGTGCGGCACGGGATCGGTTTCGACGATTGCCCGGACGGTCCTCGTGTGGCGCTGCAGCCAGATATGGCCGGCCGCCGCCAGGACAAGCAGTCCAACTCCCGCGGGAAGGAGGCGTCGCAGGTGTTTGCGGGCTCTGGTGATCTGGGGCAATTGTGGTCCTTTCCGCAGCTTCGGGAGCGCTTCGGTTCCTGCCGGAAAGCGCCTCACTGGCAAACGGTTAAATCCCGTGTAAAGTACTGCCCTTTCGCGAAACGTGAAAGATTTGAACCGCAGAAACCGTCCAAGGCACATCTTATGACAGCTTCAGAACTACGCCAGAAATACCTTGATTTCTTCCGTGGCAAAGGCCACGCGATCATAAAGAGCGCCCCGCTCATTCCGGAGAACGACCCCACGGTCCTCTTCACCACCGCCGGCATGCATCCGTTGGTCCCCTACCTGCTCGGGCAGTCGCACCCGGCCGGCAGCCGCCTGGCGGATGTGCAGAAGTGTATCCGCACCGGCGACATCGAAGACGTCGGTGACGACACGCACCTGACCTTCTTTGAAATGCTCGGCAACTGGTCGCTGGGCGATTATTTCAAGCAGGAAGCGATCGAGTGGAGCTTCGAGTTCCTGACGTCTGATGAGTGGCTTGGGCTCCCCTTGGAGCGCTTGGGGTTTTCCGTCTTCGCCGGCGACGACGATGCGCCGTTCGACCAGGAGTCCTACGACCAATGGCAGAGCCTGGGAGTCGACCCCAAACGCATTGCCCGGCTCGGCAAGAAAGACAACTGGTGGGGGCCCGCCGGCCAGACCGGTCCCTGCGGGCCGGATACGGAAATGTTCTATTGGGTCGGCGATGAGCCCGCGCCCGAAGCCTTTGATCCGGACGACAACCGTTGGGTTGAGATCTGGAATGACGTGTTCATGCAGTACAACAAAACGGCTGACGGCAGCTTTGAGCCGCTGACCCGGATGAACGTCGACACCGGCATGGGCCTGGAACGGACCGCCGCCGTGCTGCAGGGGAAACCAAGCTGCTATGATACCGAGCTCTTCGCCCCGCTCTTCGCCCGGCTCGTCGAGATCTCAGGCTGTGAAAACCCGCGGGACACCACCAGCGGCCGCATCGTCGTGGAACACCTGCGGGCCGCTGCGTTCATCATGGCCGACGGCGTCAAGCCTGGCAATCTCGGGCAGGCCTACGTCCTGCGCCGCCTGGTTCGCCGCGCCATTCGCGAAGGCCGCAAGCTCGGCATCGATCAGGCCTTCTCCGCGGAGCTGGCGGCCGTCGTGATTGCGGAATACAAAGCGGTATACCCGGAACTCGCGGCCGCGCGCGAGACCATCCTGGACGACCTCCGCGCCGAGGAAGAGCAATTCCAGAAAGCGATCGACAAAGGCGAAAAGGAACTGCTGAAGATCATCAACAGCCTGCCCGACCACGTCAAGCGCAAGGTGATCAGCGGCCGCAAGGCCTTCCACGTCTACGAAACCTACGGGTTCCCGCTGGAGTTGACCCAGGAAGTCGCCGCGGAACACGGTTTTGAAGTGGATGTCGCCGGCTATGAGAAAGCGCTGAAGAAGCACCAGGAGAAATCCCGGCAGTCGGCCGGGACGTTCAAGGGCGGCCTCCAGGATCATGGTGAGGCCACCACCCGCCTGCATTCCGCCACCCACCTGCTGCACCAGGCGCTCAAGCAGGTCCTTGGCGATCACGTCCAGCAGAAGGGCTCGAACATTACCGCCGACCGCCTGCGGTTTGATTTCTCGCATCCGGAAAAGATGACCAGCGAAGAACTCGCTGAAGTCGAGCGCATTGTGAACGAAAAGATCCAGGCGTCTCTGCCGGTGACCGTCGAAGAGATGTCGCCCGAAGACGCCCGCGATCAAGGCGCTCTCGGCTACTTCGCCGACCGCTACGGCGACGTCGTCAAGGTCTATGCCATGGGCGATTTCTCCAAAGAAATTTGTGGCGGCCCGCATGTGGACAACACCAGAGAGCTTGGTACGTTCAAGATCAAGAAGGAGCAGAGCTCCAGCCGCGGTGTGCGCCGGATCAAGGCAGTTCTGACCGACGCATAATCGCTGATCGACAGCATCGTCCGCGGGACGGATTCCGCTTGGTAATGCGGCGGGCCATTCGTACAGGTTTATTTGCAGACAATCGCCGCCGCGTTAGAGTTTAAGCGGTCTCAGGCATTCACCGGAGACAACTCGTAAGCAAACGAAAGAAAGGGCACACTATGGCACAAGGCAAAGAAGTATTTCTCGGGCTCAACCAAAACGGTCTCATCGTGTTCATCATCCTGGTTCTGGTCTGTGTACCGCTGTGCTGGATCCCCTGGGTCGTTGAGAGCATGAAGGCAGATCCGTCGGCTGAAGGTTGAGCCGGACGCATTCCCAGCTTCCTCCGGCACGGCGCACAAGAGTTATCGGTCACGGTGTTGGTCTGGGGTGTCTGTTCTTCTATCTGGCCTGGAATGCCCTGTGGCTGGTGCATCGGCAGATCCCGCCGAGCATCGCGCTGAGCGTATTCGGCATCCCTTGCCCGACCACCGGCGTCACCCGCAGTCTGGCAGCACTGTCCCACGGTGATATCTGGGGTTCGCTCTGTTGGAATCCGCTTGCTGTGCCGTTGACGTTTCTATTTGTGTCGTCCGTCGCCCTGGCTGTTCGCGGCCTGATCCGGCGGCGCAATTTGCCGCGGCTCGTTGTGCTGACCTGGGCCGTGTTGTTGCCGTTGGCCTGGGCGATCAAGCTAATTCAGGGCCCGGCATGGTGGTAAGACCCATGGCGGCCGTGAGTCAGAAGGTGTTCCCATGAGCAGTCAGATTCCCGGCGCCGAGAAGAAGCTGGTTGCCGGCATCTTTGCCCTGGTGCTTGGCGGCTTCGGGGTCCACAAGTTCTATCTGGGTTACGTCACCGAAGGCGTCCTCCAGCTGCTGTTGTCGTTCCTTTGTGGTATCGGCGGCATCATCGCGTTTGTCGAAGGCATCATCTACCTGACCAAGAGCGATGAAGACTTCGTCGCTACCTATGTGACCGGCAGACGCGGCTGGTTCTGACAGAAGGCTGCCGCCGGCGACGTCCGTATCTGTGGGTAGAATCCATACTGAACCACAGAGTCAGACGGAGGAGATGAGATGTCTGAGATTCCCGCGAAAGAACGAAAACTGGTGGCCGGCCTGCTCGGCATCATGCTGGGGACGTTCGGCGCCCATAAGTTCTACCTGGGCTACACGTCCGAAGGGGTTATCCTGTTGTCCATTTCGCTGGGGTCTTTTGTCGTCGTGATGCTTTCCTGCGGTATCCTGTTTCCCCTGATTATCGGCATGGTTGCGGCTCAAATCATCGGCATCGTTGAAGGCGTCATCTATCTCAGCAAGCCGGACGATGAATTCCAGGCAACGTACAGAACCAACAAGAAGCCCTGGTTCTAGATGTGCGACGCCGCGCCGCCACTACTCGAGGTTCGGGATCTCAGTGTCCGTTTCCGGACGAAGCAGGGGGACCTGGCTGCAGTTGATGGCGTCAGCTACGCGATCGATCCGGGGCGGACCTTGGGGATCGTCGGCGAAAGCGGCTGCGGCAAGACGGTAACCGCGCTGGCGGTGATGGGGTTGATCGAGGCCCCCGGCCGCATTGCGGGCGGGCAGGTTCGGCTTCGCGGCAAAGACCTTGTGACGTTGTCCGAGCGGCAGATGCAGGATATTCGGGGCAATCGCATCGCCATGATCTTCCAGGAGCCGATGACCGCCTTCAACCCGGTCTTCCGCATCGGCGACCAGATCGACGAACAGATCCGGCGCCACACCGGCAGCTCGCGCGAGAACGCGCGTCGACGTACTCTGGAGATGTTGGACCTGGTCGGCATCCCGGCGTCCGGCGATCTCTGCCGCCGGTATCCGCATGAGCTCTCCGGCGGCATGCGTCAACGCGCCATGATTGCGATGGCATTGTCCTGCAAACCGGATCTGTTGATCGCGGATGAACCCACCACCGCGGTGGACGTCACGCTGCAGGAGCAGATCCTGGCGTTGCTGGAACGGCTGCAGGAGGAGTTGGATATGGCGATTCAGTTTATCACTCACGATCTCGGGGTGATCAGTGAGATTGCCGACGATGTCCTGGTCATGTATGCCGGCAAGGTTTGCGAACGCGCTTCCGTTCGGGAGCTCTTTGACCAGCCGCGGCACCCCTACACCGTCGGTTTGCTGCAGTCGATTCCGCGCCTGGGCGAGCGGTGTGCCCGGCTTTCGTCAATCCCCGGGACGGTGCCGGCCCTGGCGGAGTTGCCGCCGGGGTGTCCATTCCAGAACCGCTGCCCCAACGTCGGCGATGATTGCCGCCACGCGATGCCGGCCTTCCGCGAGATCAGTCCCGGCCACGGCCTTGCCTGCCACCATCCGGTCGCGTAAGAATCCCCCGCAGCCTGTGCTTCTGAGGGCCCCGCAAGCAAGCGCAGGAAAGGATAAATTGCCGCATCCCTCATTTGCATCGGCGTCCCTCGTGATAGCTTACCTGCTCATGCAACGCCGGCAGTCACGCCAACTGGATTGGAGTTTACCATGTCTATCGCCTTGATTCCTGAACCGAAGAAATGCAGGACCACCAAAGGAACGTTCACCTTGCCAAGGGCCGCTGCGATCGGCATTTGTTGTGAGCAACTCTACGCCGCCGCTCGCGTCCTGCAGGAGGTCCTGCCGCGGAGCACCGTGAATATCTCCGTGCCCGCCGTTGCGGATACTGTGGCGTTGTCGGTCAACGATAAACTCAAGCCCGGCGGCTATCGGCTGAAGATCCGGGCCCGGGGCATTACCCTCGAAGGCCGGTGCCCGGCCGCTGTGGCCGGCGGCGTTCAAACCCTGCGGCAGCTCCTCGAACAGGCCCCGGCCGGCGACCTGCCGCGGCTGACCATCGATGACTGGCCGGACTTCCAGGACCGCGGCGTCTACTACGACGTGTGCCGCGGCCGCGTGCCGAAACTGGAACGGCTGATGGAACTGGCGGATCAGCTGGCTCGATACAAAATCAACCAGCTCCAGTTGTACATCGAGCATACGTTCGCCTTCCGGGCGCACCCGAAGATCGGTACAGGCGCATCGCCTCTGAGCGCGGAAGACATCCTGCAGCTCGACGAGTATTGCGCCGCCCGCGGCATCGAGCTGCTGCCGTCGCTGGCCAGCTTCGGCCACCTGGCGACGGTTTTGAAACACCCGGAATACCGGCACCTGGCCGAGGACTGGGGGATCGGCAAGTTCGTCGCGCCGGAGGATGAACTGCCGGCGTGGTTCAGCCAGAAGGCCTGGACGTTGTCGCCGGCCGTGCCCGAGGTCTATGACTTCCTCGACAGTCTGTTTGCGGAGTTCCTGCCGCTCTTCCGTTCGACCCGGTTCAACATCTGCTGCGATGAAACCTGGGACCTCGGCCTCGGCCAGAGCTACGAGCTGTGCAGGAAGAAGGGCAAAGGCGTTGTCTACCTCGACCACATCAAGAAGGTCCGCAAGCTCTGTCTGAAGTACGGCAAGAAGACCTTGTTCTGGGGCGATATCATCCGGCACTATCCGGAGCTGATCAAGGACATCCCGAAAGACGTCACGGTGTTGGACTGGGGCTACAGCCACAACCATCCGTTCGATCGCATCAAGGATTTTAAACAGGTGGGCCTGCCGTTCTACGCCTGCTCCGGCACCTCATCCTGGGTCGCGCTGTTTCCGCGTCTGCCCGAGGCCATGGCCAATATCCACGGGTTCGCCGCGGCCGGCGCCAGACACGGCGCGCAAGGTCTGCTGAATACCGACTGGGGCGACGGCGGCCACTACAACTTTATGGAGTACTCCTGGCACGGCTACCTCTTTGGCGCGGAACAGGCCTGGAACGTCAATGCCGATGCGAAGACCTTTCACGAACGCTTCGCCAGGATCTTCCTGAAGACAACCGACAAGGCCATGGTCGAAGCCATCACGCTGCTGGGGGACGTCGCTCATCTCGGCGGGCCCTGCTATCAGAGCGTCTGGCAGACCATCCTGTTTGCCGAACCGGAAAACGCGATCTTTCACTACGACAAGCCGATCGACTTGTCGATTGCGAAGAACGGCAAGATCACCATCAGGAAAGGCCGGCTCGACGCCAGCCGCGGCAGGACCGGTCTGCAGTCCATTTTGAAAGCAAAAAAGCTGCTGGCAGCCCAGGCGAAGAAGAAAGGCGTCGACCCCTTGAAGATCCTGCCGTACTGGATCTTTGCCGCCGACACAATCGCCTGCGCCGCCCGCAAACTCTCGGTTCTGGGGCCCGGCGGCAAGGATACGCCGGCGGCCCGCAGAGCCTTGAAGAAGGAGCTGCGATCTCTGATGCGTCGTTTCGAAAAGCTCTGGCTCGCCCGGAACCGCCGCAGCGAAATCCGCATCACCCTCAAGCGCTACAAGAACGCGATCGCGTCCTTGTAATCCGGCAAGGCAGAGACCAGCCTGCCCCGGCCGCCGCCCCGACATCTCGGCAGCCGTGTGCCCGCGCATCCGGTTGCTGTTTCGCGTCGTCACTGACGCGACCCCGCCGTCGCACCCCGGTCAACGGTCCCGTGTCCGCGCTTTGCGGTAGGCCGAAGGACTGACCTCCATGTGCTTCTTGAAACAGCGCGAGAAATAGAACACATCCCGGAAGCCGCTCTCGAGCGCTACTTCCGTAATGTTCAGATTCACGTTGTCCAGCAGTTCCGCCGCATACTCCAGGCGCAGGTGCAGGGCGTAATCGATCGGCGACAGCTCGAAGTACTGACGGAAGCCGCGGCACAGCTGTGAACGCGACAGGTGGATCTCGGCGGCGATGCGGTCCAGTGTCAGTCCCTCCAGAAAGTTCTCTTCGATGAAATTGCGGGCCCGCAGGAAGCGGTCGGGAATCGGCGGACCGCTGGTCGGCAAGGCTTCCCGGCGCACATGGCGCAGCCAGAGACGAAAGAGATCCTCGATATTCGCGGCCTCCGGGCCGCGCGGGTGGTTCATCTCCCGGTGCAGCGCCCGCAGGTAGTGCTCGTGCAATGCCGGCGACGGAACCGGCAGCGGCCGGGCCGCCGGCACGCCGCAGTCCCGCAGGATGTCCGCGACCGCCCAACCGCGGCAGCGCAGCCACGACCGACGCCAGTAACCATGCTCCTTCCCGTGGCGTACCGGCATGTCCGGCGGCACGATGAACAACGCCTGCGCCGGCAGCCGGATCACGTCTCCGGCCGTCGGGACCAGAACCGGTTCGTGGGCAAAGTAAATGAAGTAATCCGTCCGCTGCGGCGGCGCCTCCACCATGCCGGCGAAGCGACCGTACAACCCGATCACTTTCGGCCGCAGCCGCGCCCAGCCGGTATTTTCGGTGCCCGGCCGGTAGATCGCCTTAAACGCCCGGCGTGTTGTCGTCTCGATCATGCGGTTCTCCTGATATGCGATGATAGTGCAAAAACTTGGTACGCCTGTCCATTCCCAGGGGCTGTGTTTCATCCTACATTAAAGGCCAAATACGCAGAAGTATATCCCGATGAGAAGATTCGGCCGGGATGCCGAACGCGCAGAAAAGCTATTTACCCAGGAGCCAGAGCATGAGTGTGAAGCAACCGAATATCCTGATTCTGATCACGGACCAGCAACCGGCGTCCGCCATGAGTTGCACGGGCAACAGCCACCTCAAGACGCCGGCCATGGACTCGCTGGCGGCGGCGGGCACCCGGTTTGAGCGGGCCTACTGCACCAATCCTGTCTGTCTGCCGTCGCGCTTCAGCCTGATGACCGGCCGGTTCCCGAGTGAACTGACCATCCGCCACAATGACCTGACCGGGACCCTGCCGGTGACCGGGCAGATGCGCGACACGTCGCTTGGCCCCATGCTCCGGCAGGCCGGTTACGAAACGGTCTACGGCGGCAAGACGCATGTCCCGGCCGGGATCCAGCCGCGGAAGGCGGGCTTCCGGATGCTGACCAACAACAGCCGGGAAGAACTGGCGACGGTCTCGGCGGACTGGATCCGGAAGGAGCACGACCGGCCGTGGTGTATGGTTGCCTCGTTTGTCAATCCGCACGACATCTGTTACCTGGCGATCCGCGATTCCTGCGGCCGCGAGGACGAACGCCGCCTGGTGGACAACGGCAAGACCGAACTGGCGTGTCTGGACGAAGCGCTGACGCCGCCGGCCGGCGTCAGCGACGAGGAGTTCCTGCGGGATCATTGCCCGCCGCTGCCGGCGAACTATGAGCCGCAACTGGATGAACCCGAGGCGATTGACTGGCTCGTCCATGAGCGCCCGTTCAAACAGTACGCCCGCGAGCGCTGGACCGACAACGACTGGCGGCGACATCGCTATGCCCTGTACCGCCTGACCGAGCGCGTCGACGGCCATCTGCAGGAGGTCCTGACGGCGCTGCGGGAGAGCGGGCAGGGGGAGGAAACGGTCGTGATCTTCACCAGTGATCACGGGGATATGGCCGGTTCACATCGGATGGAGCACAAGACCGCTCTCTACGAAGAAGCGGCCCGCGTCCCGCTGATCATCTCACAGCCCGGCACCACGGCTGCGGGCGCGGTTGAAACGCGGTTGGCGTCGAACGGCCTGGATCTCCTGCCGACGGTTTGTGACTACGCCGGCATCGAGTCGCCCAGGGACCTCCTTGGCGTCAGTCTGCGGCCGCTGGCTGAAGGTGAGCCGGTAGACTCGTGGCGGGATCACGTGGCAATCGAATCGCAGATCGGTCGCGGCGTAATCATGGATGACGCCAAATATGTGCGATACGACTTCGGCCGGGCGGCGGAACAGCTTTACCATCGCGACACGAATCCGGATGAAATGCGCAACAGCCGCCACGATCCGGGTCTGGAACCATGTCTCGCGCGCTGCCGCGAGCGCTTTGAACAGCATTTCGAACCGGTTTGTGTCTAGATGGGCTCGGCGTACGTTTTCCAGCCCGGGACGGCGGCCAGGCGCCGGTCCGGCCAGACGATGCCGAATAAGCGATGCGAGC
>CAYLNH010000010.1:0-59526 GCA_964384625.1 uncultured Lentisphaerales bacterium
ACCTCTTGAGAGTCGGGACTCGAGGCAAAGAAGGGCAGTAATCGAGGGCTTACGAAACATCTGCCAAACGGTGTTGTCACTTGAGCTTGCTGATCCGGATCCAGTCGATCTTCAACATCGAGCTGTAGGCCGTGAAAAGGAAGGTCTCGGGCTCCAGCTTCCGTTCCCCCGGCACCTGGAACTCGACCACCTTCTTGCCGTCAATGAATCCCCGCAACATGCCGCCGTTGCTCTCGATTCGGAAGACCTGGGCGACTCCGGACTTATAGGACGGCTCGACACGCACCTGATGGAACGGCTTCGGCCAGATGCCCGCGGCGCATCTCGAATTGTCGTAGGCGCCGAAATTCACGTTGTACGGTTTGAAGTGACAGTGAAAGCCGTTCTTTGTCGCGACACCGCGGAACTCAATGACGACATTGTCAACCGGCGTTTTGACTTTGCAGCCCAGGCCGGTGTGGTTCCCGCCGCTGAACTGGATCCAGCCGTTGTGGATGCGGGCGTTGTTGTCCGGTGTCTGCCAATGTTGCCAACTGGAGTCATCGGCGAAGTCATCGGCGAAGTAGACGTCGGTCCCACTCAGTTTCGGCGGCAGTCCGACATGCGGCCGCAACCGAATGCTGTCGGCGAGGACTGCCACACCGTCGGTGCCGCCGCCGACCAGGGACAGGTTACATGTGGCCGGCAGGGCGCCCGGTGCCAGGGGAACCCGCACCAAGCTGTGCCGCGAGGTCCGCGGCACAGCGCCCAACTGTCTGTCACCATGTTTGACAACAACACCGGTCAGGGACTGGGCGTTGTCCACATTCGCTGTCTTCAGCTCTACATCCCAGGCTTTCACCTTCTGTTGCTCTGGAGTCAGTTTGAACTGCACCTGCAGCACGCCCAGGGTGCCGTCCGTTTCGAGCCAGTAATAGGCGGTCCCGGGCTTCTTGCCTGCCGCGACGACATGTCGGCAGCTCACCGGCGCAACCCCGGGGCCAACGGCCATTGTACTGGCAGTATCCCCTGCCGTCGAAGTCGTCGTCGTGGTCTGCGGCTGCTTCAGGATCTGCTCCAGCCGCTGCAATTCGGCTTCGACCCGTTTCCGGTCGGCCGCCGGGACCTTAGCCGTTTCCAGTTTCTGCTTGTATTTCTGCATGGCGTCGAGCACCGACCGGCGATACTCCAAATCCGCGTTCTGCGCCACTGCCGCAACTGCGGCAACCCAGAATACAGCAACGAACCAAAGCCGCATCATTCCGCACCTCCTTCGAGAGCGGGGTACGCCACGCCCCGGCCCAACTCCAGACTAGTCCGTTCATCGCTCAAGCGCCGTCTTTGCCGACGCAATTCGTCGGCGTTTGAAACGCCGTCTGTAAGCTTCTTGTCAATCGCCCGCAACGCTTCGCGGACCTCGGCGAGTCGCTTGGACCGATATGCCGCACGAGCGCGATGGAGGGCGTCGTCGAAGGAGCTCCTCGCCTGTTTCGCTGCATCCGAGCGGAATGCCGGGCCACAGCCCGGTTCGGTCACCGACAGCCGCGGCGCCACGGTTTCCGGCTTGTGCTCGATGACCTTGGTGGCATTCTCGGCCTTCACCTCCATGTCCGCCGGCAAGACATAAACGGAGAAGTCCTTTCTACAGATCGACGCTCCCTGTTCCAGCCGATGCAATCGTCCCGGCGGGCCGGTCAGTGATTTCCCGGTCTTGGTGTCGACCAGGCTGTGTGCCTTTTCGGCGAGGACCAGGACCAGTTTTGTCGGCGCTTTCTGATAGGTCTCGATGCTCTCCTTCAGGGTCAGCCGGCGACTGACTTTGGCCATCCCTTTGTCTCCGCCCTGCGCGGCGCCCTGCAGCAATTGCGGGGCCTGCTTATCCAGTTCATCCTTGCCGTAGGCAGATACCGCTTCGACCATCGACGCCACGCCTATGACTTCGCTGTAGCCTTTGGCGGCACTGGTGGTCAAGGCCTTCAGTGTACTGCTGCTGTTGATCTTGTATTGGTCGCCCCACTTGTCGATCACGCGTTGGACAGTGATATCGGTAGGGTCCTCCCAATTGCCGCGGTTGATCGCGTTGATGCTGTCGTTGAGCCAGAGAACGGAGCCGCCAAAACCGTTCAAGCCGGCAACGGAGCGCAGGGCTTCGGCCTGTTTGCTGTTCGCGGAGAACGGGCCCTTGACGAAGAACTCGTAGTTGGCATCGGCCCGCACCCCGGCCGGGATCTGGATATAGCCCCAGTTGTTCTTCATTCGCGGTTCCGTCAGTCGTTCCACTTTCCGCTTCGCGCCCGGCACAACCGTGGCGAGATAGGCCGACAGCTCGAAGGTATTCAAGCCGCTGGTCGCGACCTTGATCCTGGGATAGTTGACCGCGTCGTCCTGGAACGAAATCAGGATGGTCGTGCCGCGGTTCTTATCGTAGCGCGCCTTGGCCAGAGTCTTCACCGGCTTCAGCTTGAGGTTCACATTCAAGAAGTCCGTCAGATACTCCGGCACATTCGCTCCCGGTCGAATGTCCAGGTCGACCAGCAGCATCTGCTGTCCGGTTGCATCATCTTCGAGCCAATGTGACAGGACGTTGCTGATGTTGCGTGCGCGGGGATGAAAGGTATCGACAATCTGCACGGCCAGCCGTGCCTCCTCTCCTGCGTTGACCTTGCCCTTGTATGCCGGCATCACACTGGCCACGGCCAGGTCGATACCGATGGAGACCGCCGCGGTCACCGGCGCGGGCAGGCGCTTCGATGTAATCCGGATCGCGGCAACCTTCGGGCCGCGAAGCGTCGCCGGACCCGTATAGACGTAGCGGACATAGGCATCGCCTTCGGCATCCGTCTTCACCTTGACGGTGGCGCCTTTGCTGACGGCCTTCCCCGTTCCTCCCTTGCCGGGCGCCAGGCCTTCGAGGTAACCGGGAGCGCCCTTCAGCGCAAAGGTCACCGTTTCGTCCTTGATCGGTTTGTCGCGTTCGTCACGCAGGAAGAAATGAACCGTTGCCGGAAACCGTTTGTCCGCCGGGATCACACCGACCTTGCTGTTCATCAGGGCGTCGCCGTAGTGCGGCAGCACGTTCACTTGTGAACTGCCCTGCTCAAGGGTGATGCGAACGTCGTCCTTTAACCCAAATTTCGGACAGCGCGCCCGGACCTCCGCGTTCTGGATGCGCTTGCCTTTCAGTGCCGCCGGCGTCGGGGCCGTGAACACCGCTTCCCCATGTCCGTCGGCATCCAGCGTTAGTTGCGTCCGGTTGAGTTTCCCGGGGGTGACGCCGTCCTGCGGCACCAGAGCCAGCGTCACGGCCTGCCCTTTCAACGGCTGGCGCGACGCGTCATCGCCCTCGACCATCGTATAGGCAACGATGGATACCGTCGATTGACTCTTGCCGTCCACCGGCACACTGGAGGGTTTGACATTGACGCGCAGCAAAGCCACCCGATCGGCGGCCGCCGATGTTCCCGGATCCGGCTGGCCCTGGCCGTCCAGCAGCGGCTTGGGGCCGTCTTTGTACGAAATTGTGGCGGTCCATTTCGTCCCGAAGAACGTTACATCCTGGAGCATCCGGTTATTCACCAACCGCGTTTTGCTCTCCGACAGCTGGACCATACCGAAATGCAGTTCCGTTCCGGCTTTGGCCGTCAGTTCGCCGCCCGGCGGCTTGATCTCCTGCTCGCCGGTCTTCTTGCCCCCCTGATGTACCAGACAAAGGACCCCCTTGACTTTGCCGGTCATGCTGATCTTCAGTTTGACATTGCCGGTAATCTTCAGCACGGCAATCGGCTGCACACCCTTGGCCAGGAGTTCCTGGTACATCCCCGTCATGTTCTCCACCGGCTCGTTTCGGCGCTCGATCTTGTCGAAGGCGCCGGATTTCTTCTGAACGACCTCCCAGCCGCCGGCATACACAACGGGTAAACTCAACAACAGCCACACGGTCAAGTAGAATCGGCACACGACAACACCTCACTCATCGTCGGTGAACATCACGGCTTGTGAACGGCCGGATTGCCGTCAGCATGCAATCCGGAGTCACGGTCCATATCGGCTGCAGAAACGTAGCCAAATCTCAACGAAGTTCAACGCCGAACGTCCCGCGGCGTACAACCAAACGCCTTCTTGAAGCAACTGGTGAAGTAGGCGTGGTGGTTGAAGCCGCACTCGTACGCCACGGTCTTCACCGGGATGGCGGGATCGGTTTCCAACCGCTTGCGGGCCCGGTCCAGGCGAAGCGTCATCAGCTCTGCCGCCACACTGGAGTTGACATGCTCCCGAAACAGCCGGTTCAGATGGCGCTCGGACACGCCAACCTGCAAGGCGACGTCCGCGACCTGCAGCGGCTGCGACAGGTTCGCCCGCATAAACGCCATCGCCAGATTGCAGAGCTCTTCGCCACGGGTTTCACTACGATGCACGCGTTCCGCCGGCTGCCAGGGCTTCAGGTCCACCGCGCTCATCAGTATCTCGGTCAACCATAGATGAATGCGGTCCGCCAGGCGTTCACGGCGCCAGAGGCCATCGCGGATCTCACGCAGCATTGCCAAAGCCGCAACGTTCACCGCGTCGGTGTCGAATCGGGCCGGATTGCCCTGCAGACAAGTGTGTAGATGCTGCTCGAAAGCGGGACGCTCCCGGCCGACCACCTGAAATTGCACGCCCAGCATCGCGGTGGACTCCTCGGCGCGCCACGCATGCAGCGTCCCCGGCGCAATCAGACAGCCCTGGCCATCCGTCAGCAGGCATCCGCCGCCGGGCCCTTCGAAAGAAACCCGGCCGGCAGTGATGAACTCGATCTGCACCTCTTCATGGCGGTGCGTGGCCGCCGCCGCATCCCGCGGGTACCGGCTCGGTCCGAAATGGACCTGCTGCAGAACCAGCGAGACCCCCTGCAGGTTCAACGGCACCACGACGTGCCGGGCGGCAGCCAGGCAGGCATTTGCTACCCGGGTAGCGGCGGCGTCCCTGGTCAGGGCAAGGCCGGATTTTGACAGCTCTGTCCGAATGCTGGCACTCATTCTTATTGCTCCATTCCACGCATTGAACTAGAATAGCTCATGGAAGACGAACTGTCGAGAGGATTACCCGGCAGAATATTGATAAGGACAAGAACAATGGAAACAGACCCGCGAAGCATCCGCAACGGATCAGAGATTCCCAGCGAAGGTTACTGCGATCAACCCTATGTCGTGATCAACCGCGACGGCAGTTGGACGTGTTGCATGACCACCGGCCGGGGGCACGAAGGCCAGCACGGCCAGCATGTGGTGGCGTGTATCTCCGGGGACCAGGGCAAGACCTGGTCGGAGCTTCACGACATCGAACCGGCCGACGGCCCGGAGGCGTCCTGGGTCATGCCGGTGCTCGTACCGGAGACCGGCCGCATCTACGCCTTCTACACCTACAACAAGGACAATCAACGCGAAGTCAAAAAGGTTGACGGCCAGACCATTAAGCGCGTCGACTCCTTCGGCATCTACGCCTACAAGTATTCGGATGACCGCGGCGAAACGTGGTCCGCTGAACGGCATGAGATCCCGATGCGGCTGTTCGAGTGCGACCGCAACAACACCTACGGCGGCAACGTCCAATTCTTCTGGGGCGTCGGCAAACCATTCATCCACAAAGGCGCCGTCTACGTCTGCGCCAGCAAGGTGGGCGGCTTCGGCAAGGGGTTCTTCGAACAGAATGAAGGTGTCCTGTTCTGCAGCCGCAACCTGCTGACCGAACCGGATCCGGCAAAACACGAATGGGAAACGCTGCCCGACGGCGACATCGGCATGCGCACCCCCGACGGCGGCGGCCCGGTGGCGGGCGAGTTCAATGCCACCGCGATGAACGACGGCTCGCTATTCGGCACGTACCGCACGATCGACGGCTTCTCGTGCCACGCTTACAGCCGTGACGACGGCCACACGTGGGAACAGGGGTGGATGACGTATGGCCCGGGTCAGCGCCGGGTGAAGAACCCGCGCGCCGCGAACTTCGTCCGGCGGTTCGCCAACGGCAAGTACATCTACTGGTATCACAATCACGGCGGCACGGTGCTCGGGAATACCGAGGGCCGCGAGCACCTGGCGTATGCCCACCGCAACCCGGCCTGGCTCTGCGGCGGCATCGAAAAGGACGGCGTCATCCACTGGTCGCAGCCGGAGATCGTGTTGTACGACGAAGACATCGGCACGCGGATGAGCTATCCGGACCTGCTCGAACAAGACGGCAAGTACTTCATCTCCGAGACCCAGAAACTGATCGCTCGCACCCACGAGATTGATCCGACGCTGCTTGAGGGCATGTGGGCCCAGCACGAGAACCGCAAACTGACGACGAACGGCATCGCAGCCGAATGGACCACACCCGGTGCTGTGCAGATGCCGGAACTGCCGGAGCTCTGGAAGGGCGATGGATTCAGTATCGATCTGCGTGTCTGTTTCGATGATCTCGCACCGCATCAGGTCCTCCTGGACTCGCGCAACGCCGAAGGCCGCGGCCTGCTGCTGACCACGACCGATCGGCAAACGGTGAAGCTGACGATCATCGGCCGCACCTGCGCCCTGCCCGGGTCACGCTGGTCCGGCGGCCTGACCGAATGCGCCTGGGAGTGCGACTGCGGTCTGCTCGACTTCGGCAAGACGCATCACCTTACATTTATTGTCGACGGCGGTCCGAAGATCATCACAGTACTGGTTGACGGTATGCTCTGTGACGGCGGAACGGAGCGTCAATATGGTTGGGGTCGGTTCCATGCAGACCTGAAAGAAGCCAACGGCGCGGCCGAGGCACAACTGGCGCCAGCCCTGCATGGCACACTGGAAGTCCTGCGGCTCTACGACCGCTACCTGCGTACAAGCGAAGCAGTGGCGAACTGGAGGAGTTACAAAGGATAGGAAGGCATGAATGCGCGGTCGAGACGACCGCGGCCACGAAACGTGCTGCGCACGAAGAAGGCATGAGCAGGCCCCGCATTGCGCTGGGTGCGCAGGGCAGACGCTCATGGTGCAGCCGAGAGAGCCATGAGCAGGGATGCTCATGATACAACGGAAAGAGAAGCATGAAACCGAACGTCATCCTGATTCTGACCGATCACTTCCGACGTGACGCTCTGGGACCGAAGACGCCAAACCTGAACCGGCTCGCGGCACAAGGCGTGCGTTTTGCGAACGCGTACAGCGCCGCACCGCTATGTCAGCCGGCGCGCTGCTGCATCATTACCGGTATGCACCCGACCGCCACCGGTGTCTGCGGCAACCAGTCGCCGCCGATCCGTGACGATCTGCGCGATGACACGTTCATGCGTCGCCTGCAACAGGCCGGCTACTACACGGCGCTGATTGGCAAGCACCACTACATCGACCGTTACGGCATCGGCATGGACGTCACCGACGACGACGACGAACTGCGACTGTACGGCTTCGATCACGTCTTCCAGGTGGTGGACGACGGCGAGAACCAGCACAATGACGATCGCTACACGAAACACCTGCTGGAACAGAACAAGCGCGACGAATTCCGCGAGGCCTTCGCGGGAAACGCCTGGAGCTGCAAACCACATCCGTTCGAAGCTGACGAGACCGCCGACGGCTTCATTGGTGTAAACGGCGTGCGTTTCGTAGAGGAATATGACAAAGACCAGCCGTTCTATCTCAATCTATCGTTCATCGGACCACACCCGCCCTACTGGCACCCGGGCGGCCAGGATGCGAAACCCGATGCCATGCCTTCAGCCAAAGGCGTGGCAGACGATGAGGCGACGCGAATGCGACGCTGGCACTACCAGCAGAAATGCGCGCTGATCGACAGTTACGTCGGCAAGCTCGTCAACGCCCTGAAGGCGAAGGACCTCCTTGAGAACACCGTGATCATTTTCACGTCGGACCACGGCGATATGCTCGGCGACTTCGGCATCTGGGACAAGCGGTTCTTCTATGAGGAAAGCGTCGGCGTCCCGTTGTTTGCTTGCGGCGGCCCGGTCGAAGGCGAGGCGCGCCAGAACGGTGCGCGAGTGAGCAAAGCTCTGGTGTCGCACCTGGACCTGTATCCGACGATTCTCGGCCTGGCCGGCACGGAAGGACCTCCTGACCGTCGCCGGGTCGGCAAGGACCTCCTTCACGATCCGGGCCACGAATCCATCGTATCGGAACTGGCGACGACGATGATGATTCGGACGGGCAACTGGAAGCTCGTCTACGACCCGCAGGCCGGCGGGGTGCAGCAGTTGTTCAATCTCGTTCGCGACCCTGAGGAGTTGGATAATCTCGCCGGCGCCGCGGGCTATGAAGCCGTCGCCGCGGACCTCCTTGAGCAACTGCTGGCCGACAAGATTCGGCGGACCCAATTTACCCATGTGAAAGAGGAGCAACGCCTGCAGCGCGTGCATATTGAATAGTTCAATCGCGGCTGCGCCGCTGGTTTAAGAGACAGAGAATGAACGTACTTTTCATATTGTGTGACACTTTGGTGCGGAACAAGCTTTCGCCGTACCATCAGGGCCAGGGACCGTATGGCCATATCCGGACACCGAATCTGGAGCGTTTGGCCAAGCGCTCCGCAACGTTTACCAACCACTGGATCAACTCGGCGCCGTGTATGCCGGCGCGGCGGGATCTATGGTCGGGACGTATCGAGTTTCCGTGGCGCAGTTGGGGGCCGCGCGAGAGCTTCGATCCGGATTGGACCCGCACGCTGCGCGAGACCAAGGTGAACACGGCGCTGTTCACGGACCACGCAAACCTGTTCGATGTCGGCGCCGGCAACTACCACTTCTTCTTCGACCACTACGAATTCATCCGCGGCCATTACAACGACCACTGCTGCAGTTGTCCTCCGGTGGATCCGGCCCGCCCGGGACATTGGCGCACAGTCTACGAGGACTTCCGCAGAACCTGGGACAGCGAAGAGCAGAGCTTCGTTGCGCGCAATCTGACCAACGTCGCAGACTGGCTCGATGCGCACGCCGCGGAAGCACAGCCGTTTTTCGTGTTTGTCGACGAGTTCGATCCGCACTGGCCGCTGGACCCGCCGGAGCCGTATCGCTCCATGTATCTGGAAGACACGTCGCTCGCCGACAACGACTTCCCAACATTCTATCATGGGACGAAAGCAGAAGCCTATGGCGAGGATGAACTGACTTGGCTGAACGCCCAGTGTGCCAGTAAGATTACCATGGTCGACCACTGGCTGGGGACCGTGTTCGATCAACTGGACGAACACGATCTCTGGGACGACACATTGGTGATCCTGACGACAGACCACGGCGAATTCATCGGCGAGCACGCCCAGATGTCGAAGGGCGGCGGCTTCAGCTATCCGCTGTTTGCGAACATTCCGTTGATCATGCACTGTCCCGGCTCGCCGCAGACGGGCGAGCAATGCGATGCCCTGACCTGTGCCGTAGACCTGCACGCAACAACGTTGGACGCTCTGGGGAAGGATATCTCGCCACATTGCCACGGTCGTTCGTTGTTGCCGGTACTGCAGGGGGACGTCGACGGGATCCGTCAGGAGGTCCTCTACGGCTGGTGGGGCAAAGGCTTCTACTGGACTGACGGCAAGTACCTCGTCTGCAAAGCGCCCGAGCAGCCGGGGCCGCTGTATCAATACGGCACCGACTTCGGGGAGAAATGGGTGGGCTTGCGCAGCGAGTCCTTCGATCGGTATGCGAACGCTGAAACCGGCAGGTTCCTGTCGCATACCGACCGGCCGGTCTGCCGCGTGCCGATGGACGGCATGGCCTACAACAACCCCCACGCCGACTTCGATGCGCTGTTTGATTTGCAGACTGACCCGCAGTGTCAACAAAACCTGTGTGCCACACAGCCGGAGCTGTGGCGGCAGTGCCTGCAGAAGCTCCGCGCGGCCATGGAGGAGTTGGGGGTGCCGGTTGAACACGTCGAGCGGCTCGGACTTGATACCTGACTTTGCTGCGCGCGTCCGCCGCTGAAGACTTGTCTGCTGCCGACACGCTCGTAAAGTGAGGAGCGTCGGTGCAATGGGGTGCCGGTGGCGTACGATGGGCATGAATCTGTGAGAGTGGGAGAATACTTTGAAGAACCCGATGGATCGGCAGCTGGAAAAGTCGCTGTCGCAACGAGCCGTGCAAATTGGCCGCGAGGGAGACGTCGAATCGTTCAGTGAACTGCTGGAGTTTCTCCAGTCATCGTCGGCAAACGTCAGGCGCCTCTCCGCATCGGCGCTGGGGAAACTTGCCTGGATGGGCGTGGACCAACACACCGCCGTGGCAGCCCTTGCACCCGTGGCGCAACGCGACCCCCATGACCAGACCAAGCAATATGCGATCAAGGCGCTGAAGGCCCATGGCGCCGCGGCAGAGTCGTGCCTGTCTGACTTGCGCGACTTGGCCACCAACAGCCGGGAGAAGCCCTATGTGCAGCGCGACGCGGCGGCTGCCGTCACCTTCATTGAGGAAGCAGTATGCCTCGCTGCGGCGGAAGCCGTCAAGCGATGCCAGCGGTGCAATACCGAGCTCACCGCGGAGGAGTTCGGGCGATCTCAGCAAGCGTTCCAGAGACCATTCTGCGATCGCTGCTTCGATGAGGTATTCCTGGAACGACGCAACTTTGAGACTCAGGTCGAGCTGAACAAAACGATTGAAGCACGGGACGGCACGGTGGTGCAGTCAAGAGGAGAGAAGAAGATCGCGGAATGGCTGACGGAACACTGCATCGCCTATCGCTATGACAGCAAGTATCGGATCATCGCTGAGTTCCAGATCCGTCCGGACTTCTACTTGCCTGAAGCTGATGCCTACATCGAATACTGGGGGATGGATACGCCACAGTACAAGATGAGCATGTACAAGAAGCAAGTGCTCTACCAGCAGGAGGGGAAGAAACTGATCTCAGTGCATCCGCAGGACCTACCGATTCTTGACAAGCTACTGACGACCAAATTGAAGCGATATGGATTCACTGTTTAGCCCGTTGACGCACGAAGCGAAGTCAGGACGTTCTGTGTAGGTGCGAATGAAAACCGCTGTGTGCCCCCCTCCCCTTCCCGACAAGCTCGCCCCCTATTGCGCGGTGGTGGTATCCAGCAGGTTCGCGCGGATGGTTCTCCACGGCATGTGTTTGCCGGGGCACAAGGTATGGGCGCCGCGGACGTCGCCGTGACCGGCGATGTGCGTCGACGGGATGCCGAACGTCCGCTGCAGCGTGCGCAGCAACCGGATGAGGGACAACACCTGCTTACGGCTGGGGGTATGTTCTGAGAAATCGCCGACGAGGCAGATGCCGATGGCCTTTTCGTTCATCTCGCCGGCCTTGCAGTGGGCGCCGTTCAGCTGCTTGGTCCAGCGGAACGTCGCTTCAATCTGGCCGTCGGCGGTGCCGCGGGTGCCATTGCCAATAACAAAGTGGTAGCCGACGCCTTTCCAGCCGCGCTGCTTGTGCATCTTGTCGAATTGCGCCGCGTTGCCGTAGTCCGTCGCGCTGTGGTGCACGATGATAAACTTCCACTTGCTCTTCTGGATCCGCACGGTCGGTGTTTTTACTTGGGGGACCGGCTTGTCGTCGACGGGTTCATCGTCTTGAAACAAGGGATCTGCTTCGTGCGTGTGGCGGCGGGGATAGATTCGCGGATTGGTCTGACAGCCGGCGATAACCAGAGTCGCCAGCACGGCCGACAGCAGACAACAGACGGGACGAATTCGAACCACAATGCCTCCTTCGCCATGCGCAGGCATGACTGACTCCTTTTCTAAAATATGCGGGAAGGGCAAAAAGGGAAGGCGAAGTTGGGAATTCCCGGAAAGAAACGAGCGGCCCCGATGCATCGGGGCCGCCCGGACTGTTTGGGGTTATCGATCTACGATGCTTTAACCGCGATCTTCCGGCCTTCGGGTTTGGGCTCGGCCTGTTTCGGAAGCTTCAGCGTCAAGACGCCGTTCTTGAATCTGGCCTCGACGTTTTCGGCATCGATCTCAGCATGCAGCGGAATGCGGCGGCGGAACGAGCCGTAGCGGCATTCGCTGTACTGTTGATCGCCGTCTTCCTTCTTCTCTTCCTCCCGTTTCTCGCCGGTGATGGTGAGCACGTTGTCGTCCAGGCGGACATCCAGGTCGTCCTCCTTGACGCCCGGGACTTCCACTTTCAGCTCGATCTCGTTCTTCTTGTCTTTCATCGAGATCTGCGGGGAGAACTCCCAGTCGTCTTCATCCCGGTCGAAGACATCCGGCAGGAAGTCCTCGAAGAGCCGGTTCATCTCGTCGTGGAGTTGCAGAAACGGATCGTACGCCCGGCGACGGGTGCGTGCCGGAACGCCATGATAGCGGTGTCGAAATGGAATCAGGTCCTTGAGTGACATGGTTCGCACCTCCTTCTTCGGTTTGCGTTTTCGTCTCTGGTCGCGTTTCGCGACGATTCACGTGTTCATTTGCATCTGTCGTGCCAATCTGCCGGAATGGATGGCAACCTGTTCTGAATAATAGGCTTGCAGTTGACATGCCGGCCCCGCTGGATGTGTCATAATGGCGCATATATGGAAACGGATTTGACGGGTTGTCAGGATCTGACACAGTTTTTCCGGTGACGGGCCATAATGGCGCAGGCGCAGGATTGCCGGGAATTCCCGCAAGATAGTTAACGAGCTGTCAGCAAAGGAATTATGTCTGTAATTGGATACTGGCATGGACTCTGCTCAATGATATTGCAAACCAGACTATAGAGGAAAGCGATCATGTTTGACGATACCCGAGGCATACCGATTCCGATCCAGATCCACGGCGACACCGTTGCCGATGACGATCCGGAGACGGACAAGCCGGGCGCCGCCGAGCAGCTGAGTCGGCTGCAGGCGGACTTTTCCCGGTACCGGCAACGGATTGCCCGCGAACGGCAGGGCGACCGCCGCCAGGCGGAGAATGCCGTGGTCGAGCAGTTGTTGCCGGTGATCGACAATTTCGAGCGCGGCCTGGACGCCGCCGACCGTGACCGCTCGTCCAGTCATGTGGAAGGTTTTGCTTTAATCTACCGGCAATTGCTGGCCGCTCTGGCGGCGCTCGGCATCGAGCCGCTGCAGAGTGTCGGCGAGGCGTTCGATCCGCATCTGCACGAGAGCGTGATGCAGGAAGCGAGCGACACGGTTCCACCGGACACGGTGATTCGCGAACTGCAGAAGGGCTACGTGCGGGACGGCGAAGTGATCCGCCATGCGCGTGTCGTGGTGTCCAGCGTCGGCGGAAAGGATGAATCATGAGTGTTGCATACAAAGACTACTACACGGTGCTCGGGGTCGAGCGCGACGCCGAAGCGGCCGAGATCAAGAAGGCCTATCGCAAGCTGGCCCGGAAGTACCACCCCGACCGGAACAAAGCTCCGGACGCGTCCGAGCGCTTTAAGGAAATCAGCGAGGCCTACGAGGTCTTGCGCGACCCGGAGAAGCGCAAGCAGTACGACGAGTTGGGCAGCAACTGGCAGGCGGGCCAGAACTTCACGCCGCCGCCCGGCTGGGAGGACATGCACTTCCGCACGTATCGCGCCGGCGGCGGTCAGGGCGGCAATGCATTCGAACAGTTCGGCGGGCTCGGCGGTTTCAGCGAGTTTTTCCAGATGCTGTTCGGTCAGGGCGGGCCGGGACAGGGCGGTTTCCGGGGCGAGCACGTTTTCGGCGGCGACCCGCGCCAGGGCTGGGGGGCGCCGCGGCAGTTCCGCGGCCAAGACCATGAAGCCAGCCTGACGATCTCGCTGGAGGACGCCTACCACGGCGCCAGGAAAAGCATTTATCTGACGGACAACACGGGGCAGCGGAAGCAGTACGACGTCCGCATTCCGCCGGGCACGACGAACGGCGCCCGCATCCGTCTTGGCGGTCAGGGCGGCGAGGGCGGCAACGGCGGCGACGCCGGCGATCTGCTGCTGCGCATCCAGTTGGCGCCGCACCCGTCGTTCCGGGTCGAGGGCCACGATCTGGAAACAGAGCTGCGACTGAAGCCGTGGGAGGCGACGCTGGGTACGACCGCCAAGGTGCAGACCGTTGACGGCGCCGCCAAGGTCCGGATTGCTCCCGGCACGCAGGCGGGGCAGCGACTGCGTCTCAGCGGCAAGGGTCTGCCGAAACGCGGCAAGGGGCGCGGCGATTTGTACGTGGTCGTCCGCATCGCCATTCCGAAATCGCTGACAGCCGAAGAAAAGCGGCTGTGGAAGGAACTGGCCAGGATTGCGGAGAATCGCCACACGGGGTAACTTCCACCCCATGAGAGTGAAGCTCCAGAAGCAATTGACCCAAGTCCTGGATCATTGGACGCCGACCGATCTGCTGTACGCCCGCGGGGGGCGACCGCTTGATGCGACCGCCCTGTTCTATGACTGCTCCGCCCTGGTCTTGCCCGTCAGCGGCGTGATGCAGACAAAGCTCTCCGTTGGCGAAGCGTTCGTCGAGGAAACCATTTCTTTCGAACGCCCGCTTTACGCGCTGGCGGGCAGTTGCCGGACAAGGCACCTGAATAAGCCGTTGACTTTGATCGCGATCCTGTTCCGTCGGGAGTATCTGCGGATCCTTTCGGTGCGCGTCGACCCGGCGGATTGCGCCCGAAGTGAACGCCGCAAGCTCTGGTATCACACGCCACGTGGTCTTGACGCGGCCGGCAGACATCTGAAACAGGCATTGGACGACATGGCCGCCGGCGACTTGCACGGCCGGGGGCCGGCAGGCGTTGCCTATGCTCTGGTCGAGGCGGCAATGCGGGAACTGAGGCGCCCGGACGACGGCCGCCAGAGCAAGTCCAGACAGACCTGGCTGGCCATTCGCGAGTATATCTTCGAGAACCTCCGGGAGCCGTTGGACCGCGACACGATCGCAGCCGAGTTCAACCTGAATGCCAGCTATGTTTCCCGCCTGTTCAAGCAACATGACAGCGAGACGTTTACGGGGTACCTCACCCGCCTGCGCCTGGAACGCGCCGTCGCCCACCTGCAGAATCGCGCTTTGAGCATGACCGAGATCGCCCGTCGCTGCGGCTACGAAGACCCGGCTCATTTCAGTCGCGTCTTCCGCCGGCATCACGGTGTTCCCCCATCCCGATTTGCCAGCCGGTAACAGATGTCCAAGTAATGGCACGGCAATCTCGTTGTTGGTGCTTGGTGAGATCCGTACATTAGTCCCAGAGAAACAAGCCGAGGACTGCCGTGCACCGAGAACGCTTCACACTTATAGAGCTCCTCGTGGTGGTCGCGATCATCGCGATCCTGGCTGCACTGCTGCTGCCCGTGCTCTCAAGGGCACGACAGCAAGCGGTTCGCGTCGTCTGCGCCGCCAACTTGCGCCAATGCGCCATGGCTTGCCTCAGCTATGCCGAAGACTGGGACTCGTGCCTGCCGCCGAACCATGAGCGTGATATGTCCGGGATCTGCTTCCGCTACGAACCGATCGGGTACGACCTGCGCTCGTCGCTGACCGACTACATCGGCGACTACTCGATCTGGCGTTGCGCCGAGTTCAGCAACCATCCGCCGATCGACGATCCACGGAACACACGGCCGTATTCCTACTCAACCTACGCCTATCATCCCGGCAATCCGAATCCGGACTTCGGTACCGGCAAGCCGTCTCCGGCCCGCACGATCGGCAGCTATAATGCTGCCGCTCGGGTCATGATGCAGGACATCAGCTACCTCCGGCGCGATGTCATGCTCTGGCGTTTCAACCACGGCCGCGGCCAACTCCTGAGCCCCTGGCAGGCCATCAACCCATCCTTCGGCACCCATACCTCGGGTAACGGCGACGACATACGCGGCGCGAACCTGGTGTTTTATGACGGGCACGTCGAGTGGGTCAGCACCAGTCGCCTGCAGTCTGTCGGCATGTGCAACGGCGTCTACGAGTGGTACGCCCGCCTGCCCGAGTAGCGGCACGGCCACGGACTTCCGTTCTGTCTGGTGGGCGCCCGGCACCCATCAGCACAACCGCCAGACCGCCATGACCCAACCCGGCCAGACCCCGGCAACCTGCCGGTACCGGACCTGGCCGGACTCCAGAAGAGGTCCTTCGCCCTGCGTGACTACATGCCGCCGGCCATTTCGCTGACGACGACAATCAGAGGCATGAACATGGCCAACACGATACTGCCGATCAACAGGCCGAGGCCAACGATCATGATCGGCTCGATCAGCGAGGTCATGGCGTCGACGGCCAGGTCCACTTCCTCTTCGTAAACGGTGGCGACTTCCTCGAGCATCTCCGGCAGTTCGCCGCTTTCCTCGCCGACCTGAATCATGCTGACGACCATATTGGGGAAGATCCGGCATTCCTTCAGCGGCCGGGCCATGGATTCGCCTTCTTTAACCGAGTCGTGGACCCGCTGGACCGCGTTGGCGATGACCGCATTCCCGGACGTATCCCGCACGATCTGCAGGGCATTGAGCACGGACACCCCCGCATTCATCAACGTGCCCAGTGTGGCGCTGAACCGCGCCACACTGGACTTCATCACCAGCGGACCGAACGGCGGCATTCGCAAGCAGACCAGGTCGATGGTGTATCGACCCCATTCCGTGCGGCGGATCAGGTTGAAGCAGACGAACAGTGCGACGGCGCCGAGCAGGACCCACAGGCCATGGTGGCGAATGGCGTCACTGACAGCGACGACCATGCGGGTGATAAGAGGCAGGGACCGGCCTGCTGTGAGGTCAGCGAACATTCGCGTGAACCGGGGTACGACAAAATACAGCAGGCCGGTCGTGATCAACAGCGCGATCGCAAGGACCATGACCGGGTAGGTCAGGGCGCTTTTGATCCGACCGCGCAAGCGCTCAGATTTCTCGCGATAGCCGGCGATGCGGGCCAGAACCTGTTCCATGGCGCCGGAAGCCTCGCCGGCTTTGACCATGTTGATGTACAGGCGATCGAATGTCTTGGGATGGGCGCTCAGTGCCTCGGAAAACGTCAGCCCGCCTTCGACGTTGTCGCCGACGTCGACAATGACGGTGCGGCCGCCGACATCGCCGACCTGTGACTCCAGCGTTCGCAGCGCCCGCAGGAGCGGCAGCCCGGCGCGCAGCAAGATGGCGAGCTGCCGGGTGAACTGCGTCAGGGCTTTGCGTTTGAGGCGGGGCGTTCCGAGGATCAAGCCGGCGCCGGCGCCGGTGCGTTTGGGTTTTCGCCGTGACGGCGCGGTCGGCCCGGTCCGTTCGTCCCGGCCGCGGGCAATGCTGGTGGGGAACAGGCCGAGTTCGCGCAGCTTGTGGCCGGCATCGTGTTCGGATTGAGCGTCGACGCTGCCGCGCCGCTCTTTGCCGTTGGCATCCATCGCTGCATAGGTGTACGTAGGCATACGGAACCCTCCGCGGGAAACGTTGCACACCGGAATCTTCTCCCCCAGGCGCCTTGACCTGGTAGAGGTACCATACCCGAAGTTTCCCCGAAAAACAACCCCTGACTGCATCGCAAACGCGATGCAGTCTACTGCTGCTGCCTGATCTCGGCGCGGACAAGTGCGAGCCGCTTGCGGAGGGCGATGACCTCGGGGAAGCGCTCCAGCCGCCGGGTCAACTCCTCCTGCAGCCGCAGAATGTCCTTGTGGAGTTCCGCCAGCTTCTCGTCGCCGGCCAGGATCTCCCGCCGCAGCACCACGTATTTCCCCCGGTATACCGCGTCGTTGACGCCTTTGAGTTCCGCGATTGCCGTCAGCTTCGGGTGTTTTTCGAGGGCGCGGTGCAGCTGCTGCTGCTCGGCCTTGATGCGGCGGTTGAGGCTGTCCAGGGCGTCGTTGGTCTTCAGCAGTTTGGCGGTGGTCGCCTGCAAACTCATTTCATATTGCCGTTCGCGTTTCAGCAGGGTATCGAGGTCCCGGGCCGAAACAACGGCGCCGGCAAACAGCAGGATGGTGATCCAACGTTTCATTCGGTGTCGTCCTCAACCGGTACGGGTTCGCCATGATAATAGTCGTTCAGGATCTCGCCGGCAAGATAAAGTGAGCCGAGAATCAGCCCCTGGCCCAGGCGTCGGATCTCCTGCAGACCGGACAATGGATCCGGGAAGGTGTTGACGGTCAGCCCGGGAAACTCGCCGCGCAGAAAGGCGGCCGTCTCAGCCGGCGGCTGCAGCCGTTTGTGGTCGAAGGCGACGACATTGACGGAAGCGCATAACGGCGCCAGCAGCCGCAGCATCGCCTGCCATTCCTTGTTTTTCAGACAGCCGAACAACAGATTCCAGCGACGCTTTGGATACACGTCGCGCAGGTGGCCGACGATGATGTCCATGGCGTCCGGGTTATGGGCGGCGTCCAACAGGATGCCGTCGGGCAGTAACTGCAGGCGCGACGGCCAGGTTGCCCGGCGGAAGCCTTCCCGGGCGGCTTCGAGGTCCAGGTTCAGGGCCTTCTGCAAGCGGCAGACTGCGGCCCAGGCGACGCTGGTGTTGCGCAGTTGATGCGGTCCGGTCAGCGCGGTGTCCAGTTCCCAGGTCCGGTCGCCGACCCGGATGGTGTTCTGCTGGCGCATGGAGACCGGGTCGCAGGTGCAGGAGACACCGGCGAAATCGACCCCGCCTGCGGTCAGGGGAGCGTTGCGCTCGGCGGCGATGCGCTCCAGGACCGCCTTGGCGGCGGGCAGCTGGTCGTCGATGATGACCGGGATGCCGGGCTTGATGATGCCCGCCTTCTCGCCGGCGATGGATTCGAGCGTGCCGCCCAGCGGGACGACGTGGTCCATGCCGATACTGGTGATGACCGCCAGCAGCGGGGTCAGTACATTGGTTGAGTCCAACCGGCCGCCCATGCCGACTTCCATGACGGCGATATCACACTTCTTGCGGGCGAAAAAGAGGAACCCCAGTACCGTCATAAACTCGAAGAACGTCGGCGGCTGTTCGGCGTGGAAGACGGCCCGGCCGCGCTCGCGCATTTCGGTGGCGAGCTCGGCGAATTCCTCCTCGGTGATCGGCACGCCGTCGACCCGCAGGCGTTCGCGCAGGTTGACCAGGTGGGGGGAAGAGAAGAAGCCGGTACGCAGGCCGCAGGCTTTGAAGGCGGCGGCGAGCAAAGTGCAGACGGAGCCCTTGCCGTTGGTGCCGGCGACATGGACGAAGCGCGTCTCTTCGTGCGGATTGCCGATGCACGCCAGGAAGTTGCTGGTGCTTTCCAGGCCCAGTTTGATGCCGCTGTTGATCAGGCCGTCGAGGAACTGCAGCGTTTCGTCGAACTTCGGGTTGTCGCGTTTGGTGCCGTTCAGGTTCATTCGCGTACAAGACTGCCGGGGACGGCGGAGTCAAGATGCAGCGCCGATGAGTGTCGGCAAAAGACACGTCCGGGTATTTGCTCTGGTCAAACCCAGACGCTATCTTTTGCCGGATTCACGTTGACGGATCGGATTTTGAGTTCTCTGCAGGATACAGCTGACGTTGAAAGATAACGTTTGGCGCCGCGCCGTGAAGCGGCTGGCGCGATATCGCTTTCTGGTTGATCTGTACATCTCACGGGCCATCCAACGGTGGCGCGGCGAGATGTATTTCGATTTGCGCGGCGAATGCCGGCAATGCGGGGAATGCTGTGTGACCCCATCCATTCAGACGCGGCCGCTCTTTCTCTATTTACACAGCACCCGGCGTCTGATGCTCTGGTGGCACCGGGTCGTCAACGGCTTTGAGTTGATCGCTGAAGACCGGCGAACCGGGCTGTTGATATTTCGCTGCACGCACTACGATTCGGATTCACGCCGCTGCGATTCCTACGGCAGCCGCCCGGCCATGTGTCGGGACTATCCCCGACAGTTGATCCATGACCCCAATCCCGAGTTCTTTCCGAAATGCGGTTTCCATGTCCTGGCCGAGAACGCTGAAGAAATCCGCCGTGCCCTGCAAGACCTGGATCTTCCGGCCGACAAGATTGCCGAGCTGGAGCGCAAGTTCCATGCCGTGGATGCCGCGCCTCCCATCGAGTCTCCCGTGCCGATCGCATTTGAACCGCCAGCGGAAGAACCGGATGACGATCCCAGGGACTTCCGGCCGGCAGCCTGAGGTAGCGGCGCATGCGTGATTGTCTATGGCGCCGCGCATTGAAGCGAGTTGCTCTGGTACGCTACCGGATTGACCTGGGGTTCACCCGGCTGATGCTGCGGTTGAAGGGCGAGCCGCGCTATGTGCCGCGCGGCGCCTGCAATGGCTGCGGCGGCTGCTGTACGACGCCGATGATCCAGACCTTCCCGTACATCCTGTACTTCCGGTCCATCCGCTGGTGTCTGTTGACCTGGCACCGGGTGGTCAACGGCTTCGAGTTCATGGCCGAAAACCGCAAGACCGGCGTGGTCATGTTCCGCTGCACCCACTACGTGGAGGAGACGAAGCAGTGCGACTCCTATGAGAGCCGCCCGGGCATGTGCCGGGACTATCCGCGCAACCTGCTCTACGACCCGGTGCCGAACTTCCTTCCGGGCTGCGGCCACTCGGCTGAGAGCAAGAACGCCGACCTCATCCGCGAATCCTTCAAAGACCTCGACCTGCCGCCGGAAAAAAGGAAGGAGCTCGAGGAGAAGTTCTTCGCCGGCAACAAGGACGGCGAGGGCTGACTACCGGTCTTCCCACGGATCTTCGTCTTCGCCGCCATCCGGGACCTGGAGTGGGTGTTTCTCAACAGCGCCGAGACTGAATGATCCCCCCCACCAGGGCTGCAGGCTGTCGCTAACCCTGGACCACCACTCTTTGTCCGTCAGGCGTTTGTTCATCGGCTGCTTGAACTCGTAGTAGGTAAATGCCGGGCCCATGCCCAGAACCAGCCCGCCGTCCGGCATCGGGTAGATCACCACCAGCTCGCCCCAGAAGCCGGTGCCTTCCTCGAGAGCTTTCCCGGAATTCTGGTCGGTATGGACGTCGGCAACGATGCAGGAACTGCTGCCTTCCGTGTCATAGTAGTCGCCCAGTGCCCGGGTCAGGTTCTTGCCGAATCTATTGATGAACTTGTAGTCGTCTTTTGTCAGTACCTTGTTTGCCAACTCCTGTTGCGAGATCCGGATGAGACGTGTCAGGATGCGGTCGACCTGCAGCATTCGCTTATCCAGGGCGGGGTTCAGGACTTTGTGTGCTTTGAGCCCGTCGCGAGTCATGCGCAGGAGGGCGAGCAACTTGGCATAGAACAGCGGGACCGGTTCCACGTAACCTTCGACCATCGGTTCTCCCCGTACCCCGGTCATCGTCATTGTGTAGGCGGATTTCGCATACAGGATGGTGTCGTGCCGGAGTTGCGCCCACGAGCCCAGCGCGGCATTGAGCTGTTTATCTGTCCACGCTGCGGTCCGCATGAACGTCGGGTACCCTTTCCCCGTTGGCCGCTGCAGCTCCCGCAGGCAATCCAGCCAGGCCCAGTACAGGTTCTGCTGCCAGTCGGCATCCGGCAACTCGGCAAATTCCTTGCGGATCTTGGTGAGGACTTCGTCAAAGCGTTCGTAGCGGTCGTCTCCGGCGTCCTTGATCAGGGCGCGGGCACGTTTTGAGCCGAGGACGGTCATCAGATCGAGCCCGCGCGGGAAACAGCGGGAGATGCCGTTCTGCGTCTTCACGGCGGTGAACGCCAGGGGCTTGCCGCCGGTCCACGGGCCGATCGACGGATAGACCAGCCGCCCCATGATGTCCGAATCCGGCACATAGCGCTGGCCCATGAACCGCATGCCCACGCTGGCTCGTCGCGCGGCAAGGAGGTCCTTCTCGGTGGCAAGTTCGGCACGAGGTCCTTCCTGCTTGCCGGTACCGCCGTAGATTCGGGGCAGGCGCTGCTTGGCCAACGCCTGCTGGAACGCGGCATACGGGTCTTTGCCGGCCAACTGCTTCCAGTCGGTCAGTTTGGCCTCCCGCCCAACGGCGTGGTAGTCGATTGGCGTGAGATCGTCGGCGTCACCAACGCAAAAGGAGGTAACTGTATAGATCCGGTCCCACACTTCGCGGGCCGAACGGCCGTCCGCCAGCTTTGTCCGTCGCAGGCATGCTTCGATGGCGGCGGCCGCCATCGTTTGCCGTTGAGCTGTTTCCGGCGAGACCAGAAAATCCGGCTTCGGCCCGCCATACGCCAGGAACGTGGCGCGCCCGAACCACATCATCGCCTGGAAATAGTGCCGCAGCCGCGTGCTTTTTGTGTAGTGCCCACGCGCCCTGAACTGTGAGAAATCCATCGGATAGGTGAAGACCGGGCTTTCACGAAAGCCGGGAGCGGTGTCGATGAGGGCTACCTCGCGCTTGACCCGAGCAGACAGGGCTGGTGCTTTTCCCGCGACAAGTGCCTTGACGTGCGCATTCAAGTCAGGCCGGAGATGGTCAGGAAAGCGCGCATAGTGGTCCAGCGGCGACTCCCGGCCGTATTTCTTCCGTTGGTCCACTTCCGCAACCATCTCTACGTCTTTGTCATAACCCGGGTCTGTGTCCCGCAATTGCCAGCGGGCTTCCTCCAACGCCTTCGTGTAGCCGTCGTCTGTCAGTTTCTTGGCGATCTCCTTCACGTCCTTCTCCCGGACCTTCACGCGGGCACGCGCCAGCTCGATACGCCGATCCAACAGCACCTGAACATCGCCTTCTCCCCAACCGGACAACCAGCGGACCAGCGTTCGCAAGCGGTCGCCCGAGGGCTTCTGTTTGAGGATTTTGTTCAGCTTGGCCTGACGCCGTTGCCACAACTGCAGTTCCCGGCCTCGAGACAGCAGGTGGCCGGCCACAGTGAGATAATCAATCGCGAGCTCAAGCGCCTTCCGGGCTTCGCCCGCACTCGCATCCCGCTCCTTCACCAACGCCGTTAACAACCCGTTACTCAGCAGTCGAAGGTCCTCGACGAAATAGCGCGTCTCGATATCCTCGAGGGCTGACTGAAAGAGCATATGGTAGAGATGCAGCAGGGAATCTGAGGTGACGAAAACGGGGATCCCCCGTTCGCGGACTTCCATGTAGAACTCGGCCACGTTGTCTTCTCTGCCTACCCGCATGACGCCGAAGCCGTTCTTCTTGAGCAATGCCAGCTCAGCCTCGGACTGGTACCGTTGCTCCAGCAGTTTGCGGTTGGCCAGTTTCGTGAGGTCAACGGGCAAAGCGTACTGCTTGGATGCCGGCTTGATATCCACCTTGACGGGCTTGTGAAAGCGCCCGAATCCGGCCGGTTCGCCGGCGAGAACCGTGAGCGTGGCAAGTATGCAGATCAGTGCTTTCGAGAACATTCCCATGCGGCCAACCTCCTCGTGTGATTCCACTTCCCGGTACCGTTTACAATACTGAGACTTCGATTAGAACACAACAGGTGGCACCCGATTCGGCCGGGGCATATGGTACATCTTCCGGGTAAACGACAACCAAGGTGAGGAGCCGGCAGAGGCGACCAGGAACGGGTGCAGCGTGAGGTGCGGCAGGCTCTGGAGGACACCCAGGAACAGTCGAATACCACCGAATTCCAAAGAAAAAAGTAACCAATCACAATAATACGCCGTAGTTCTCGTTGTTATGATAGTGGGCGTATTGTGCCCAGCGTTTGGACACGGGAATACTTTTGGGAGAGAAATCACGATGATCAGGTGGATTCATACCTCGATTCTCAGCTGCATGCTTGCCGGGATTCCCCTGGCCCAGGCCAAGAAAGCCGAGTACGACCTGGACCGGAAGATTGCCAAGTTCGCCATCATGCACGGCAACAATTACCTCGCCCAGGACCTGAGCAGCAAACGCGGCCGACTCCTGCTGCAGTTCGGCAGTGCGATCGATCCGGACAACGAGATCGCGCTGCTGGCGAATGGCTATCTGGAACGCGGCAGACGACCCAACCCGATGGACGTGCCCGTGACCGAGAAGGAAGTCGTGGATGTGATGATCAAGCGCGCCCGGCTCTTGAGTGAAGGCGAGTTCCAGAAGAACGTCAAGGTCGGCCCGCTCTGTCGGCTGTATGCGACTTTCGCGGAGAAGGACCGCCCTGAAGATCCGAACGTGATTCTGGTGTTGACCCGGCTCGGCGCCAGAGGCGTCAAGGATGACCTGCATACAATGCTGACCCGGTCGCTCGACTTGAAGGACATCTTCAACGAGCCGCAGCCCCCGCCGCAAACCGAACTCAACGTCCAACTCGACAAGAAAGACCTGACCATCGCCGATGCCGCCGCCGATCTCGGCACGAATCGTCTGGCGAAGAACCTGCAGGATGCGCTCGGCCTGAAACTGCTGCAGCTGGCCGGCCAGATGATACCCGACGACGATCGTGTTCTGCTGGCTATGGGCATGCTCTTCCGCGGCAAGAAACCGGCCGCGGTGAAAACCGGGTTTACCGAAAAGCGGCTGCAGGAAATGCTGATCCGGCGCGGCAGCGAACTGGCCGGCACAGAGGATACGCCCCGGCAGCGATTGGGCTTGCTCTATTTGCGGCTGGCCGAGGAGTTCGGCATTGAAGATCGCGTCGTTCTCGGCATCGCCCGACTCGAAAAGGCCGGCATCAAAGGAGAACTGCACGACCTGTTGACGACCGCGGTCAAGACCGTTGCCGTCGCGTCCACCGCGACCGACAAACTCGACAGACCCACGGAAACCGCCGCCGCGAAGCTGTCCAACCGCGAAATCCGCAAGCTCGATATCGACGGCGACGCCGACAAGAAGAACCTGAAGCGCACAGACAACTACGAGCCGACCGAGATCACCTTGACCGGTACGGTGGCGAACCGGAACGAAACGGCGGTGGCGGATTTGAGCGTGACGGTCTTCATCATCGCTACCAAGACCCGGTCGCGGAAGTCATTCATGATCACAAAACGGGAGGACGTCGACGGACTGACTCTGGCGCCCGGCAAGGAGACGCAGCCCTTCAGCGTTAAAGCAACCTGCTACGAGTATACCGACCGTTTGAAGAAGTACGCGCACGTGGCCTACCAGCCCGAGCATTGGGAAAGTTACTACTACTGCTATGTGATCGTGCTGCGCGACAAAGACGGCAGGATCATCAAAACGGAACTGCCGCGGGATTCGTCGCTGATCCGGGATGTTGTACCGCAGATCGCCGCGATGAAAGAGGATTGGCATTTCAACCGCGACGGTCAGGTTACGGCGAAAGATCCGGCAGTCCCCCGCATCAACGGGACGAAGACGATTGACGATATCCGTGAGCGCTGGCGGCCGAAGAGCCGCGGTCGCGGGCGCTGGCGGCGGTGATCGCTACGGCAGTGCGGACATGACGAAGTCGGCGGCTTCGTCGGCGCCGTTGGGAACCTTGTGACCGGCGCGGCCGAGCGCCAGGATGTCCGGCACGCAGTCGACCCAGCGGCCGGATTCCCAGTCTGCCACAGCGATTTCCCGGCTCGGGATATGCCGCGGGATCCACTCGGCGAACGGCGGCGATTCCGGGAAGCGTTGGCGCAGCATATAGCCCACGGGAATACCCGCGTGAAAAGCTTCCGCCAACGTGCTGTAGCCGGCTTTGCAGATAACAGCATCGGCGGCCTGCATGAGATCCGGATGGTAGAACCCGGAATTCTGCGGGGTCAGGATCAGGTTGTCGTCACGCCGGTAAGCGGCCGCCGCGCCCGGGACCATGAACGAGATCTGACGGTGTGCGCGCAGCTCTTTCAGGAAGGGGTAGCTGCCGCGCACGCCGCCCATACTGACCAGCACCAACGGTTCGTCGCCGACCCCCAACTCCAGTCTGGTCTCCTGCCGTGTGCGCCTCGGCTCGCGCGCGATCGGGTGGGTGACCAGATCTGCAGGAAAGGCTTCGCAAAAGGGATCCATACGAATGTGGTAGTTCGCCGACTCCCGGATATCACGCAGATATGCAGCATGCTCGCGCAGCTGCGGCGGCGCCTCCGTGTAGCGGTTGAAGATCCAATCCCAGGTGAAGTTCTCGACGAAGAAGACGGGAACGCCCAGTTTGCGGGCAACGGCGATCCCGAGAAGTGTAACGTCCGTGAGTACCGCGTCGCAGTCCTGAATTGCCGCCGCTGTGCGGCCCAGGACCTCCTTGGAAAACGGCAGGAACTCGTTCAGTTCCGCTGCGGTTGCATCCAGGTCTTCCTCCATCGCGGTCGTTTGCACCAGACGCACGGCAAACGGGATCTCGTGATACGAGCAGTTCGACAGGCTTTCCGCGAAAAACCACTCCGGCACCCGCGTACAGATCCGGAAATGAACGTCCGGATCGCGTTCCGTCAGTGCCTGCATAATCGCACAAGACCGTGCTGCATGCCCGAAGCCGTGGGGCGTGATGAAGTAAGCGATGTTCAAGCTCTAACCAATCCGGCTGAAGGTTTCAGAATCGAATGCCTCGGGTGTGGGCATACGTCTCAGCCATGCTGCCCATGAACCGGGCAAAGCCCTCGCACACCCGGTCGATGAGGGTCTCGGGCGGCGGATCTTTCTGCTTGAAGATCGTCTCGGCGATCGCTTTGGGCGCCATGCCCTGGTGCAGCAGTTTTCTCCACATCCCGGTCAGTCGGGCAAGCTCCCCGCTGTCGAACCAGATGCCGTTGTGTTCCGGACAGGTGTCAATCTGAATGCCGTAGAACACCAATTGCACCATATTGTGATCCGGGTCGAACGGGCAAGGTATGGGATCGCGCCTGGCTGACGGGGTGAATCCGTCGCCGGACAATGCGTGTCCGGCACCTATACACAGGGCATCCTCAAACTCCTCCCGACAGAGCCAGATGCCGCCGCACAGCGGGCATGCCTCGAACTCGACCTCGCCATACTGCTGTTTGACGAGGTCCTGTTGGTCTCTCGGACACTGCATCGTCGCTCCATGCGCTGATTGTGTTGGTTCCACCAGGGTATATGAAACCAACACAACATTTCTTCTGACCGATCACCGATCACCGATCACCGATTACCGATCACCGATTACTGATTACCGATCACCGATTACTGATTACCGATCACCGATTACTGATTACCGATCACCGATCACCGATCACCGATCACCGACCACCGGCTACCTTCCTGTTAGGGCATCATCCAGTGGACGTACTCGCCGTAGCTGCGCGAAACCGCGACCAGCAGGCGGGCAAACCGGCCGGCGGCATCGCCCACGAGGTGATGTTCTTCGTCGGGGAACAACGCTTCCGTGGCTTCATGCACGTCATCGTGGACCGCGCGCTTGATCAACTCCTGCACTTTCGGCTGCATGCGCGCCAGTTCGCCGCCGTCCAGCCAGATGCCTTCGTGTTCGGGGCAGGTGTCGATCTGGATGCCGAGGAACTCCTGCTGCAGCATCTGGTGGTCGTGGTCCAGCGGGCACTCGACCGGGTCATGCCGGTTGGGATGCAGTTTGTCGGCGTGGCCGTCGAAGATCGGCAGGCTGTTGGTTTCCAGCGCTTCCTCGAAATCTTCACGCTGAATCCAGATGCCGCCGCATTTCGGACAGGCCATCATATCCACACCACCGCAGTGGTGGGTCTTCAGTTCTTCATTGTCTCTGGGGCAGTTCAAGGGAATCCTCCGTTTCGATTTGGCCGGGAACATAGCAGCGAAGCAGGCGCCCGGCAACAGGTCAGGCGATCGGTACCGTGCCGACGGCACGAAATCGAGACGGCGTCATGTGCATCACCTGCGCGAAGGTGCGGGCGAAATGCGCCGGGGTGTTGTAGCCCAGGCGAGCCGAAACCTCCTTCACGGACAGCTCGGACTGCTTGAGCAGCTGGCAGGCCAGCAACATCTTCTGTCGTTGCAGATAGCGATACGGCGAAACCCCCAACTCCTCCTTGAAGACGCGCGTCAGATGCTCGCGGCTGACTTCCAGAAAGCGCGCCAGATCCGTGATGTTGAAGTCGTCTGCGAGCTGCGATTCCATGACATCGCGGGCCCGCTGCACCAGGTTCTGCGCCGGCGTCAGTTGCCGCTGTCCCTCGGCGGCATTCGCCAGCGCCAGGAGGAGGTCCATCACCAGTGCCGCGCCGACCGCCGGGGTTATTTCCCGCCGGGTCCGGCCTTTCCCCCGGCAGGCCTGCAGCCGGTTGATCGGCTCGCTCTCTAACGGCAGGCGGTAGATCGCCCCGTGCCGCTGCACCAGGTCACGCGTCATCGCAGTCGCTGCCGGCCCGTCGAAACAGGCGTAGATGAAACACCAGACATCGCGGGCTTCCTCCGGATAGAAGTAGGCCGTTTGCGGATCCGAGATCTCGCCGAGGAATCCGGTTCCCGCCGGCAGTCGATGCACGCCGCGCGCATCCCGAAACCGCCCCTCGCCGAAAAGTGTGTACTTGTAGATGCAATGCGTCTCCGATTGTCGATAGCGACCCTCATGATGGTAGGACGGCAGATACTGCTCTTCCGAGCAAACGCAAACCAGCCGCGGCAAGGACGCCAGCGGCCGGGCGGTCACGTAGTTCGTGTTCCACAACAGCATAGATATAAACATTCCGATGAGTACATCACATATTGGTGATCTATATCAAATATCAAGGGCTTTTCCGCGTAATTGCACCGCGTATAGTGGAAATTATTGCATTCCTGGTTCGATCACAATTTGCATGTTCAGCAAACAGAAGGAAAGGAATTCCACATGCCGAAAGTAACTCTGCTGGGTGCCGGCAGCGGTTTCACGCAGCCGCTTTTTACCGACATCCTCAACATCGAAGGTATGGACCGCGGCACCATCGGCCTCGTTGACATCGATGCCAAACGACTGGCGATCAACGTCAAGTTGATGGAGCGCGTGATCGATTTGCTCGGCAAGAAGAACTGGAAGGTCCAGGCTTCGACCGATCGCCGGGAGGTCCTGAAAGGCACCGACTATCTGATCAGCACGATCGAAGTGTCCGGCACCAAGTGCGTGCGCTACGACAACGACATTCCGCTGAAGTACGGCGTCGACCAGTGTATCGGCGACACCATCGGGCCGGGCGGCATCATGAAAGCGCTGCGGACGCTGCCGCCGTTTATTGAGATCCTGCAGGACGCGAAACGGCTCTGTCCGCAGGCGCTGATTATGAACTACACGAACCCGATGTCGATCATGTCGCTGGGCGCGACGCGGGCGACGGACCAGCCGTACGTCGGGTTGTGCCACTCGGTCCAGGGCAGTTCGCGGTTCATGGCGGCGATCGCCGGCGTGCCGTATGAGGAGATGAAATGGGAATGTGCCGGTATCAACCACCTGGCCTGGCTGACGCGCCTGGAGCACAAAGGCAAAGACCTGTACCCGACTATTCTTGAAGCCGTTGAGGACGAAGAAACGCTCGAACGTGACCCGGTGCGCTTCGAGATGATCAAGCAGTTCGGCTATTACGTGACCGAGTCCAGCGGGCACTTCAGCGAGTACGTCCCGTACTTCCGCAAACGCAAGGACCTGCTGAAGAAGTATTGTCGCGACGGCTACCGCGGCGGGAGCAGTTTCTACGCCGACAACTGGCCGCAATGGCGCAAGGATGTGGACAAGCGCCGCCGCGCGATGGCCAACGGCAAGGCGGACATCAACCTGAATCGCGGCCATGAGTACGCCTCCGACATCATCGAGGCGCACGAGTTCGACCGCAAGAAAGTCATCCACGCGTCCGTGCCGAACACCGGCCTGGTGACGAATCTGCCGCCGACGGGGGTCGTCGAAGTTGCCGTACTGGTCGACAAACAGGGTTACACGCCGACGTACTTCGGCGCCCTGCCGGAACAGTGCGCGGCACTCTGTCGCTCGCACATGGCGGTGTATGAACTGACGGTCCAGGGTATCCTCGCCGGCAATCGCGAAGCGATCATCAATGCGATGATGCTGGATCCGCTGTCGGCGGCCGTCTGCAGTCCGGCCGAGATTCGTGAAATGGCGGAGGAGCTGTTCAAAGCCGAACGCCGCTATATCCCGGACTGGTGCAAAGCGCCGAAGGCGAAGAAACGGCGGCAGAAGAAGAAAGCGACCCAAGCCGGGCGCAGGATCAAAGACAGCGCCGCGGACGTCTCAAGCATGGCCGCCCGCAACGTGTCAAAGGGCAAGAAGAAGAAATAGCCGGCCCCGGTCGGCCGGACTCGATCGATCAAGCCGCCGGGCGGTCCCGCCCGGCGGCTTTGAGTTGAATTGGCAGATTGACCTTGAATTCATCCGCGGCCGGGATAATGTTATAAAAGCCCACTAAGGAAACTTGTATTTACTTATGAAGCTTTCGACGAAAACGCAATACAGCCTTCGGATCCTGCTGCAGATCGCGATGGCGAGTCGGGAGGATCAGTTGGTTCAGGGGCGCGAGATTGCGGCGCGGCAGGGGATTAACGAGCCGTATCTGGAGCAGATCATGATCAACCTGAAGAACGCCGGTCTGGTGAGCACGGTACGCGGTCGCAAGGGCGGCTATCTGCTGGCGCGTGATCCGGAGGAGATCACGTTGCTGGAGTTGATCGAGGTGTTCGAGGGGACGATTGAATTTGTCGAGGCGGAGGCGCCGTCTGCTCCGGAGACGCGGGCGGCGAATGCGGCCTGGAAAAGTCTGGGCAGCCGGATCCGGGGGAGCGCCACCAATACGACGCTGGCGGAAGTGCTGCGGGACTGTCTGGGGCAGTCGCCGGAGTATATGATCTAAGTCAACCTTGGTCAGGATTGACTCTATTCGTCGTCGTCCTCGTCTTCTTCGTCAAAGCCGTCCGGGGAAATGCTGCCGCGTTTGACCTGGATGAATTTGGCGATGTCGTGGCTGGCGATTTTGAAGCCGCGCGCCGTCGCCTTGCGGATCTCGATGTCGTTAAAGTCGAGTTCACAGCCTTTGTCGCGCAGGCGCGGTTTCGGCCGGAACTGGCAATTGAGGACGACGCCGTAGCGATCGAAGACCTTCTCGACCTTGCAGCCTTTGGGTACGGCTTTGTATTCTTTCTCCATGATGTAGCTGGAGACCTGGAAGCGTTTGGCATAGCAGACCCGCGATTTCCGTTCGCGATAGACCATGCTGTAAACTTGTTCACGATTGGCTTTGTAGACGGCGCAAACCGGGCCGACATAGAGTTTCTCGGGAACCGGGACGACCATGAAGGTGCCGTCCCATTTGATGATCACGAGGCGGTCGTATTCCGTGCAGGCAATCGGGTTGTCGTCCTTCACCGCCGTGCCGACGAACCCGCTCTTGCGGTCGAGACCGACCTTCAGATTCTTCAGCGCCACTTCGCGGACGTCAACTTGCTCGATGTCCTCGATCTGGGTGCGGCGTTTGTGGTTGTCGCCGTATTTTTTGATCAGCTCCCTGATGTAGCGGATCGTATACTTGGTCAGGTTCCGCAGGTTCTTGAGGAGCTCCTCGGACTTATCGACGAGCGCGTTTAATTCGTCCTTATTGCGATCGATATCGAACTGCGAAATGCGGCGGATCGGGATCTGCAGGAGTTTATCGATATCCTCATCGGTAATCTCGCGGACCTGCAGTTCGGTTTCCTCGATGCGGGCCAGTTCGGTGGCGGCCGGACAGACCAGAGCGTCGACGAACGGCTCCAGGCCTTTGCGAACGGCCTTCTTGACGCCTTCGAACGAGGTGCATTGCTCGATGCGTTTGTAGATGCGGTTCTCGATAAAGATCTGCACCAGGCTCTTGAAATGGTATTGATCAATGAGTTTCCCGAGGTCGATGACCAGTTCGCGGTGCAGGTCGTCGCGCAGCTTGAAGGTGTTGTATTCCAACACTTCATTGACGTCCAGGGTGACCGGTTGATTGTCCTTGATCACCAGGCAATTGCAGGAAATCGAGACCTCGCAGTCGGTGTAGGCGTAGAGAGCCTTGATCATATCGTCGGCGTAGATGCCGCGGGGCAGCCGGATCTCGATCTCGACTTCATCCGCGGTGAAATCATTGATGGCGGAGATTTTGATCTTGCCCTTCTGGACGGCGTTCTCAATCGAGTTGATGAGCGACTCCGTCGTGGTGCTGGCGGGGATTTCACGGATGATGAGGGTCTTCTCATTGGGCGTGTCGATCTTGGCCCGCAGTTTGATGCGGCCGCGACCCCGGTCATACTCCGACACGTCCATGATCCCGCCCTGGAGAAAGTCCGGATAGATCTTGTAATCCTGTTTGCGCAGGATCTTGATCTGTGCTTCCAGCAGCTCGACGAAGTTGTGCGGGACAATGCGGGTGGACATGCCGACGGCGATGCCCTCCGATCCCTGCATCAGCAGGACAGGTACGCGGGCCGGCAGCGACACGGGCTCCCGATTGCGGCCGTCATAGCTGTCGGTGTATTCGGTGAGATCCTTGCGGAACAGGACCTCCCGGGCCATCTCGGAAAGGCGGCACTCGATATAGCGCGCGGCGGACGGCGGGTCGCCGGTGAGGATGTTTCCGAAGTTCCCCTGGCGCTCGATGAAAAACTCTTTGTTGGCCACATGCACCAGCGCGCTGTAAATTGAAGAGTCGCCGTGCGGGTGGTACTTCATCGTGCTGCCGACGACGTTCGCCACCTTGTGCAGTTTGCCGTCATCCATTTCGTACAGCGTATGAAGGATGCGGCGCTGGACCGGCTTGAACCCGTCGTTGAGATCGGGGATCGCCCGTTCCTTGATGACGTAGGAGGCGTACTCCATGAAGTAGGCCGACATCATCCGCCGCAGTGACGACGGGTCGTCATCCTCTTCCTCAACCAGGTGCGGTTCCACCGGCCGGTCGCCGTCATCACCATCGGCATGCGGGATTTCGACATCGGCGTTGGTTTCCACAACGTCGTCATCGTCGACGATATCGTCTTCGGGATCGATGGCGCGCAGGCTTTGGGAGGCGGCAATCTGCGCTTCCAGATCCGGATCGAGCTCGTTGTTTTCGCCGGCCGTCGCGGTGTCGTCGGTTCCCTTGCCGCCGTCGGCCTTCTTCCCGGCCGCCTTGGTCTTTTCGGCCGACGTTTTCGCGGCGGCCTTTTTCTTGGCGGTGGTCTTTTTCCTGGCCGACTTCTTGGCGGTGGTCTTCTTCCTGGCCGACTTCTTGGCGGTGGTCTTTTTCCTGGCCGACTTCTTGGCGGTGGTCTTCTTCTTGGCCGACTTCTTCGCAGCCTTCTTCTTGGCAGTAGTCTTTTTCTTCACGGTCCTCTTCTTCGCGGTCTTCTTCGCAGCCGTTTCGGGAGACGCCGCCGTGTCCGGTTTTTCATCGCCGTCGGCGTCGAAGTCGAAGAGTTCGGGCTGCAGGGAACTGTCAGCCGACGTCTTCTTGCGGGGTTTTCGCTTGGCTGGGGTCTCAGGGCGTTTCTTGGCGGGCATGTCGTCTTTTCAACCGGCGCATCAAATCAGGTTTTCAACAATAAACTCTCGGCGTTCCGGGGTGTTCTGGCCCATAAAGAAATCCAGCAGTTCCGGAACCTCGTGGAGCTTCTCGATCTCCACCGGCACGAGGCGCATATCGTCACCGATAAACTGGCCGAACTCCTTGGGGTCGATCTCCCCGAGCCCCTTGAAGCGCGTGATTTCGGCGCCGCGCCCGATTGTCTTCACCGCCGCGCCCCGGTCCTCCTCATCGTAGCAGTAGATCGTCTCTTTCTTGTTGCGCACCCGATACAGTGGCGTCTCCAGAATAAAGAGATGGTCGTGCAGAATGAGTTCTTTATAAAAATAGAGGAAGAAGGTCAGCAGCAGGTTGCGGATATGCATGCCGTCGTCGTCGGCATCCGTCGCGATGATCACCTTGCCGTAGCGCAGGCCCTCGAGGCCGTCCTCGATGTTCAGCGCCTTGGTGATGCAGTAGAATTCATCGTTCTTGATCACCAGGTCGCGTTTCTTGCCGTAGCAGTTCAGCGGCTTGCCTTTGAGGGGGAAGATGGCCTGGGTCAACACATCCCGGGAGCTGATCATCGGGCCGACGGCGGAATCACCCTCCGCCAGGAAGATCATGGTGTCGTCGCCTTTGGCGGACTTGTCGCCGAGGTGGTACTTGCAGTCCTTCAGCTTCGGAATTTTGAGGGCCATCTTCTTGGCCTTCTCTTTGCCGAGCTTGCGGACGGCCTGCACCTGTTTCCGGACCTTGGCGTTCTGACCGACCTTCGCCATCATCTTCTCAGCGATCCCCTGGTTCTTGTGCAGGAAGCGCTCGACGATGTTCTTGACCTTGTTGACCAGCTCGGTGCGGATTTCGGAGTTGCCGAGTTTGTTCTTGGTCTGCGACTCGAACACAGGTTCTTTCAGTTTGACGACGATGGCGCCGAAGATGCCGTTGCGGACGTCGTTGCCGTCAAAACTCTTGCGGGCATAGCTGTTGACCGCCTTGAGGATGCCCTCGCGGAAGGCCGACTGATGGGTGCCGCCGTCGCTGGTGTATTGGCCGTTGACGAAGGAGTAGAAGTTCTCGCCGTACTCCGAGGTATGGCAGAAGGCAAACTCGAGCTGGGCTTCGCGGTGATGGATGATGTCGTAGATCCGGTCGCCGTTGACCTTTTCCTCGAGCATGTCGAACAGGCCGTTGCGCGAGAAGATCTTCTCGCCGTTGTATTCGAGGGTCAGCCCGCTGTTCAGGTAGGCGTAGTTCCACAGCCGGCGTTTGATGTACTTGTCGCGGAACTTGTACTTCGGGAACATCTTCGTATCGGGGATGAAGCGCATCATGGTGCCGTTGGGCTGGTCGGTCTTGCCCTTCTTCTTGCTCTGCAGGTCGCCGCGCTTGAACGTCGCCTGGAAATATTTGCCGTCCCGGAACGAGGTCACCTCGAAGAACTCGGACAGCGCATTGACGGCTTTTGTGCCGACGCCGTTGAGACCGACGGAGAACTGAAACACGTCGTCGTTGAATTTGGCGCCGGTGTTGATCTGGCTGACGCAGTCAATCACCTTACCCAGGGGGATGCCGCGGCCGTAGTCGCGGATCACGACCTCCTTGTCCTCCACCTGGACCTCGATCTTGCGGCCGTTGCCCATGATGAACTCGTCGACGCCGTTGTCGATGACTTCTTTGATCAGGATGTAGATGCCGTCGTCGGCGTGGTTGCCGCTGCCGAGGCGGCCGATGTACATGCCGGGCCGCAGCCGGATGTGTTCCAGCGATTTCAGCGACTTGACTGCAGCTTCGTCGTATTTGGTTTGCTTGGCCATAGAAAAAGCCTCCGATGGTCGGGCTACAAGGGATACGCAAACGCGTTGCGCAAGTCGGTAGCAGCCTCCTTTAGTGCCTCTGCGCGCTGAATCGGCGCAATGATCAAGCTTAGCGAGGGACAGCGTTTTTGTCAAGCAAATCACAACAGAATCTGAGCTTGTCGGAATGGCGCCAAACCCCCTCCAGGAAGTGGTCCAAAGCATTTGCCTCCGTGGCCGTCCCGGGGTATTGATAGAGAAAGGGAGAACCGGATTGGACTGGGGCCTGGAGGTCCCGGTCCGCGGCAACGAAAGGACATGGTTGGCAAACATGGTGAAGCTCGATCCACAGGCAACGGCAAGCTTTGCTCTGGCCCCGGAGGCCGTGGCGCCGGTCGCGGTTGATTTCCTTGACGACCGCAACTTCAGCGACACTGTCCTGCGGCACAACGTCATCTGGTTCATCAATCTCCGGTGGGTGATTGTCGGCATCCTGGCGGTCTTGTGCGGGTTGACGGTGTTTTCGGTGCCGGAGCATCTGGGGCTGCAGTTGACGCCCGGCTGGATCGGCAGCCTGGGCGCGGCACTGGCCCTGGTGAACATCGGGTATTGGCTCCACTACCGCCGGCTGCCGCAGGAACCGCACGCCGCCATCAAGGTCAATCTCTGGGTGCAGATTGTCGTCGACCTCATCTCCGTCACCGTTGTCGTCCATTTTGCCGGATCGACCTGCAGCTATGCCCCGTTCCTCTACGCCATCCATATCATCCTTGCCTGCGTCTTCTTTCCCACCGTCAGCAGCCTGGTGACAGTGGCGCTTTCCTCCAGCCTCTACGCCGGCTGCGTGCTGGCGGAATGGCAGGGCTGGCTGGCACCGAAATGCATGTACATCAACATGGATGACACCACCATCGGCGGCGGCGTGGTGGCCTTGCAGGTCGCTTCGGCGATCATCCTCTGGGTCTCCATCTGGCTGATTGCCGCGCGGTTGTCCCGGATTCTGCGGCTGCGGGAACATGCCCTGCTGCAGACCCAGCGGGCGCTCTCGGAAACCTATCGCGTCGGGCAGGAGCATATGCGCCATACGACCCACCAGATGAAAGCCCCGCTGGACGCGATCCGCAGCAATATCAGCCTGCTGCGACAGGGGTTTGCCGGCGAGATCACCCCGGCCGCAGAAGCCCTGCTGGACAAGATCGACGGCCGCGCCGAAGCCCTGGCGGCCGCGATCTCCGCCATCCTCGACCTGGCCAGCCTCAAAGCCGGTCAGCAGGTCGTTACCAAAGTCGGCACTGTCGACCTCAAGGACCTCCTTGAGCAATGCCTTGAAGCAGTCGAAGCCACCGCCCGCGCCCGTCGGATTCAATTGAACGCCGAACTGCAGTCCATGCCGTTCCGCGGCAATCCGTCGGCCCTGCGCATGCTGTTCGACAACCTGTTGACCAACGCTGTCAACTACTCCCACGACGGCGGTCGGGTAGAGGTCCGCATGGCGCCGCCCGAGATTCAGGTCGTCGATCACGGCATCGGGATTCCCGCCGACAAACTGGATCGTATTTTCGAGGAATTCTATCGGACGCCCGAAGCCAAACAGCACAACCACCGCTCGTCCGGCGTCGGTATGGCGATCGTTCGCCACGCCGCGGCTCTGCACGGCATCCAGATCAAGATCCGCAGCAAGGTCAACCGGGGCACGACGGTCACGCTGGTCATCCCCGAGCCGGCGGCGTCGCCGGATCTGCGCGACTGACCCGGGGCCGGCGCGTCGGGTCAAAGCCGACCGCGGCCCGCGGCGCGCCGTCAACCGCTGAAGTCCGCCGCGCCGACTTCGTGGTGGCCGGCGGACAACTCGATATCGCGCCCGCCATGGCGGAGAATGGCGCGAATATGGTGCGGCAACTCGATCGTGAAGCCCTGCTCCTGCCGGTAGCTGACCCGGACCGGGCCGCGGGGCGTGGCGAAGCCGCCGCTGATCTGCTGCAGGTCGCCCAGGTGCGGGGCAATGAGCAACTCGCGGCAACCGGGGATGAGAATGCTGAAGCCCAGGATCGTGTTGAGGATCTGGTAGCTGCCGGCGTTCGACCAGGCGTGGCACATGGAGCGGCCGTGGTTTAGGGCTTCCGGCCAGGTCGTAAACCCCTGCCGGATCATCTCATAGTACGGCGTCAGGCGACTGAGAATCAGGTCCTGGCGATCGACCTTCTTCCAGGCCTCGAACAGGTAGAACTGCCCGAAGTACGCGGCCTGACACAGCGATTCGTCGTCGGCCAGCCGTTGCGCCAGTGCGTCGGCGTCGTCCGCCAGGTCGACCAGCACGGCCCAGGCATTGGTCAGTTGTGAGGCGACGTCATGCTGCAGTGAGTCGAGGAACAGCCCGCGGCCGGCGTCCCAGAACGCTGTTCTGGCGGCGCGCCGGAGGGCGGCGGCCGTATCGCGGTAGTCTTCCGCGCGGCTGTCGTCGCCGAGTTCTTCGAAGAGCACGGCCAGTTTATCGAGGGCGTAAATCACCATGAACTGGGTAATCGCCGTCGGCCCGGTTTTCACGCCCGGCACCTGGCCGTCGAAGTCGCGGCACCATTCCGGGCTCCAGTCGGCGACGCACCAGTATTGCAGCGGCCCGATGAGATTGTCCCGGCCGATGCGGCGGGTAAACCAGCGGACCACTTCGTCCGCGCCGAAGACCTCCTCGGCAATGGTGTAGGCTTCGCCGTTGTACTGGTACCAGTCCCACAGCATGAACAGGTAGTGCAGCGACCAGTAGGGGATCACCTGCGTGTTGCGGTTGGGATAGCGCGATTGCGTCAGGCCGTCGGGGATGCGGCTCCAGTGGAAGGCGCGAATGGCCTGCAGCGGCAGACTGGTGTCGCCGCTGACTGCATACGTGTACAACATCTGCATCTGTGTGTCGCCGGCATACTGCAGTTGCTCGTAGTAGGGGCAGTCCTCGTAGGTCTCGTGGGCACACGCCTGTTGCGTGCGGACGCCGATGGCCCACATCCGGTTGAGCTCTTTGCTGCTGCTCCTGAACGGCGCCGCCGGCTCGATCGGATAGTGGCAGTCCGTCAGCGCCAGGGTCAACTGCAGATCGCCCGCGGCGCGGACTTCGATATAGCGTGCCGTGCGCCAGTGGATCGGGGTCCACGTGCCGCTGCCGTCAACCACCAGTTCATCGGCGTTGCCGTACAATCCCGCCGCGGTCGGCTGGTCGGCGTCGGGGTTGCCCTCATTCAGCCGCTCGGCGTATGTCAGTCGGATTTCGCCTTTGCCGGAAACCGTTGCCAGCGGATATGCCGTGGCCAGCGCGGTCAGCTCAACCAGCGCCCGCGTGTCGCCGCCGGCCGGCCGCATGAGCAGCGTGCCCTCCTGCAGTTCGACGCCGTCGTCGGCTGCGAGGATCTTCGAGAATTCCACGGGCGCCAGCGTCAACGGCTTGATCGAGCGCGGGATCAGACGGTGCGGCAGGAAGCCGTCATTCACGTTCTCCGGCGTGAACGCCGTGTGCACCACCGTGGCCGGCGTCCAGCCGTCGGACGCCGCGACCGTCTGGCCGGCGAGTGTGACGCGCTCGTTCATGCCGGTGAAGTTCGGGACCACACCGGGAATGAACTCGACGGCATCGTCGATCCGGACCTCCCAGCGTGCGTCCGTGGCCAGATCCAGGATCTCCTCGCCGTAGTCATCCTCGATGCAGCCGTCGGCGACGAAGACAGTGGCGGCGGTCATCCGGCTGCCGGGCGCGGCCGGCGGCTCGGTGTACGAGAAGGTCTTGGCATAGCAATCCACCCGGACCAGGATCGTGTTCGTCCCTTCGACCAGGTCGTCGGTGAGGTCCAGCGTGTCGTAGAACTGGTGGGCGACGTCGCCTTTCTGCGGCCCGCGCGTCAGCAATCTGCCGTTGACCCAGAGCATGTAGCAGGTGTCCGCCGAGATCGCCAGTTGCCCGCCGGCGCCCGCCGGACAGTCGAAGGACCGCCGGAAATAACGGCACTGAATCGGCCGCGGATCCGGACAACGGCCGCCGAGACCTTCGGTACTCCAGATCCACTTCGCCTTGCCGGTGAAGAACGTATTCGGCTTGGGGCTGACGTATTCCATGGCTCCCCGCCCGCGGTTTGAATTGCCGTTTGACTTGCGACGGCAGTACTGTTGCCGCCGCCGCCGCCGGTTTCAAGTCTCAATCGCGTCCCGATTCGGGTGACTGCACGCCCTCTTGTATCGACGGCAAACTGCCGCTACGTTGAATACAAAGGAAGGATTCCAAGGAGGTCCTGAGGTGGTTATGAACAGATTCATCAGATTTGGCGTTTTCGCCCTGGTCCTGTCCGGCGCTTTGACGACCCGTGGGCGCGCGGCGGTCCCGCCCGAGGCTGACGCCCGGATCCGCCAGAAGATCGAGGACGAGATGAATGCCGTTCTCGACCAGCTTATCGACCGCGAACGCTACGCCGGGTTGTACGGCCTCAAGTACCCGGTGGTCCAGCCGGCTGCCGGACTCGACAGTGTCCGGAAGGCCGCCAACGTGCATATCGAGAAACTGGCCCGCCAGAAATACCCGGACTCCCGGGGCAACGAACAGATGCGGGCCAATGCCGGGAAATACCGGCTCTGGGAACTGGGCGAGGACGTCGCGTTCACCACCCTCGACGGCAAGACGTACAACGAAAAACTGCGGGAAGTCAAGACCTTCCTGATCAAGGTCGGCCCCAACGAAATCCGCAAGGAGGACCTGCCGGTCGATGTCCGGGTCCACGTCGACCCGGCGCTGGCGGCCCGGGTCAAGGCGCAGGACCGCACCAAGTTGACCCGCAAGCTGATGGCCACCCGGATGGAGTATATCCGGGAAGTCCGCTTGACCCAGGAAGAAGAGATCTTCCGGCGCGAAGGCTATATCAAAGTCGCCGGCCAGTGGCAGTCGGAATACGCCTTCTTCGAGAACCGCATTGCAGAAGAACGGGCGCGCTATGACCGGTTCCTGCGGCCGCCGCTGGAGTACAAGCATTACTACAACGCCGGCTACCGGGTCTACAACGGCGAATGGTACCCGCCGGAAGACGTCGACCGGCTGCTCGCTGCCGATCAGCCGGAGGACGACAAGAAACCGGCCGGTCCCAATCCCTTCGCGGTCATCGGCCGCAAAATCAAGTCGGCCTTCGGCGCCGGCGGCAAGAAGGCTGACGCCGACGGTGATGGCGCTGCGACCGATTCCGAGAGCGCTGCCGGCGATGAAGCAGACGGCGGTGCCTCCGATGTCCTCTGGGGGGTAGTTGCGGTTGTCGGCGCGATCATGGTTGCGGCGGTTCTCCTGGGGATCATCGTCAGCCTGGCCAACCGCAAAGGCAAGCGCCGCTGATCCCGCCGCCCGGCGGCATCCTGTTTGCTGAACCGGTTCGGGATGGAGCTCACGGGGAGGTCAGCAGACGAACCGTCGTCCCGGACTTCGTCCGGCGACCGGATGGTCGCGGCAGCAACCAACTGCCGCCGCTGCGGCACTCCTTGGTGCCTGGTGAACGGGCGGCGCCGCCGCGGCGGCATTACACAGGTTCTCCCTTGACTGCGGGCGTCTTCATGACTACTATGCGGGTTCACCCTCTACCCAATGACCAGGCGCGGGATACATCATGGGCAAAATCATCGTAGTCACCGGGGGCTGCCGCAGCGGCAAGAGCGCGTATGCGCAGCAGCTGGCGGAATCACTGCCGGAGCCGCGATACTATCTGGCGACCTGCCCGCCGATCGACGAAGAGATGCGGCAACGCATCCGCCGGCACCAGGAGCAGCGGGCTCAGTGCAACTGGCAGACAATCGAGGAAGAAGTTGACGTCGCCCGCGCCATCATGCAGGCCGGCGACGGGACGATTCTGCTGGACTGCCTGACGCTGTGGATCAACAACCTGATGTACGAGGCCGAGAACCGTCGGGCGGAGGTTTCGGAGGACGATATCGCCGCCGCCGCCGACGGCCTGCTGCGCGCCGCCCGCGAGCGCCGGGGCACGACCATCTTCGTGACCAATGAAGTCGGTATGGGCATCATCCCGGACAATCCGATTGTCCGCCGCTACCGCGATCTCGCCGGCCGCTGCAACCAGATCATGGGGGCGGCCGCCGACGAAGTTGTCCTGATGGTCAGTGGTATCCCAATGACTGTGAAGAAGGAGAACGAGTCGAAATCATGAGTTTACTGGAATCAACCCTGGCAAGCATCGAGGGCGCCGACGCCGAGTATCGTGAGCAGGCCGCCGCCCGGCTGGAATCCCTGGCGATGCCGCACTGGGCCCTCGGCGGGCTTCTGGACCTCGCCGTCGACCTCGCCGGCATCACCCGTTCCATGAACCCGCCGGTCGACCGCCGGCTGGCGGTTGTCATGTGCGGCGACCACGGCGTCGTCGCTGAAGGCGTGACCAGCTACCCCTCGGACGTGACCCGCGCCATCCTGCTGACCGCCGTTCACGGCGGCGCCGGCGTCAGTGTCCTGGCGCGGCAGGCCGATTGCGACGTGGTGGTGGTCGACATGGGCATCGCGTCCGACACCGGCAGCATTGTGGCGGACAACTTCCTGTCCCGGCCGGTCGGTCCCGGCACCGAAAACCTGGCCGCCGGTCCGGCGATGACGCCGGAGCAGGCGCAGCAGGCGGTGGAGACCGGGATTAACATCGCCTGTACGCGCGGCGGCTCCAGCGACGTCCTGGTCACCGGCGAGATGGGGATCGGCAATACCACGCCGGCGACCGCGATCCTCTGCACGCTGACCGGCAAGAAGCCGAAGACCGTCACCGGCCGCGGCGCCGGCCTGGATGACGCCAAGCTGAAAACCAAGATCAGGATTATCGAGAAAGCGCTCAAGACCAACAAGCCGGACAAAACGGACGGCCTCGACGTCCTGGCCAAGGTCGGCGGCTTCGAGATCGGCGGCCTGGCCGGCGTCATCCTCGGCGCCGCCGCCATGCGTCGGCCGGTGGTCGTTGACGGGTTTATCTCGACCGCCGCCGCCATGATTGCCCACGCCCTGTGCCCCGCCGCCGCCGACTACATGATTTCGGGCCACGCCGGCGCCGAACCCGGGCACCAGGCCATGCTCGAGCATCTGGGCAAACAGCCGCTGCTGGACCTCGGTCTGCGCCTGGGCGAGGGCTCCGGCGCTGTCCTGGCGTTGCCGTTGCTGAATTCCGCGACGGCCGTCCTGCGGGAAATGTACACGCTGCAGGAAGCGATGGCGCTGAAAGCTCCGGACGGCGCCTGAACCCCAACCCGTCGCGGAGACCGACCCATGAAGCCCCTCTGTTCCGCGTTCGCCTTCCTGACCGTTCTCCGGCTGCCGGCCAACTGGTGCGGCGACGAGGACGACCTGGGACGCAGCGTCTGGTTCTTCCCGGTCGTCGGCATCTTCATCGGCGGTCTGCTGGTGGGTATTGCCGCGCTGACGGCGCAATTACTGCCGCCCTGGCCGCTGGCGGTCATCCTGGTGCTGACGTCCGCGGCGATTACCGGCGGCCTGCATCTGGACGGCCTGGCGGACACGGCCGACGGGTTCTTTTCGTCCCGGCCGCGCGGCAAGATCCTGGAGATCATGCATGACAGCCGCATCGGCGCCATGGGCGTGTTGGCGATCATCTTTGCGGTCGCCCTGAAGATCACGTCGCTGGCGCATCTGGCCGGCGGCGAACCGCTGCTGCTGTGGCAGGCGGCGCTGCTGATGCCGGTGGCCGGTCGCTGTTCCCTGGTGTTTGCGATGAGTCTGATGCCCTATGCCCGCGAAGAAGGGCTGGCAACCCTGTTCTGGCAGCGCTCGCCCTGGCGCCTGCTCTGGGCTCTGGTCATCGTCGTCGGTCTCGGCTGGGCCGCGGGCGACATCCGCGGGCTGGTTGCTGCATTTGCGGCGCTGGCGACGACCTTGCTGTTGTGTATGTACAGCCACCGCAAGATCGGCGGCGGCACCGGCGATACCCTCGGCGCGACCAACGAGATCGTCGAGACGGTGGCGGTCCTGGCGTTCGTCGCCTGGCCGGAGGGACTCGGGGCATGACGACGCACGGCGGCAACCGGCGAGCCCTGGCGCAGGACGCCGGCATCGATGCCAAGGACCTCCTTGACTGCAGCGCGAACATCAACCCCCTCGGGCCGCCGGAATGGCTGCGGCGCGTTATCAGCCGCAATATCGAGAGACTGACCGACTATCCGGATCCCGCCTGCCTGCGCCTGCGGCAGGCCGTGGCCGCCGCCTGGGGCGTGGACTGCGACAGCGTTGTCGCCGGCAACGGCGGCAGCCAGCTGATTCACTGGCTGCCGCGCGTCTGGCAATCGCAGCGCGCCGTTCTCTGTCCGCCGAGTTACATCGATTACCGCAACGCCTGCCGGCAGGCCGGGCTGGAGCTGTTTCAGGTTCGCCGCAACGAGGATTTCTCGGTGGACTATGCGGCCCTCGAGACGGCCGTCCGGGCCGGTGATCTGGTCATCCTCGGGCATCCGAACAATCCCTCCGGCAAACTGCTCGACCCGGACCGGCTGCTCGCCGTCGTGGACCGGCAGCCCGAGGCCGTGTTTGTTGTCGATGAAGCCTTTATCGATTTCGTCGAAACCCCGCCGACACTGATCAACTGCGGCCGTGAAAATGTCGTTGTGCTGCGGTCGTTCACCAAGTTCTACGCCATCCCGGGGCTGCGTCTGGGATTTGCCGTGGGCGCCGCAGCCCGCCTGCAGCGGCTGGCGGCACAGATCCCGGACTGGTCGGTCAACTCCCTGGCGCTGGCGGTCGGCACGGCGGCGATCGCCGATGTCGAATACGCGGCCGCCAGCCGGGCGGAAACCGCGCAGCGGCGACAGAAACTGCAGACGCTGCTGACCCGGCTCGGACTCCACGTCTACCCGGCGGCAGCCAACTATCTGCTCTGCCGGTTCGACGGCAAGGCCGACCAATTGGCCAGGGACCTCCTGCAGCGGCACGGCATCGCAATTCGCAGTTGCGCCGATTACGACGGACTGGACCGCCGCTTCTTCCGGGTCGCGGTGAAGGACGCCGCCGCCAACGCCCGGCTGACGACGGCGCTGGCCGCCGAACTCAAGCGGCCGAAACCGCCGGCGCCGGCAAAGCGCACGCCGGCAATCATGTTCCAGGGGACCGGGTCGAATGCCGGCAAGAGCATCCTGGCGGCGGCGCTGTGCCGGGTGTTGCTGCAGGACGGCATTCGCGTGGCGCCGTACAAGGCGCAGAACATGTCGAACAATTCTTTTGTGACCCGCCGCGGCGAAGAGGTGGCCCGGGCCCAGGTTGTCCAGGCGCAGGCCTGCCGGCTCGACCCGGATGTCCGCATGAGCCCCATCCTGCTCAAACCCGATTCCGATACCGGTTGCCAGGTCATCCTCTGCGGCAGGCCGATCGGCAATATGCAGGCGCTGGAGTACGACTCCTATAAAGCCGACGCCACGGCCCGGGCGCGCGAGTGCTATGACGCGCTGGCGGCTGAGTACGACGCCGTCGTGCTGGAGGGCGCCGGCAGCCCCGGCGAAGTGAACCTGAAAGCCAACGACATCGTCAACATGCCGATGGCCCGGTACGCGCAGGCGCCCGTGCTGCTCGTCGGCGATATCGACCGCGGCGGCGTATTCGCCGGTTTCGTTGGCCACCTGGAGGTGATGAACGAATGGGAACGCCAATTGCTCGCCGGCTTCCTGGTTAACAAATTCCGCGGTGACGCGTCACTTCTGGGGAATGCTTTCGACTACACCCTGGAGCACACCGGCAAGCCGGTGCTGGGGACAATCCCCTACATTCACAATCTGGGACTGCCCGAGGAAGACGCGGTCTCCTTCAAACAAACGGTGCGACCGTCGGACACTGCCGGCGCCGACCATATCGAAATTGCCGTGATCGACCTGCCGCACATCTCGAACTTCTCGGACCTGGATCCATTCGCGGTCGAACCGGATGTGGTCGTCCGCGTGGTGCGCCGCGGAGACGCCGTCGGCGCCCCGGACGCGGTCATCCTGCCCGGCACGAAAAACACGATCGGCGACCTTCAGGCACTGCGTGAAACCGGCATCGCCGACGCCCTGCTGCAGTTGCCGGAAACCTGCGAGATCGTCGGTCTCTGCGGCGGCTTCCAGATGCTCGGCGCCGCCATCGCCGACCCGTTGGGGCTGGAGTCGGCGCAACCGGAAATCGCCGGCCTGGGACTGCTGCCGATGACCACCGAACTGGCTCCGGACAAGGTTCTGTGCCAGGTGCAGGCAAGGCACAACCCCTCGGGCTGCACGGTCGCCGGTTACGAGATCCACCATGGCCGGACCGAGACCGGGTCTCTGGATGTTGTCATCGAGACGGCCGCCGGCGTCGGCGGCGTCGGTGCCGCCGACGGCCGGATCTGGGGCACCTATCTGCACGGCGTCTTCGACGCCGATGAATTCCGTTGGTGGTTCATTGATCGCGTCCGCGTCCGGAAAGGACTGGCGCCGGTGGGCGCGATACGCGGGACCTACGACTTGGAGCCGGCGTTCGAACGGCTGGCCGATATCTTTCGCCGGCATGTGGACCTGGATGCAATCTACCGGATGATGCGCCTGTGACGATTCGAATGGAACATGCCATCATTGCCGCCTTCCTGTTCGACCTGCTCGTCGGCGATCCCCGGTGGGCGCCGCATCCCGTGCGGATGATCGGCTGGTACGGCGGTCGGCTTGAAACGATCCTGCGCAAACTGTGTCGCAATGAACGGCTGGCCGGCTACCTCTGCGTCCTGATCATGCTGCTGAACGTCTCGGCCCTCTCCCTCGGCGTCCTCTACACCGCCTGGCTGGTTGACCGCAGCCGCGTCGTCTTCTGGATCACGGCCACAGCGATGATCTACTGGAGCATCGCTACCCACGACCTGCTGAAACACGCGAAGGAGGTCCTGCAGGCACTGCAGGCAGACGACTTGGCCGAAGCGCGAACCCGCGTCGGCCGGATCGTCGGCCGCGACACCGAGAACCTGGATGCCGCCGGTGTGACCCGCGCCGCGGTCGAGAGCGTCGCCGAAAGCATTGTCGACGGCATCACGGCGCCGTTGTTCTTTGCCATGCTGTTGGGGCCGGTCGGCGCAATTCTGTATCGCACCGTCAACACGATGGACTCGATGTTTGGCTACATGAACAAACGCTACAAGGACTTCGGCCGCACCGCTGCGCGGCTGGATGACCTGGCCAACTTTATCCCCGCCCGGCTCACTGCGCCGCTGCTGTGTCTGGCGGCGGCCATGCTCTACCGGTCCGGGAAACGGGCGTTCCTGACGCTCTTGCGTGATGCCCACAATCACGCCAGCCCGAACTCCGGATTGGCCGAAGCCGCCATGGCCGGCGCCCTCGGCGTCCAACTCGGCGGCCCCAGCGTCTACGGCGGCCGCACCCTGATGAAGCCGACGATCGGCGAACGCTTTGAACGCATCGAGCCGGGTCACATCCGAAAAGCCGGCCGCGTCACCCTCGTGGCCGCCGCGCTCTTCCTCGTCCTCGGCCTGCTCCTTCGCTACGGCCTGTCATTGCTGGCTTTGCGTCTGGCCGCCGGTTGAACGCCGCCCATCTGCTCGTTCGCTCAACGTAATGCGTCAGTGGCGGGATGCGGGAGCCGCTCCCCGGGACGGACGCATCACTCGCTCGACCGGCTCCGACCTTGAAACAAGCGCTGTGTTGCTTATATTAAACTGCTGGAGCAGGGGTGTGTTGGTTTCCGCCCGATTCGGGCTGTTACCCCCTGACGGCCAACGGCAAGACAACCACAGGGACTGACCCATGGGCAACCGCAGGCAAAAACCTGATGTCGGGCACGACAAAACGGAATTGCCCTGCTATGAACCCCCGGTTCTCTTGCCGTTGGGCGAACTGCAGCGCGCTGCCGGCGCCTGCAGCAACGGCAGCGTCCCGGCCGGCGGCCAGTGCCGCGAAGGCAGCGCCGCGACCGGCAGTCAGTGTCGGTCCGGCGGCGCCGCCGGACCCATATGCAAAAACGGCGTCGGCGCTTTCGCGCAATGCCGGGCCGGTTTCGGGAACTGACCGCGGGAATCACTGCCGACCGCGGCCTGCAGGGGCATCCTGCTGCTTCACTTTTCCCCCATTCCCTCTTGCCGAAGCTGCAGACCGGACTACAGTGTTCGCTTGACCGAATCATCTTAGGCTCGCCGAATAACTATGCCCAAACGGAAACTCAGCGCCAGCCTCGAGGACTATCTTGAGGCCATCTATCACGCCGTCGAACAGCACCGCGCCGCCCGGGCCAAGGACCTGGTCCAGCGCCTCGGCGTCAGCGGCGCCTCCGTCACCGGCGCGCTCCGGACCCTGGCCACACGCGGTCTGATCAACTACGCGCCGTACGAACTGATCTCGCTGACGCCGAAGGGCGAGGCGACGGCCAGGAACATTATCCGTCGGCATGACGTTCTGCAGGATTTCTTCACGAGAGTTCTGGCTGTCGACCCCGATGCTACTGAAGAGGCGGCCTGTAAGATGGAGCATGCCATGTCCCAGGACATGCTGGAGCGGTTCACGCAGTTCGTGGATTTCGTCGAGAATTGCCCGCGCAGCGGCGTGTCCTGGATCGAGATGTTCAGCAAATATTGCGCCGCGAACGGTCCCGGTCGGCGCTGCCGTAAATGCGTTGCGCGTATGAACGAAGCCTTTCAGTCCGGCAAATAAGCTCGCGTTGTCGGCGCTTTCCGGCTTGAAATCGGCTTCAGGCCGCAGATGGTAACGGTCATTTTGAGGCTGGAACCAGACTGGCCGGGCCAGTATGACATAGGAGCCGCGCTGCCTGGGGCAGGGCGGCGAGAAAATCTTGAGCACGCAAGAAAACACGATGCCGCTATCCATGGTTGATGCCGGGCGGACCGTCAAGCTGGTCGCCGTCGACTCCGGCCGCGAACTGCAGGCGCGCCTGGCTTCCATGGGCCTGGTGCCGGGAACCGAACTGGAAGTTATCTCAAACAGCAGTCGCGGTCCGTTCATCGTCGCGGTGAAGGACAGCCGGGTGATGCTCGGCCGCGGCATGGCCGACAAAATTCGCGTGAGCTGATCCCGGCGCCGCCGCGGCCCGGGCCTTCTTTTTGGCCCCTGAATTCGTTGATCCAAAGTTTATTAGGAGCGCCTAAGACCAGGACGCCATGATGGCCGACAACATGATCATCGCGCTCGCCGGCAATCCGAATTCCGGCAAGACGACCATCTTCAACAACTTGACCGGCGACCGCCAGCAGGTCGGCAACTATCCGGGGGTCACGGTCGAGAAGAAAGAAGGCATTTGCCGATTCGGGGACCGGGAGATCACCGTGGTCGACCTCCCGGGCACGTACAGCCTGACCGCCTATTCGGTTGAGGAACTGGTGGCCCGCAATTTCCTGATCGACGAGAAGCCGGATGTGGTGATCGATATCATCGATGCATCGAATCTGGAACGCAACCTGTATCTGGCGGTGCAGTTGATCGAGCTGAACGTGCCCCTGGTACTGGCCTACAATATGAGCGACGTGGCTGAGCGCCGCGGTCTGAAGTTCGATCTCGAGCAGATGTCCCGCTTCTTCGGGGCGCCGATCGTACCGACCACCGGCCACCGGGACCGCGGCACCGGGGATCTCCTCGAGGCGGCCGTCGCCGTTGCCGACGGCACCTGGAAACAGCCGCACAATCCGGTGCGCTACGGCCGTGAGATTGAGAAATCCCTGCGTCAACTGGAGAATCTGATTGAGCAGGAGGAGGTCCTGACGGACCGCTACAGCAGCCGCTGGCTGGCGGTCAAGCTGCTCGAGAACGACAAGGAGGTCCTGAACGCCGTCGATTCCGAGGCGGTCCTGGCCCTGGCCGGCCGCCAGGAGAAGCGGCTGCGCCAGGTACTCGGCGACCAGCCGGAGATCATCATTGCCGACCGCCGCTACGGGTTCATCTCGGGCGTCTGCACTGAAACGGTGCGCTCGACCGTGGAAGCCCGGCACAGCATGTCCGACCGGATCGATGCAGTGCTGACCAATCACGTTCTGGGTTTGCCGATCTTCCTGGTGCTGATGTACCTGACGTTTCAGTTGACGTTCTCCCTGGGCGCCTATCCGATGGCGGGGCTGGAGTGGCTGTTCGGCCGACTCAGCGAAGTGATCGCCGGCTTCTGGCCGAAGGGGGCCGAGAGCGCCCTGAAATCCATGTTGATCGACGGCGTCATCGGCGGCGTCGGCGGCGTCGTGACCTTCCTGCCGAACATCATGTTCCTGTTCTTCGGTATTGCCCTGCTGGAGGGCACCGGGTACATGGCGCGCGCGGCGTTTGTGATGGACCGCCTGATGCACCGGATCGGGCTGCACGGCAAGAGCTTCATCCCGATGCTGACGGGGTTCGGTTGTTCCGTTCCCGCGATTCTGGCGACACGGATTCTGGACGACCGCAAGGATCGGTTGACGACGATGATGATCGTGCCGTTGATGAGCTGCGGCGCCCGGCTGCCGATCTATGCGCTGATTATCCCCGCGTTCTTCCCGGAGGCCTGGCGCGGCCCCATGCTGTGGCTGATCTACGTCATCGGCATTCTTTTTGCCGTCCTCCTGGCCAAACTCCTGCGGGTGACGCTGTTCAAAGGCGAGACGACGCCGTTCGTCATGGAGCTCCCGCCCTATCGTGTGCCGACGATGAAATTCCTGTTCAAAAACACCTGGGAGCGTTCCTGGCTGTATGTCCAGAAAGCCGGCACCGTGATTCTCGGCGTGTCCATTGTCCTCTGGGCGATGACCACCTATCCGCGAAAGACGGCGTTCGACCGCAACTACGGCGCCGAATCCGAAGCCATTCAACAGGATTACCTGGCGGCCGTCGGCCGGGCCGAACGTGTCCTGGGGGTGGAGCCGGGACGGTTGACGGCGATTGCCGACGCCGAACTGGCGCGCGCCGCCGCCGCGGAACAGTTCTACCCGGACCAGGAGGAGTTCCAGGCCGTGGCGGAAGCCGCCGATGAGAAACTGGATCGCATGTTGAGCGGTGTTGAGGGCGAAGCCGTCGGCCGGTTCCGGCGCACCCGGAGCGCCATCGCGCAGGCAGCCGCGCGGTTTGCCGAGCAGACCGCCGGGCTCGACCCGCACGCGCTGGAGTACGCCGTCTTCCTGCACCAGCACAACCTGACCATGGAAGACCTGCAGCAGGCCGACCCGGCGGCGTTCCGCGCCGCCCGCATGTACACCCAGGCGAAAGAGCATTACGACGAGCGCAGTCTCGAACTCGCCAATGCCCGTCGGGCCGAGGAACTGCAGCACAGCCTCGCCGGCCGCATCGGCTCGACCCTCGCACCGGCCATGAAACCGCTCGGCTTCGACTGGCGCATCAGCACGGCGCTGATCGGCGCCTTCGCCGCCAAGGAGGTCTTTGTGGCGCAGATCGGCATTGTCTACTCCCTCGGCGAAGGCACGGATGACTCGTCCGTACTGCGGTCGAAACTGGCGGCGAACTACTCGCCGCTCGTCGGCTTCTGCATCATGCTCTTCTGTCTGATCTCCACGCCGTGCATGGCCACCGTGGTGATGACCTGGCGGGAAAGCGGCGCGCTGAAATGGGCCCTGCTGCAGCTGGCCGGCCTCACCGTCATCGCCTACCTCGTCTGCCTGGTGGTCTATCAGGTCGGCGCCGCCCTCGCCATCGGAACGTAGTCCTGCTTGACTTGAGGCGGATTCGGGGCAAATTGGCTGTATTCCATTAGCTAGTTGTTGTCCGTTTGATATGAGGTGAAGCCATGGCGCGTTCCCGTGGAGACGAGAATACCGCGAAAGAACTGCGGGCCCGGCTGGAGGCGTTGAACCGGAAGTTCGCCAACGGCAGAAAACCGGCCGTCGTCTCCGCCGATGATTTGCGTCCGCCCGCGTCCGCCACGCCGCCGCGTCAGAAACAGCAGAAGCCCGAACCAATCGTCTACTGCCGTGATCTGCCCCGGGTCGAGACCCCGGCCGCCGCCGCTCCCGGCAATGCCGAGGTGATCCTGGAGGACGCGGTCGAGGGCGAGGTCTGGGAGCACTCCCGCTTCGGCCGGGCTTACGTCGTCCGCACGGCAACCGACACTCTGGACGGTACGGCGGGGGTGAGTTCCAGCTTCCGCCGGGTGCTGCATGACCCGCCGCCGGGACTGGCCCATCATGTCAACCAGGTGACGCCGGTCGCTGAACTGGACGTCGACGACGTACTCTTCATGGACATCGAAACGACCGGCCTGAACAACACCCCGGTGTTCCTGATCGGCATCATGATCTGGCGCCACGGCGGGTTCGAAGTCCAGCAGTATCTGGCCCGCAATTACGCCGAAGAAAAGGCGATCCTGGCCTTCTTTGTCGATGAGTGTGCGGAACGCAAACTGCTCGTCACGTTTAACGGCAAGAGTTTTGATTTCCCGTTCCTGCGGACGCGGTCCGCCGCCAACGGCGTGCCGTACGGTCTGGCGCCGCTGCATCTGGATCTGCTCCATGTCGGCCGCCGGATCTGGAAGGGGCAGTTCGAGAACTGTAAGTTGCAGACGTTAGAAGCGCAGGTCTGCGGTCGCGTGCGACACGGAGACATCCCCGGCGCTCTGATTCCCGATGCCTATCATCGGTTCGTTCGCAGCCGGAACGCCTGGCAGATGGTCGATGTGCTCAGGCACAATCTGCTCGATCTGGTGACGATGGCCGATATCATGACGCGCTTCCCGCCGCCGAAACCGCCGAAAAAAACGAAAAGGAAACGCCGAAAGCCGCAGTAGGACATGGACGCACAGATATTTCTCAGCGAGTTGAAGCGCGAACGGTTCTTTGCCGACCAGGTGGTGCACCAGGAGCAGTTGGCCGCGCGGGCGCCGCAGTGTCAGCCGGTGAAGGACGGTTTGCCGGCGGTCCTTGCCGCCGCGCTGGAACGGCACGGCATCCGCGAGTTGTACTCGCATCAGGCCACCGCCATCGACCGGGTTCACGACGGCAAGAGCATCGTCATCGTCACGGGTACGGCTTCGGGCAAAACTCTGTGTTATACGATCCCGGTGCTCGAGGCGCTGCTGCAGGAGGCGGCGGCGACGATGCTGTTTATCTATCCGACCAAGGCGCTGGCGCAGGATCAGCTGCGTGGGTTGACGCGGTTCCACGACGAAGACGGTGGTCTGGATTTCATGGCCGGCACGTATGACGGGGACACGCCGCAGAACCTGCGCCGCAAGCTGCGGGACGGCGGCAACATCATCCTGACGAACCCCGACATGCTGCACCAGGGGATCCTGCCGCAGCACGCCCGGTGGAACCGGTTCTTCAGCAATCTGCGTTATGTCGTGATCGACGAAGTCCACGCCTATCGCGGTGTCTTCGGTTCGCACCTGGCCAACGTCATGCGGCGGCTGCGGCGCGTTTGCCGGCATTACGGCGCCGCGCCGCAGTTCATCTGTACGTCGGCGACGATTGCAAACCCCGCGGCTCACGCCAGGAACGTCTGCGGCGTCGAGATGGAATTGGTCGACAACGACGGTTCGCCGCGCGGGCCGAAACGCTTTGTCCTGTGGAATCCGCCGCCGGTGGACGCTGCGGCCCTCGGCAAACGCGATGACTGGCGCGTGGGCGGCGACCGCCGCAGTGCCCTGCGTGAGGCCGTCGGACTGATGACCGCACTGATCCGGCAACGGGTCCAGACCATTGCCTTTGTCCGCACCCGGCTGGCGGCGGAGCTGGTCTTCAAGGACTGCCGCGACCGGCTCTCTCGCGAATCCCGGCAGTTGGCCGGGGCGGTGCATGCCTACCGCGGCGGCTATCTGCCCGAGGAACGCCGCGAGATCGAACGCAAACTGGCGCACAAGGAGATCCTTGGCGTCGCCAGCACCAACGCCCTCGAACTCGGGATCGACATCGGCAGTCTCGACGCCTGCATCCTGGTCGGGTATCCGGGGACCATCGCCAGTCTCTGGCAGCAGTCCGGCCGGGCCGGACGCAGCAGCGACGAATCGATTGTCTTCCTGGTCGGGCAGAACGCGCCGATGGATCAGTATCTCATGGCCAACTGCAGCTATCTCTTCGACCAGAGCCCTGAAAACGCCGTGGTGGATCCCGATAACCCGCATATTGTTGTCGGCCATCTGAAGTGTGCCGCCAACGAATTGCCCATCAGCCCGGAAGACGCCGAGTTGTTCGGCGAGTGCGGCCTGCCGGTGCTCGAGTTGCTCGAGGAAGACGGCTATGTGCACAAGATCGACAACGACTGGTATTGGGCCAGTACCGAGTACCCGGCGGCAAACGTCAACCTGCGCAACATCGCCGGCCCGGTCTATACGATCCAGGATGTGCAGGACGACCGCGTGATCGGGACGCTGGATGAAATCAGCGCCCTGGCGCAATTGCACACGCACGCCGTCTATCTGCACGGCGCCGAGACCTACTTCGTCAACAAGCTCGATTTCGACCAGAACATCGCCTTTGTCGAACAGCGTGATCTCGATTACTACACCCAGTCGATTCAGACGTCGCAGATCAAGATCGACGAGAAAGATCGGGAAGACGACTGGCGGGGCGGTGTCCTGGGCTACGGCGACGTGACCGTCACCACCGCCATCCCCATGTTCAAGAAGATCCGTTTCCATTCGCGCGACAGCCTGGGCTTCGAACAACTCGAAATGCCGCCGCAGATGCTCGAAACCGTGGCCTTCTGGTTTGCCCCGGGCTACGACGCCGTCAAACTCCTGATGGACCGCGATCTGAGCATCGATGAAGCACTGATCGGCATTGCCAATGTCCTTGTCGAAGTCGCTCCGTTCTACGTCATGTGCGACCAGCAGGACATCGGCACTGTGGTCGATGCGCGCAACCTTACCCGTGATGCCCTCTTTGTGCACGACCGCTATCCCGGCGGCATGGGCTACGCCCAGCGTATCCGCAACAGCTTCGACGAGATCATCAAGACCATTGCCGACGTCATCCGCAACTGCCGCTGCTACGACGGTTGTCCGTCCTGCGTCGGCTCCGCCGTGTCGCCGTCGGCAATGAACGATCTCGACAGCGCCGTCCGCGGCCGCATCGCCAACAAGGACGCCGCCCGGGTGCTGCTGGACGCCTTGGGGATCGAGGAATCGTAGGTTCGCTACAGCGTCCGCGAAACGGGATGGTCGGCGTTCTTCGTTGGAGTTGCCGCTTCGCTGCTGCCTGTTCGGCAGCACTGAGGAAGGCATGGTTCTGGTCGTTTCCCTGTCATTCCCGCCGCCCCAAAGCGGGCGGCCTCAACGTAGCCCAGGCCAACGGCCCGGGTGTCCGTTCTATCCCATTCGAGGCCTGTAAGGTCTCATCAACCAGTTGGCGTTGAGCACTTCCCGTTGGGGCTGGATCGGAGGAGGACCTGCCCCCCAGACCGTTGGCCGCAGCACTTCGTGCTCACCAGACCCGGTTTTACCGGGTCGTTCGAGGGCTCACTCTGCGTACTGAGGAAGCACCCCCGTTGGGGCGCCCAGAACGGCTGCAGACATCTGCAATCCGATACCCTTAGCGCGGCCGTTGGCCGCACCAAATCGATCCCTGATCTCATCCTGAGTCTCTTCCTGATGTCTGACCAAGCTTTGACTTCTGGCTCGTACAGGACGTAGGTTGAGACGTAGGCATACGTAGCGCGAAAAGGGCGGGAAGTTGTGGCGAAGGCAGAATTGAAGGGGGGCAGACACACCCCCGGCACAGCCGGGGGGATCTTCTGGCGGCAGGTGTACGGTAGAGATGAAGGGGGGTCTGCGGAAAGGTAATCAGTCGGTTCTCTCTGGATTGCAGCACAAACCTTGCACAGAAAACAAGGTCCTGCAGGGTAGCAGTACAAAGCTTTTCGCGGCGGGTGTAGCTACGGTTCGAGCAATACCTCAACCACGTGCGTCTGCCCGTCTGCAAAGACCGGCACCAGATTTCCCGCCAGCGGCTCGCCGTCGATCGACAAGGACAACTTGCCCTTTTGAACGCCGTCGGGATTGCGGATGCGGATCCGGTATCGGGCATCGCGGAAATCACGTTCCAGGCTGCACTCCTTCCAGGCCGACGGCAGGCACGGATCGATCCGCAGACCGTCGTAGTCGGCCCGGACGCCGAGGATCCATTCGGCCATCGCGCGGTAGTACCAGCCCGCCGTGCCGGTCATCCAGGCGAACTGCGTCTCGCCCCGGCGCGGGTTATCCGGGCCCAGGTGCTGATTGGCGAAGACATACGGCTCACAGCCCGAATGCGTTGACGGCGTATACGGGTTGTCGGGCATCGCCTTCTGGTAGGAGGTCCAGGCCGCGTCGCCGCGCCCGCCCAGGCAGTCGGCGATAACCTTGAAGCCGTTCGAATGGTTGTAGGGCGAACCGTTCTCCCAGATGCCGGGCACCATCGCCGTCAGCCGGCCGATCTTCGGGTTGTGCTGCGTGTACGGCGGCGCCAGCGTCAGACTGCCGTACTCACTGTCGAGATGCTCGTCGATCATGCGGTACAGCAGTTCGCGCCGGTCGTCATCGACAATGTCGGCCATGATTGCCCAGACCTGCGGCAGCAGATAGATGCGGCCCTCGGTCTCGACGTGGGAGCCGACGTCATTGCCGAAATCGTCGATCGCCCGCAGGTACCAGTTGCCGTCCCAGCCGTTCAGGTTGATCGCCCGCGTCAACTCGTCCGCCCGGGCCTGCAGTTCCTTTGTGATCGAGTCGTAGCGTTGGCGTTCGGCCAACGCAATGGCGATCTTCAGACTGAAGACAATGCCGATCGACGTCCATACCGATTCGCCTTTGCCGCCGTTGCCGACGCCGGTCAGCGAGTCGTTCCAGTCGCCGAAGTGACACAGTACCAGGCCGTGGGCGCCGGTGTCCTCGGTCGCGTGCAGCAGGCCGCGCAGCAGGTGGTCCCAGACCGTGCCTTTCCCGCCGTCGAAGTACGGGATCTCGTGATGCAGAATCGAGTCGTCACCGCTCTCTTTGATGTAGGCCTCAACCACCGGCGCAATCCAGACCGGGCCGTCGGAGTAATGATGCTCGTCCACCGGCAGCCAGCCGCGCAGGGTGTGGCCGTCCTGGAATTGGTGCCGCAGACTTTCGTCCAGCATGTGTTTGGTGAAATCCAGGTCGAAGGCCGCTGCCGCCCAGATCAGTTGCATCGCGTCGCGGAACCCCCGGCCGTTGTCGCTGCCGACGTCCGCATATACCTGGATCTGCTGTTTGAGCCAGCTGTTCATCAGGATATTGGTGTGCTCGTCCGGGGTCGCAACGATGAGCTTGCGGCACATGTTGGTCCGGCGCTGTTTGAGCGCGTCGAACTCCCGGTCGATATGGCCTGCGGTGCGCAAGCGGTTGAGGATCTTCTCCGTCAGCTTCATACCGTTCGAGGCGCCGATGAAGACATGGAACGATGTCGCCTCGCCGGCGGCCAGGGTGATCGTGTGTTCCAGCACGCCGACCATGTCCTCGCAGGCGGCGTCGCTGTTGCGGCAGGCGCCGGCCGTCACGGCTTTGGGACGGTCAAGGAGTCCGAAGGGCCCGAGGAAAGCCCGGCGACTGGTGTCGTAGCCGGACGGCTCGCGGTCGCTGGCGACGAAGCCTTCGAAATATCGGTGCGGACGTTCGACGGCGGTGTTGGCACACTGCACGGCCCACAATTCCGGGTAGTACGCGCCGGTCAGATAGCTGTGGTAGTCGGAGTAGATGTCGTATCCCTGCAGCAGCCAGTCCACGAAGGTGAAGAACTTCAGCGTTACTGCGGCGTCCCGCGTGTTCTTCAGCGTCACTGTCCAGATTTCCGCCGGCTCGCGGCTGGGCACGAACATCCGCAGGCCGGACTCGATGCCGCGGCAGGATGATTCGATCAGGCTGTAACCCAGCCCGTGCGTGCAGGAAAACGCGTCCAGCGGCTCCTGCACCGGGTGCCAGCCGGGCGACCAGAAGTCGCCGTCATCGTCGCGCAGATAGAAATAACGGTGGCCGTCGCGCACCATCAGGTTGCGGCCGTGCCGGTCGATATACTGGATGGCCCGGCCTTTGTAGACGCCGTCGCCGCCGCCGTGCTGGTTTACCCCGGAGATCAGCGCGTGGTTCCACATGTAGTTGATCAACCCCCGCGGCGTCTCTACCTCGGTGACGACAAACTCGCGGCCGTCGTTCTGGAAATAGCCGAAGCTCTTCTGCATGCCGATAATCCTGTGTACCCCTCGCGCCCTAATGGTAGGCAGGCAAGCGCCGCATGTCAAGGCCGACTCCAACGCTGGTGCAATGCCTCAGCCGCGGGGTGTGGTCAAAGCCGATGTTCCACCACCGGCGGGCTCGCCCTGTCAGCGTGACCATTTTCAGCCCGGGGTTTGCCGCCGGGCCCGCGCCCGGCAGCAGGGAGCGGACGGGCAGCTGGGCAGGAGTTGCCGTGAACTCCCAGGCGCGGCTCAGTCGGACGTGACCCGGGAAGGCGGCATGCCGAAGTGTCGGCGAAAGGCGCGGCTCAGGTGAAAGGGACTCGAAAAACCGAGTTGGTCGGCGACTTCGCCGACCGAATAGAGGCCCAGCCGCAGCAACTGGTTCGCCGTATTCAACCGCAGGACGTCGTAGTATGCCTTGGGACTGCGGCCGGTCGCCGCGCGGAAGGCGTCCCGGAACGATCGCACACTCATACCCGCCGAACGCGCCATCTCCGCCACCGGCCAGCCGTCGCGCAAACGCTCATGCATCTCGTCGATCACCGCGTCCACGGTCTCCTGATGGCGTGAGCGACGTTGGGACCCGCGCCAGGAACAAAGCCAGCGTTGGAACATCATCGCCGCGATGCTGGAAGCATAGCTGCGCTGCGCGAAGGAGTCCCGGCGCAACGCCGTAAAGGCCGCCTGGAGGTCCTCCTTGTCCCGCTGCTGCGCCGGAATCTGCAGCACCTGGTACAGCGGAAACGCCGGCGGTCCGCCGGCCTGAAAGGCGAACCACCAGAAATCCCAACGGCGACCCAGACAACGGTAGCGACGCAGGTGCGGCCACTCGACGAAGACCAGCGAACCGCCGTGGACATCGGTTGTCTGCACGTGGTCGAAGTCAAGTCGGCCGGTCCCCGCCAGCGTTCGTATAGCAACGATGCGCGAGGCCGAACGGCTGCAGTGGACGTCATAGCTCCGGTCCGCGCGCACGTCCCAGATATCCCGCAAGGCCAGCCCGGACAGGTCCGAGGCCCCGCCGGCGCCGGAATGTCGATGCCACATGGTTCCCGCACTCCTTTTGCCGAAATATATATGTAGATTGCCGGTTTTGCCATTCTCTGCAACGCGGTTTTGCCTAATTTATAGCCATGAATGAGAGATCCAGGCCGATGTGACGGATTCCGGCAGTCGGTCTGCGATGCCGTTTTTTGTAGGAGTCGAAGCAGAGGACAGCCAGATGAGTGAGACGGAGACGATCACGGCGGCGCCGGCCGACGGTGTGCATGCGATGGTGCCGCGGGCGCAGATGACGCCGGCGGCGCGCAAGCTGCGGGATATCCACGACATCGTGCCGGGTACGCCGATCTACCACAAGGAATTCGGTTTCTACGTCCTGGACCGCTGGAAGCGGGAGGGCAAGGTGCCGGAAGATTTCAGTCGCGCCGACATGGCGGAGCTGTTCCATTACGATCCGCCGGGGGACTTCACGCTCGGCGGCTGCGGCTGGTGCGAAGCCGCCTTTGTCCCGGCATTCGAAACCCGGGTCATCGAGGACCGCGGCGAGCACGAAGTCGTCCAGGACTTCGCCGGTCGTCATGTGCTCTGCTTCAAGGGCCGGCGCAGCGGCTTCATGCCGGAATACCTGGACCATCCGGTCAAGGACATGAAGACCTGGGAGGAGAATGTCAAGTGGCGATTGGACCCGACGACGCCGGAGCGCTACGCCAAGATCGAAGAACAGGCCGCGCCTGCCGTTGCCGCAGCGGGGCAGGGCAAGCGGATCAACCAGAATGTGGTCGGCGGCTACATGTATCTGCGCAGTCTGATCGGGCCGGAGAATCTGTTCTATGCCGTCTATGACCAGCCGGAGCTGATTCGCGACTGCATGGAGACCTGGTTCAAGCTGGCCGACGCGGTCATCGCGAAACATCAGGAGTACGTGACCTTCGATCAGGTGGGTATCGCTGAGGATATCTGCTACAACAACGGTCCGCTGATCTCCCCGGACATGATCCGGGAGTTTCTCATGCCCTACTACCGGCAACTGCTGGCGAATATGCGATCCCGCCAGATCGACAAGTCCCGGCGGCTCTTCTTCTTTGTCGATTCCGACGGCTATGTCGACCCCATCATCGACCTGTACCGTGAGATGGGCATGGATTCGATGGGGCCGTTCGAGGTCGCGTCCAAGTGCGACATCATCCGCACGGCCGGGGAGTACCCGGAGCTGGTGGTGCACGGCGGCATCGACAAGCGCGTACTGGCTACCACGCCGGCGGCGATCGACAAGATGGTCGAGCGCATCATCCCGGCCATGGTCGAACGCGGCGGCGCGATCCCCACCTGTGATCACGGCGTGCCGGAAGAGGTTTCCTTCGAGAACTACATGCACTATCGCAAGCGCTGCGTCGAACTCGGCGGCTGAACGCGGCAGGTCGGGAAGGCCCGGCACGGGTTCCGGTCGGCGGACAACGCCACCGCGCGGCGGACCAGCCCGGCGCGGCCGGGCAGTCTTACCTGCATTTCCTATTGTGCCAAAATTCAGTTGGATTCGACGCCCGCCGTTGAGCTTTTGA
>CAYLNH010000011.1:0-58804 GCA_964384625.1 uncultured Lentisphaerales bacterium
TTGGTATGTCTGCCCCGAATAATGCGACGTTATTTCCGCGCCGACCCTAAGGTTGCCTGTTTCAGCGCGTTCTTGTCCGTGTCCATCCGCGCCAGCAGGAGTCCCTTGAAGAACCAGTGTTCGGCCTTCGCCGGCGCCAGTCGGCAGGCGGATTCGGCATAAACCAGCGCCCGGCGGTAGACTGCCGCGTCACCCGTCTTCTCCCAACGGTGGTAGTCGTGTACTGCGTGCACATAGCGATAGCTGCCGAGGGCGGCGCGACTCTCCGCGGTCGGTTCGATGCGTGCGAGCTTGATGAGCTTCTGTTCCGCCGCGGCGGGTGCAGCCGCATCGTCACCGAACACGACCAATGCCGCGCCGAGTAGGAATGCGGCGATGACAAACACGAGATTGCAGGTCCGGACGGGCATCAGTCGAGAATGATCACTTTGATCGGTTTAGGTTCCTTGGCGTCGGGCTTCGCTTCTGCTTCCGGCTTCGCTTCTGCGGCCGGTTTCACGGCCTCGGCCGCAGTCGTATCGCTGTCGTTTGAGCCGCCGTCCTGCAATGCCGGGATGCCGGTGGCAGCCTGCAGCAGTTTTCCGGTCGCCAGGTCGTGGTAGGCCTGGGCCTTCGGCATTCGGGGCTCTCCTTTGAAACGGGGTGCCGGGATCCCGGTGACGAATGCAAGTTTCTTGCGGTCGGTCAACAGTGGCGTTGCCTGATTATTGACGTAGTTCACAAAGCGGTCAATGCTGGCCCCGTCTTTCAAATCCAGTTTGAACCCCTCATACAAAGACGAGTAGCCTTTGGCCGTCTCGCCAAGCTGGATCAACGCCCCGGCCCGGATCGTGGCCGCGGCGGTCAGCAGTTCCCGGCCGGGGGATCCTTTCTTGGCGAACTTCGGCAGGAGAGCCGCAAGCTTGTCGGCGGCCTTCAGCGCCAGCTCCGGCCGTCCCGCCAGATTTGCCATGTGCCCATAGGTCAACCAGAGCAAGAAATCATACTGATTCCACTTTTCGGCCAACGCCTTGACGTAGAGCGCGCTGGCGAAGCGGAGCGGTACCCCGGTTTTCGGGAAGTCAAGATCGCAGCGACTTCGATAGAAATCCTCGGGAGCGGCTGCGATGGTCTTTTCGATGATCTGGTCGCCGATGTCCGGCAAACCGGTCTTATGGGCTGCCAGACCTTTCTGCAACCGTGAAGGGACCGTTACCGCCGGCTCACCCACCGCCCCGCGGAAACTGACGAACTGGTACAAAAATGCGAGGCCCAGCCGTTTGTCCAGTTCCCGGGCCCGCGGGTCCCCGATCCGGTCGTACCATTTGAAGGCAGCGGCAGCATCCTTTCTCTTGCTGTAGTACGCGCCCAGTTTGCGGGCCGCCGCAAAGTCACTGCGGGCCGCCGCCCGAGCCAGCAACTGCAGTCCCTTCTCCGTGTTCTGCGGCAGGCCGACACCGCGAAGGTGGAGATCGCCGTACACCCGGATTGCATCCGTACTGCCCATGGCGACGGCCTGGTTCAGGTACTTTCGTCCGGTTTCGAAATCCGGCGGGCATGCCGTACCGGCGTGCAGTGCCTCGCCGACCTGAAACAAACCGTCGAAATACTTGCGGTCCGCTGCCTTTTTGGCCAGAACAAAGGCGGCATCCCGCGAACGCACAAGGCCCAGGCGGCCGTCCCGATGGTAACGAGCAAGGGCACTTAACGCCCGCGGCAATCCCATGCGGGCGGCGATCTCAAAATGTTTGAGCGCCTTGGCCTGATCCTTCTGCACACCGCCGCCACCAAGTCGGTAAAGCCGGGCAAGAATCAGGTGGATCTCGGGATGGTTGTACTTCTCGCCCTTGCGGGCCCATTCGGAGGCCAGCTTCGGATCTTTCTTGACATCCATGTAGTACGAGGCCAAAGCCCAGATCGCAAAGCCGTCGCCGGCCTGCGCCCGTTTCGTCAGTTGTGGCAGACAAGCCGCCGCAGTCTTTTGTGCTTTGATGAATTGCCACGCCGAATGGTCTGCCGCCAGAAACTTGTTGGACAGGTGATGACTCTGCCACAGCAGTCCCAGCTCACTCTTCTGCGCAACCGATGTTTCGAGCCATTGCCGAGCCAGGTCATAATCGACCACGGGCGCCGGCCAGCCGACAGCGTAAGCACGCGCAAGCACCGCCTGATAGTCGCCGTTGCCCGCCTCGGCCTTCTCCTTGATCGCCGCAAAGCGCTTCTTCGTGTGCGCGTCCCAACTGCTCTCATACATCGCCGCCGCATAGTGGTATTGCCGCAAACGCGAGATGTCGTACACCTGAACATTGTTCTTCTGGGCCTCGGTACACTTGTCGATGGTCGGCCATTTGCTGACCGGCAGGTTGCGGATGTACGTACAAAGCGCCAGCTTCCGGTTATCCGGGCTGACGGCGATCTGCACAATGTCGCCGGCCCGGCGCACCGAATTGAGATAGGTCAGGCCGCCGTCATCAAGCAGCCATAGTTTCACCACCCCCTTGCCGCTGCTGGCCAGCAGCCGCCCGTCCGGACTGAAGCGCACACATTCGGTCAGCGGGTACGAGCAGTTGTAGGTTGGTCGATGCACCCAACCGGTGCCGGCCAGCAACTTGCCGGCCGGCAAAGACCACAGTTCCACACGACCATCAAGCGTGCCGACCGCCAAACGACTGCTGTCCGTGGGATCCAGATCAAATGTCACCGGGTAGCGCTTGGTCGTCTTGTTGCCGCTGCTGACGGTACAAACCAGCGCACCGCTCCGGGCGTTCCAAACCTTGACGCCATCCGCACCGCAGGTGACGACATACTTCGCGTTGGGTCCGAAGCGGACGTGCCGGGCACCGGGGTGCGCAATACGGGTCAGCGCCGTACGGTTGGACAAGCCCGGGAACGCCGCGGCACAGACCCCGGTCCCCTTGATGCCCACTGCAGCACGAAGTCGGAAATCGACGTCGAACCGGCCCATCACCCCCGGAAATTTTCCCTGCAGTTTACGGACAGGCTTGTAGCGGCGCGAATCCAGAACCGCATAGTGCCCCGTATTCGCGGCGAACAGGTACCGGCCTTTGTTGCAGTATTTAAGACTGTATATGCCTTGCGTGCTCGGCAATGAGAACTTCGCCAACTGCTTGCCGGTCATATCGACCACGAAAACCGTCGGCCCGTTGCTGAAGGCCAGATGCCGGCTGTTCGCATTGAATGCCAGTGCATGGATTGGCCCGGGCTTTCCATTTCGTTGCGTCATCAGACTGCGCACCACGGGAATCCGGTTGCCCGCGCCAAGGACCTCCATAAAGTTCTTTGCGGTCACACCGGCCCGATCATCCTCTTGCCCGGCTGAAACTCCAACTGAAATGAGCAACGATAGGACAAAGACACTGTTGCGGCAAAACACACGTGAATACTGCACAACGGACCTTTTCTGATGGTTGTCATCTACGGCACGTCAATCGGGAACAGCTCCCCGGCACACTGGTAAAAACTACGCCGGAATGCCAGAGAATCAACCGAACCGACGGTAATGCGTCAGTCACGGGGAGTGGCTCCCGCGTGCTGCCCTTCTGCCCCCAGCAGGCTTAACCTGCTGGAGCAGTGGTCAGCCCAGCTACCCCGACGCCGCCTGCGTGCCCCCTCTTTCGGCAGGTCAAACCTGCCAATACTTACTTCGGCACCTCGATAGTCTTCATCCCGGCGCTTTCGTTGACCACGGCAAAGACCCCCTTCTGCGGGACGTCCAAGGTGACGGCCTTGAAGTTCGGGATGGTGATCTTGATGCCCGTCTCGTCGCCGCGCGGGGCGTAGGCGAACACCAGCCACTGCCTGTTCGGTTTAGCGCCCATCACCTGGGCCTGCGCCCAGACGCGGAACTCGGCCTTCTTGTCGAACTCGACACGCCCGCCGTGCTTCTCTCTTTTCGGAGCGAACTGCTTCGGGTCGACGCTGGTCTTGAGGCCGTAATATGCGTGCGACATCGCCTCCAACGTTTTCATCTGCGCGTCGGTGACAAACCCCTTCAGCCGGCCTTGCGACCAGGTGCCTTCGGCGGGGTGCGCATCGATGACGTGCACGCCGATCTCGATCTCCGGATTCACGACGGGTTCGCCTTCCTTCCAGAACGTTCGCAGTGTTTCGTTGTTATGCACCATATCAACGGCTTTGACGACCTGCTGATACCAGGACCAGTCGCTGTCTCGTTTCTGGCCCCAACCGGTGAACTGCCGGGCGCTGTGCGGCCGGGCGACCCACAGGTTCCAGATCACCAGGGCGCCGTAGCGCTCGGGCGGCACGCCCTTCTTTTTGCGCCACCAGGGAGAGATCTCGAAGTGCACATCCTTCTTCTGCGACAGGTACCAGGCTTTCTTCAGCCGCAGGTTCATGGCGGTCACGGTCGCCGAATAGGTCTTGTAATCGGTCAGCCCGCGGTCGATATAGTTACGGGCGGAGACGCCGTCCCAGGCGAGCGGCGAGGCCAGCCGGCTGTACATGCCGATATTCGCTTCGCCGCCCCAGGCGTATCCGATAAAGCGCATCGTCTTGCCCCAGTCGCCGGAGACTGCGCGCATGCCGTCGAACATGGCTTTGTAGCGTTCGAGATAGGCTTCGCCGTAAGCTTTCTGTTGCTGCAATGGGGTCGTTCCGAGTTTGTCGGTGTACTTGCCCTTCTTAATCAGCTGCTTCAAGCTGGGTACACGGGCCTCGTTATTGGACAGCATGACGACGTACGGCGGGTTCGGATACCACTGCTGCAGTTGTTTCAGTTTGGCTTCGTGTTCCCCCATGATCTGCTCTCCGGTCCGGCGCCAGTTCTCGACCGGACTGAACGGGGAGCGGTCCTTGACGTCGTTAACCCAGTTGCCCCAGCGCAGGCAGACGGGCGCCTTCCGTTCGCGCAGCCCGGTGAAGATCGGCTCGTACTTCTTCTTCCAGGCGTCATTCAGCGGCTCGCGGGAGAAACGGAACGTAAACAGCAGGTGATGGCCGTTCTCGATCTGCTCATACTGCCATACCGGGCCATAGCCCTTCGGTCCGTTGCAGTTCCAGTTCGCCGCCAACGGCAGCGGCCGGTGGTTCCGATCGAATCCGGCGCCCGGAGTCTCTCCGGCATGGGCTCCCACAAGCATCAACATCAGGGAGGCAGTCAACGCGCCCCAGGCTTTCAGCGCGGAACGCAGACAAAACAGGTGATTCTCCGGCAAGTTCATAACCTTTCCTTTCAGTTTGTCAGTTTGCTTCAAAGCCCGATATCCCATAGAACTCCGCGCCGGCTGACGGCGCGCCGAGAAGGATCATACCGATACACCAGACCGCGGTGAAGCCGGCCATGTTTCCCTTATTCCGGTGGTACGTCGGCGGCTGCCAGTTCGCCCAGGAGCCGTAGTCGCACCAATAGAACTGCTCGGCCATGGCCCCGCGAAACCCGTTGTACATCCCGTGACAGCGCGACAGATACTGGCAGATAAACCGCCAATGATCTTCCGCCCGTTGACGATAGTATTCGTTGCCCGTCCAGCGCGTCAGATCGCAGAGCTGCTGCGTCACCAACACTTCGAAGACGTGCAGATGGTTATTGCTGGCGGACGCGTAGTCGCCGCCGCGCGACCGCATATCGTAGCTGCCCATCAGCGAGTCCGCCGGCAGCCGTTCGTTGTAGATCTTGCGAAACGTCAGCATCCAATCAGCAGCCAACCGCGCCAAGCGCAGGAAGCGTTCTTTGCCGGCCAACCGATAGAGTTCGCAGTAGGCCAGAACAGCGTTCATCCCGTCTTCCGACGTCGGGCTGTCGTTGTCCTCGGGTGCACCCCAGATGTATTCGGCTTCGACGTAGGACGCATAACCGTCACCGGCACGGATCACGGATTCACCGCATCGCTTTCGGAATGCGTTGTCGCCCAGGCCGATTTCGACCGCCTTGATCAGCGCCGGAATCCAGAGCAGCCCGCCGCAGCCATCTTCCTTCACCACGGCGCGATTGACCGCGTCGTAGTACTGGCCGTAACAGCCGTTGTCGAGCTGCAAGTCCAACGCCGTCTCCAGGTTGCCGAGAAGGACCTCCTTCCACAACGCCAGCGAGTGACTATCCGGCGCGTGGTCCTGTTCGTCCCGGATCATCGCGGCCAGGTGGTCGCAGGCGTCGGCGATGGTGCGGCTATGCACCCAATCGTTGTTTGCCAGCCAGCCGCTGCCCCATTCCTGTCGCCCCTTGCGGAACAACGGGTTCGGAAACGAGCCGTTCGGCGTCTCCACCGTTTCCGGCATGAAGTCCGCCCAGAACAGTCCCGAGGGACTGACACCTTCGCGGCAGATGCGGTCGGCAACCCGTAGAGCGACGGCCCGCGCTGTGTCGTCGCCGGTGATAGTGGACGCCTTCAGCAGACCATGCGTAATGACAAAGCCGTTGACGAAGCCGACATTCATCTGATGCCATTCCATCGTGATGCCGCGGCCGTTGGCAATCTGTTCGGCGATCGGGTCGTACGGCCGGCTGTAAATGAAATAGTTGCCGGTTTCATGATAGTGCCCGGCGACCACGCCGTGAACGGCGTCGGCCACCAGTGGTTGGATGTCCTGCAGTTTCGCGGTGGGATGTCGGGGCGCGATAATGGCGTACTCCGACTCCAGCACCCGCTGGTAGTCGTGGCGTTCGCCGGTGAAGTCGTAGACGCGAACAGTTCCCGACAGCCGTGTCCCCGCCGGCAGGCGCAGACGGCGGATCGCAGGTGGCGCCATTGGTCGGGTCGTGTAAGCGAACGGCTCTTCGCACGCGGGCAGCGAGATCCGCAGATAACCACTTGCCCCGTCAAACGCGAAACCAACACCCACCTGTGGTTCCGGGTCGTCGGAGTCGATGCCTGCCGGACCGTCGTAGTGCGGATCACTGGCCAGCGCGAGGCAGTGTTGGTCATCGTGCAGATAGACCAATGGCGCGGCCGTGCGGTCGGCCGGGAAATCCCACCAGGAGGACTCCATCGTCTCTTGGCTCGGCACCGCCACCGTCGCGTCGAAGCGCGGATACCACGTCTTCACCTTTTGATCGGCGCGCCGGTTTTCGCCATAGAGAAATCCCGGGATCAAAAACCACGGATCGCGCAGGTCCTCCGGCAGATCAAGTCGGAGCCGCAAGGTGCCGTGAAAGACCTCCTTGCTGTCATTGCTGACGCTCCAGGTGCAAATTCTGCCGAGCGGCATCTCTTTCGTGGTGCACGCAAAAACCAGGTCGACATCCTGGATCACGTGGTTTTTGTCGAGCTCAAGCATCAAGCAACTCATCGTAATGCCGCGGGACCGCCAGCGTGCCGGCGGCGCCGTTGTAGAACTCATCGGTCAACGTGAAGTGTCCGTCGCGGTCGTCAATCCAATCAGCATCGGCTTGCGGATGGTAGCTCGCCATCGCTTGCCAGTTGGCGTAGTTCTGGGCGCCGTTGGTCTCCATCAGCGGGATCTTCAGTCCGCGCAATGGCTCAAGGCGCGCGGCCACGTTCTTGTTCCACTCCACCAGGATGGGGTTGACGGTGAGGTCGGCGCAGAAGCACGGGACATCGCGCTCGGCGGCCGCCGCCAAGGTCTGCAACGTCATGCTCAATGTCTTGGCAATCGGCTTCAACGTCAGGATGCCGTACCCCAGGTCCAGGCGCTCATTGGCTTCCGCGACGGAATGCAGACTCTCGTCCGCTGCCAGTGTCACCGGCAGGTCGTCGACCGGTTCGCGGTACTCCTCCGGGAACGGCTCTTCGATGAACAAAATGCGGTCCAGCGCTCCGATCCCATCGGCGTGATCGAGAAACCGCAGAAGTTGATCTTTGTCGGCATACCGGCAATTGGCGTCAAGGTAGTAGGGGATATGTCCGGAATCGGTAAAGGGCGTTGTCTTATCCTTGAGGCCGTTGTGGATTTCCGTCAGTCGGTTTCGATCCCAGGAAAGCATCTTTTCCGGATCCCCGTCGCTATCCGGGTCGGCGCCAATCTTGATCTTCGCAAAGAACGTACCTTGATCCACAGCTGCCTTGATTGCGGCAATGTTCGTGCCGTAACTGAACAGGGGGATGCTGCCAAGTTCTTCGTGGCGCGCCGTGAGGTACTGGCGGTAGGTCCGCGGGATCATCGCGTCGAACGACGTAATCCCGTTGGCGTGGGCGTAGAGCATCCAGGCGGCGTTATCAAGCGGTACCAAAGCGTTCAGCACAAAGGTCAGCCGCACTTTCGGTCCGGCCAGCATTTGCGCCTGTACGTAGCATTCCGGCAGAATCTGCTCAAGCAGATCCAGGGGTGTCTCGAAACTCATGCCGCGCACCAGTTCGGCGGCGTACTCAGTGACCTGGAGCATCAATCGATTGCCGTCCGTTTCCGAGTTTGCGGCGAATACGGAAGCGTCACTCCAGAGCACGCTCTGCGTGCCCAGTCCGAGACCGGCATTGCCGTCGGCATCGGTCAACCGCACGACGCTCTGCCAAAGCTCCGTCAGGTAGCCGCCCTTGAACCCGAAGGGGGTCTTCAACGGTTCCGGTTCCACTCCTGTAGCGCTGTCAGTGATGGTGATCATAAATGGAGGAATGGCTACTCTCTCTCCGCATACACCAGATCCGTATCTTCCGGGCCGATCTTTACCGGGATGCCCAGGCGGCAACTCTCCAACAGCTTCAGGGCGATGTTCGTCACCACAATGGCGCTGGTCACCGGGCAGGGGTTCGAGCCGTTGCCGAGGATATGTTGACCGAAACGCTCCAGGTGCTCGCGATGGCCCTTGGTGAGTACTGACGGCAGATCAACGGTGGTGCCTCTGCCTTGCGCTTCCTGCTCCAGATCGACGCGTTCATGAAACACGTCGATCCCTTGCCTATCGCCGTTGGCGCCGGGATAGCCGTGGAAGCAGGTACGGAACGGTTCGCTTTCGAGACCGCGTTGGCGCACTTCCATATGGTGATCCAGGGCGATCGTCACGTTGCGAAGTGACGCTTCGAAGAGCTCTTTCGGGTAGTCGAAATTGCCGACCATAGAATGCTGCAGCGTCGCGATGGATCCGTCCTGGAACCGGATGATCTCCGTGAAGTTCCCACGCGGCGAACCGCAGGCGAACGCCTCCACCGGGCGTGATGCATTGAGCCACAGAGCGAGATCGATGAAGTGCACCATCTCCGCCAGGATGATGCCCTCCTGGTCCTCGAAGATCCAGAGCTTCCAGGTGCGGATATCGTCGTTGACCCGCAACAGCAGCTGCATCTGCTCTTCCTCTGCGAGCCGGCTGCGTTTGCCGGTATTGCGGTCGATGATGGCGCCGCGGTCGGCGCCTTCAGCCCGGGCCTTCTCAATGAGTCGTTTGAATTCAAGCACGCCGGGGGCGGACCGGCGATTGTGCCCGACACACACCGGAACTCCAGTCTGTTCCGCCGCACGGAAGATCTCCATCATCTCGGCCCGCGAGTTGGCCAACGGCTTTTCGGTATACACCGGCTTGTCCTGCCGGAGCGCTTCGCAGATGAGTTCGCCGCGCAGGCTGGTATGGGTGCAGAGTACGATCAAGTCGACATCATCGGCGGCGACGACCTCGTGCCAATCGGTACTGGTACGTTTCGCGCCGTACTTCGTCGCGGCTGCCGCGGCGGCGTCCGCACGGCTGTCGCACGCGACCTGCAGCTCGAACATATCGGATTTCTTGATGTTCGGCAGATGCGCACTGTTGGCCAGTGCGCCGCAACCGACAACGGCAGCTCGGAGGGTCATGGTATGTATCTCCGCTTATCTTCGAACTTGGCGGCGGATCGGATCCGGGGGCTTGCGCCTCCGAAGAGCTGCCGCCTCACGGCGGAACTCCAACTCCAGAAGCCGATACGAATCGCCAGAGTCCGACGGCATATTCTCTATTTGTTGACGGTGACCTTCTTGGCTTTGGGCTGGATGGTCACGGTGTAGGTTGCAGTCTTTGTTTTGACGACGAACGCGAGTTCGTCTTCAGAGACTTTCGTGATCTGCAGATCCGGCATCGTCGTTTTGGGGCCGAGAGCAAACGCCGCCAGCATAGTGGCCGCCTTGGCTTCCGGGGCACGGACAAAAGACACTTCCATCGGTTTCGCCTTCCAGCCGCCGAAGGTGACGGCCGTGTAGGGGGTCACCTCCTGGTCGGCCACCAGCCGCATGCGCATGGCGTTCTCGACCTTCTTCTTGCGGCGCACTTCGTAATCGATGGCAATCGACCTGCCGGCAGGACCTCCTTTGATGCCGGTGAGCTTCCCGGCTTGCGGGAGGTCCTTGAGATTGTCGACCGACTGCATCTTCCCTGTAAGCCTGGCGCGGCCCTTGCCCCACTGATAGCGGTCAATGGTCCTCGGCTTATCGCACACAACGCGGTCGAAAACAATGTAGAGATTTTCAATCAGCGCGATGGCCCGAAGTTGGTCGACGCCGTCGTAAAAGGGTGTCTGCGGATCACTGGCGACAACCGCGATCGGCGTGTCGGGCGAGCCGTCGAAAGTGATGAGCCGACCGCCGACCGCGTTCACGCTCTTGCCGTCGATGACAATGCAGTTGTGGGCGGCGGTGGCGAGCATCCAATTGGACCCTTTGACGCCGTAGGCAATGCGGCCGACGGTACTGTCGACCTGACGGCCGTTGCGGTAGAAGAACGTCGTCAGCCGATCATGCTCGTGGCGGTCGAACTGGTTGATGTAGTTCAATCGAATCTCGTTGTAGTCGGCGACATTGCCGCGCTTGAGATAAACGAAGCCGCCGCCGGGCATGAGCACGGACTCGGCTTTCATTTTGGAGATGTCCGGCAGGCCGAGGCGGCCGAACAACGCGCTGGTCTCGCCAATGCGCCCGCGCTGTTTGAGAATGACGGGGATATACGTGGGATCACCGTAGACGCGGTAGGCCAGTTCGTAGGAGGTCACCGCCAGACCGGCATTGAGGGAGCCGTCGAAGACGCGCTTGAACCGCGGCGTATAGAGGTTGACGCCATAGCCCCAGACAAAGGTGCCGAACTCATTCATCGCCTTGAACACGGAACGATGGTAGGCACTGCCTTCCGGCGCCATGCCGTCCTGCGTGTAGCCGTTTTCGACGACCTCATGCCAGCCGCATTCGCCGTACAGCGCCAGTGCCGCCAGCGGCCAGAAACCGGTGCTCAGCCCGGCAGTGCCGTAGGCCCGGATGTGCTCCGCCTGCTGGTTGTTGTACTCCACGCTGTGCCGGGAGATAATCGCTCCGACCTGACGCAGGAAATGCACAACCTTGGCACGCTTCTCTTCGTCGAGAACGGAAGAGGCCTCGAGATAGTGATAGCCTTCGGCAAAGCGCGGCAGGATGTAGGACTCCTTCAGTGTGGCATAGCCGAGCCGGGCGGCGCCGGCGGTCGAACGCATGCCCATGAACGGCATGTCCGGATACTTCTCGGCGTACTTCAGGAGCATCTTGGTTGCCTTCTCGGCATACTTCTTGTCGCCGCTGATCAGCCAGGCCAGCGCCAGGTCGCGCACGTTTCGGCCGCGCGCACCGTTGTAGCGCTCCAGGCCTTCGCGGTCGATGCGAAGATCGCCTTCGACGATCTTCCCGCATTTACGGCACTTGTGCCGCCGCGGGTTGTTCGGCGGGTCGTGCTGCAGCCAGTTCTTGCATTTGCACATGTACCCCCAACTGCTCAGCGGCGGGCCGAAGTCCGGCACGGGCCAATCGTATTTCAACGCGTTGTCTGCCCGTCTGACGACGCCTTCACGCCAGGCTTTGACGCCGGGCATCGCCTTCTGGCGGGCGTCCAGGAAGGCCTGAAACGTTGCCGGCGTCCACGGCGTGTGATTGAATACGGGGATACACCCCCACATGGCAAAGCGCCGATAGCCGCGCAATGGGATGACATCGGAGTCGGCAATGCCATCGAGATAGACCTTGGGGTACAACGGCTCGGCGTACAGCGTCGGCAACGCCATCGCCTTGGTGCGGTCGATATAGATTTTTACCGGCACGCTTTTCTTCTCGCCCGCGTTCAACGTAACTTCCGTCGGACCGCTGACCTTGAACCATTTCAGTGTCTTGGCCGAGTCGAGTTCGATCTTGGCGGTCTGCTCCTGCTTGGTGCGATTCTCCAGATGCAGTTGGTAGATGCAGCCGACTTCGCCGCCGTCATCGAACACCTCGGTTTCCATCAGTTTGAAATCGGCCGCGACCATCCGTTTAACCAAACGCAGATTACGGAATTGCGCCTTGCGGGCTTTGCCTTCACCGGGGAGCCCCTGGTAACGCATGGAGAGCGAGACAATCAAGTGTTTCACATCTTTGGGCGGCGGCTGGTTCTTCTTCTTCTTCTTCCGTGCGTACACACCATCATCGTCGAGATGCAGGTCGTAACGGAAGGTGGTCCACTGGTCGACCGGCGTCCGCGCCTTCTGATACCACCGGCTGTACTCGCCAACGTCGAGATGCCCGAAGAGCTGCATCTTCTGCCGCACCGGTCCGAGCATGGGCTTCAAGTCGAAGCGGATCTCATCATACTGTTTCGGATCACAGCCGAGCTTCGCCAGATCGAGAGTTACCGACTGCCCACGGCCATCGGGGAGATTCCATTCGACTACGTGTGCATCGACCTTCTTCACTTGCGCCGGTTTCTCCGACGGCATGTGTTTGGTCAGGTCCAGCGGGAAGACGTGGTCGTTCGCGGCGGCGAGACCTGTAATACAAAGGAGGGCAGTCAGTAGGATATGCTTCATGATAGTACCTCTCTAAATCTCCATGCCTTGTTTCTGAAGCAGGGCGCGCAGCTCGACGGCATCGATGTCCGCGGGCTGCACCTTGGTTTCAATCGCGACGGCCGCAGCGGTGCCGGCGGCCTGTCCCAGGTTCATGCAGGTCGGCTGCAGGCGCAGAGAGCCGTTGGCCGGGCGCGTACTGCTGATGCAGCGGCCGGCAACGAGCAGTCCAAGGATCTCTTGCGGCACAATGCAGCCGTACGGAATTTCGTAGTAGTCACCGTCCGGGGGCCGGCGGGCCGCGCGGTATTCTTCCAGCGGAAACTTGTTCTGGCCGTCGTGCAGATCCATGTACCAGGAGCAACGGCTGATGCCGTCCGCATGTTTGACGCCACCCAGCACCATGTCTTCAGTCAGTGTTGCCAGGCCGCGAATGCGGCGCGACTCGCGCACGCCCAGGTGGGAAGCCACATCGATCACGACGCAATCGCGATAGGCTTCGAAGTTGTCCCGCAGAAACCGGTAGATCCGGTCGATGCGCTGATGACAGATCACCTCGCCCGCCGTCAAACTCTCAGTGTCCGATGCGTCGATGCCGTTGGCGACATCATACTGAAAATGCCGCACGCCCGATGGATACCGGAAACGGGACTGGCCTTTCCCAAGTGTTCCGGCGGGTGGCGCCAGTTTCAGTTCACCATTCTGAAAGCCCTCTTTACAGCGGGCCTTGAACTCCTCCCATGGGGGCAGCAGGTCCTCCTTGATGCCGGCCAGGATGAAGTTCAGGCTGACCGCCTGCAGGAAACCATCCGGCTCACGGCCCTTGTCGAACGGAGCTCCGGCAGATGCGGCCAGGTCTGCGTCGCCGGTGGCGTCAACGGCCATCTCACAGGCAATCTCGGAGATGCCGTCCTTGCTTGCGACCCGCACACCGACAACGGTCTGATCGTCCATGACAGCCTCTGCCAAGTGCGTATGGAGCAGGAACAGAACGCCGGCTTCCTGCAGCATGTTGAGCAGCACAATTCGGGCTTGAAAGGGATCACAGCGGACGATGTTATCGGTCAGCTCGGCGCTGCCTTCAGCCACCAGACGATTCCAGAATTCGCGGATCACGCCGCCGCCATCGCCGGCGGTGCGCATCATGTGCACCAGGCCGTTGGTCAACATGCCGCCGAAACAGTTGGTCTTCTCGATGAGCAGGACGGATGCACCATTGCGTGCGGCGCCGATCGCCGCACCGATACCGGCAGGTCCGCCGCCGGCGACGAATACATCACAACGATCAGGGATGCTCATAAGGTCTGTTTCGCTTTGGGCAGGTTGCAGTAACGCGGGATGTGGACGGGACGGAAACCGACGCTGATCAGCCGCTCCAGGAGCTCCTGCCGTTTATAGGCATAACCGGGATCAGCATACAGATTCTGCTGCTCATCCAGGTTCTCACGCAGGTCGAACATCTGGCCGGCATCGTCTTCGAGCCAGCGCGTCAGGCGCCAGCCGTCGTCCGTGATCACGGACTGGATATTCTTTGTTGTTATGGCGATCTCTCGCCACGGATCCGTTTGCTCCTCTCCGCGGCAGAGCGGCGCAAAGGACTTCCCTTCGAGCGGCGGCAGTGCATCCGCATCGAGTCCCGCAAAATCACAGAAGGTCGGGAAGAAATCGAGCGCACAGGTCAAGGCTGCACTCGTACCGGGCTGTACGCCGGCACCCCAGACCAGCAGGGGACAGCGTACCGAACCGTCGTAATGGACAAACTTCGCCATCAACCCGTGGTCGCCCATCAGGTCACCGTGATCGGTGGTGAACACGACAACTGTGTTATCGACAAGATTGCGGTCTTCCAGGAATTTGATGATGCGGGCGATCTGATCGTCCATGAAACGAATGGATCCATGGTACAACGCCGCCGCCTGTTTGAAGATGGCCGGGTTCTGTTCGCGAATGACTTTGCCGTTGAGCGAATTGTAGTCGTTCATTACCGCCGGCCCCTGTTCAAGAAATTCGGCCGGCAGCGGCTCCGGCATATCGTCCGCGTCGAACATGGTATCATACGGCTTGGGCGGATCATAGGGATCGTGCGGATCGACGTAGGAGATCTGGCAGAGGAAAGGCGTGTCGGGGTGTTCGTCGAGATGCCGCTGCATGAAATCGAGTCCATGGTCCGTGATCCAGGTGCTGTCATGGATCTCGGCCGGAAACGGCGACGGGAACATGTGATTGTACTGAGTCTTGCCGGTTAACGGCCGGAACACTTCAGCGCGCGCTTTCTCCCGTAACGCCTGTTGTTCCTCCGTCAAATGGCCCTTCCATTTGCCGAGCCGGCCAAGAGCCATCTCGTAGTAGTCCGGGTGTTCGTCACGAATCCAGTCGAGATACGGTCCGCGTTTGTCGTCTTCAACGATGCAGTCCTCGTCAAACCCGAGATCATCGAGGTGCCGTGGATGCGGCGAGGACGTTCCCTCGCGATGGAACTTGCCGAAGCCGCCGCTGCGGTAGCCGACGCGTTTGAGCACCTGCGCGTAGCACGGGCTGTGATCGTACAGCACAGCATTGCCGCCGATCAGACCGTGCACGCCGGGACTGCGGCCGGTCAAGGTGCTGGCGCGGTTCGGCAAGCACACGGGATAGGTGGTGTAACAGCGATCAAAGCGCATGCCTGCCGCAGCAAGACGGTCGAGGGTTGGTGACGAGTCAACGGCGCCGCCGTAGCAGTGCATCTGGCGTGCTGCCAGTTGGTCGGCCTGGATGAAGACGATGTTCGGCTGGGTCATAAGGAGATCTTTGCGGCTGCACTCAGCGGACCGTCGATCCGCAACGGTGTAACCGTCTGGATTTGATAGGTGTAGGTTGTGCCCGGTTTCGCGGTGTCGTCGACAAACTCCGTGATCAAGCCGCCGGGGCCGCGCACATCACGGGCATAGATCTGTTTGAGGGCCGTCGGCTTGCCGTTGCCGGCGGCACGATGAATACGCACCCACTGCACGTTGCAGCCGACCCAGTCTTTGACGTCGACCGCCCACTTGAGCGTCACACCTTCTTTCGATTTCTTCGCCGTCAGCGTGGTCACTTTCGGGCCAACGGGCAGCTTGGGCAGATCGCTCTGTTGCCCAGGCTTGAGCACCTGGTAGATGCGATACCACGCTGGCGGCATAGTGTCAGTGAAGACGGTTGTGTTGCCCTTCTGCGTCGTGGTCAGTTGGCGACCCGTGCTGATGTCGATGACCCGCAGGCCCGGGGTCTTGTCGTTGATGATAAACTCGGCCTTGCTGCCAACGCCGCGCCGATAGTTGTCACTGCGTTTGTTGTTGACCGCAAACAGCAGGCGCGTGTCTTTGTAGTTATAGCCCTGCATGATCACGTCCAGATTTTCGCTGTCGAAGTACGGCTTGAAACCGGCGTCGTGCAGCAGTTGTCGAAGGCGTTTGGCGTTCTTCTGGATGTGCGTGGTGAATTCCTCGTGGCTGCCGTCAAAGCCGAAGCCCTTGCCGGCATAGACACGCTTGCCAAAGGCTGCCGGATCCCACTCCCTGGTGCCGGCAAACTTCGGTTGCTTAGCGTCGTATTTGAAGTTCTTCGGCATGAAAACAACGCCGCCTTTGGCCGCAATGGTACGCACGAGCTCGAAGTGTTTCTCGCTCATGTTCGATTTGTAGACGAGGACGTATTTGTAATTGGAGATTGCCGCATCGCGGTGGTAGGGGTTCCGCAGGAGATCGAACGGCAAGTGACCGATGATCATGGCCATTGTGACGTCGCCGCCGCCGTAGACGCCGCCCAGCAACGCCGCGCGCGTGGGCAGCGGCTTTGCCGCCTGGAGCATTGCCCCGCGAGCCGCAATCAACCGGCCCGTGCTGCGCAGCGCCGGCTCCTTCATCAAGCGCTTGCTGTCGATGTCCTCCAGCCGTTGGCAAATATTCGGCGAATCGGTCTGCGTCAATCCTTTGCCGATGGCGGCTTCCAGTGCCAGGCGATTGAGTTCCGCGCGATTCCCGGGCAACAGTTTGTCTTCGCCGGCGCGTTTCAGCAGGACCTGCCCGCGTTTATTCAGTTTCAGGGCCGCCAGTTCTTTCGCCGTGAACGGAGATGTCCGCACGGCCTGGTTGAGCGCGTCAATAATATCCTTCTTCGCTGCCGGCGTGATCTCCAGGGCGTCGCTGAAGAGTTCGAGCTCGGCCTCTTCCGCCGCCCTCCTGGCGGCCTTCCCCAGTTTCGCCCAGAGCTTCCTGCCCCACGGCGTGCGGCGTTTCGCGGCGAGCGTTTTCAACAATGTCGGCCAACCGGCGACCGGCGCTGGATGCCGGTGTTCCCGCTTGAGTGAAAACGCCGGGAAGCCAATGGAGGACCTCTTTACCTTGTGCATCGCGTACCAGGGCCTCGCGCGCTGGCCCGGCTCGAACAAGTGCACACCCCAGTGATACAGGCTGTCGGCGCCAACGGCCAACGAGCCGAAGTTCGCGACCAAGATCATGTCGTGGTACGCTCCGCGGATCAACTGCGTGCTGTGGGTGACAGGGTTGGGCCAGCACATGGCTTTGAGCCGCAGGACCTGATCCGCCATGCCCTCGGCATAGCCTTTGCCCATGTAGCTCCAGGAACCGCCCAGATCCGTGTCGCCCGGAAGTTTTGCGGCCCACAACGGATCGATCATAAACAGGGCATCCGGGATCTCCTTGCGGACCTCTTCAGCAATCGCCCGGCGCAGGCGCCAATCACCACCCCGACCCTTCGGTGAGCCCCACCAGGTGCTCAGCTTCTGCCAGTCCGTGTCGCCGTCCTTCCAGACGCCGTCGGCACGGGCTGCATCCAGGATCGCCTTGCGGGCCGCCGAAGAGATCTTCTTCTCTTTCGGCAACCCCCACGTACGCTCGCTGCCGATCAGGAAGAGTTGAATCGTGTTGTCTTTGTCGAAACGCCGATGCCCGCGCACCGAGTCGCCGATCATCTTGGCATAGGTGTTGATGACCTGCGGGTGGATCGGATTGAAATCGAGTGACGTGTCCGACTTGCCTTTGTAGAAATAGGCGCCGCTCTTTTTCATTGCGTCATAGCCGCCGAGCTTTTCCGCGAGTTTATCCGTGTCCCAACCGTAGCGCAGCCCCGGCCGCAGGCCGTAGCGGCTGCAGGCGTCAAACAGCGCTCTTATGTCGGGGCGCAGTTTCTCTGTATCCAGCCGGCCGCCGATCAGCGAATGGGTGAAGCCGAGATCCCGGAAGTAACGCACATCCCGTTCGCGATCCGCGGCGGTCTGAGCGAATCGATGGCCGTCCCAGACGATATACGGCAGGGGCGCATCACCGGCACGCAAAAGGGTGATCACGGCGATCCAGACGGTCATGACACAGGCACTTCGGCATTTCATGGCAACTCTCCTCGGACTCCGGCCGACGTCGAAAAAATACTAAATTAAGATGCAAAGTCAATTGAAAAACACTAAAAACCGATGTAAATGTTATGACAACAAAAATACGGAGAAGTGCCGTGAGTCGGAAGAAAAAGAGTACGATGAGCCGCAAAGCGTCGGGTTTGGATTTGGATGCATTGGATTTGCCGAAGCACAAGCGCTTCCAGTTGGCGCTGGAGGAACAGATACGCAAGGGGGTCTACAGTCCGGGCGATCGGCTGCCGACGGAAAAGGAGTTGATGGCGCAGCACGGATTGAGCTATGCGACGGTCAGCCGGGCGATGCGCGAACTGGCGCGCAACGGGCTTGTGGAGCGCATTCGGAAGCGCGGCACGTTTGTCTGTGACAACCCGCAGAACTTCACGACGCCGCTGGCGCAAACACCGGCCGCGCACAGCCTGGCCTTATTCCACGGCGGCATTCCCCAGGGCTTCCACCCCTACTTTACCGGGCTGGTCGATGGCATGATTGCCGCCGCCGGCGCGCACGATTTGAGTATGAAGTTCGTCGCGACCAAGCATGGGGACATCGGGATTACGGACGATTTTCTCGAGCGCCACGGCATTTGCGGTTTCGCCGTGACCATGTCGGTCAAAGAACAGATTGAGTCTGCCTTGAAGAAGAAGATCCCCCTGGTGATGCTGTCGCAAAGCTGGCGCGACCTGACGTTGGACCGGGTGGTGGTCGACACCCGGCAGGGCTTCCGCGACATCTTCAAACACTTCCATGAAGCCGGTCACAAACGGGTGGCCATCCTCGATGTCCGCCGGCGTCTGGACGTCTACGAACTGGCGGCAGAAGCCTACGGCTGCCTCCCGGATGCGGCGCCGGTGGACGAGATCTACGTTGGCAACTGGGATGAAGAAGCCGCCGCCGACGGCTTGAAGCAATTACAGAAGCTACGTTCCAAACCAACCGCGGTCTGTATCGGTGATGACTTCCTGCTGATGCACTTTCTGCGCCTTGCCCGCGAAGCAGAAATCAAGATACCGCAGCAACTGGCGGTCGTCGGTCGCGGCAGTACGCTGTCGATCCAGATGCTCGGCAGTCGGATCTCGATGGTGGAAGCCGACCCGTATGCCATTGCCACCGCGGCGGTCGAGTTGCTGGTGGAGCAGGTCCGGGAGAAACGCGCCCCGGGCAAGATCAAGAAGATCACCCCGAAGTTAGTCGTCCGACAATCCGGCTGATTCGTCGATGAGGCAGCCATTCAGGACTGCCATAAATCATGTTGTGCACCACAATTTCGCTGAAGAGCTCCGTTGAAGGAGCGGTACTTGCCTACTCCGATCCGGTTCGCCTGGAGATGAGGATCCCCGCCGACCCCGGATTGTATCACATGTCCCTGGTGACGCGTGACGACACCTTCGATGTGGATACATGCAATCTGTCCTTGCTGGAATGGCCGAGTCAGAAGACGGTGTCCGCCGGTCCGTTCGACTTCGATCACACGAACTATCGCATGGCCGTGCCGGTGTTCCGCGTCGCCGTGGACGACGCCGACTGCGGTCTGGTCTGGTGCGAAGTTCCCAGTCCGGAAGACCTCCAGGCAAGACGGGTACGCGCCACTTGGGCGGTGCAATTTGGCGCTGCCGGCGAGCATTGCATTCGCTTGGAGGTCCCCGAAAACGACCGATATCGCTTGCGCTGGACGGACGTGGCCGAGATTTGCCTGCAACCCGACGACCGGGAGATCCTGCCGTTCGACGTTGCCGCTTCGCCGCACCCACGGCTGTTTGCGGTCGGCGAAGGCTTTCAGCGATTGCAGCGGCACCGCGACCAGGTCCAGCAGGCGATGCTCGACAACATTGCCGAACGCGCGGCGCGGCATGAGGACCACACCTACGGCTATCTGACCGTGATGCAGGCATTGGTCGGCCGGCTCAACAACGACGCCCAATCAACTGCCGCAGCGATCGAGCGCACCATGGCGCTGTGTGCCCGAGAGAACTGGGGCTATCACGATGTCCCGGAGATCATGGGCTGGAACAACGACCGCGATACCGGCATGCGCATGTTCGAGACCGCGATCGTGTACGATTGGCTCTATGAACAACTCACCGGCGAGCAGCGAGAAACGATGCGAAGCAAGCTGGCGTACCATGCCGAGATCGCGGCACGCACGACACTGCTGCAGCGCGGCTATTGGTACTATCGCACCTGCGAAGCCCATGGTTTCGGCTACTGGTTCGGCTTTGCCGCCGCCGCCGGCGCCTTGCTCGACGAAGACGACCGCGCCCGTGACTGGCTGACCTGGATCCACAGCAACATCGTTGACGGTCTGACGCATATGCCGGACGACGGCATCGTCGAATGGCCGGTGTTCAATCCGTACTGGGGGGTGATGACGGCGGCCGTGCTGGAGTCTCTGCTTGGGAAGCGGCTTGCCGTTGAAATCCCGTTCCTCCGCGGTTTTGCCGACAACATCATTCCGTTCTCCGGCACCCACGGCGGGAGCCCCATGTTGCGAACCATGTTGATCTACCTTGCCGCCCGTTTCCAGGATGCGCGCTGTCAAGCCGACGCCCTGCGGCAACCGCGACCGGGCAAAGGCGTGAACTTCGAACCGCTGGCGCTGCTGCTTTACGATCCGTCACTCACGCCGTCCGAACTCAGTGCAATTCCCGACATGTTCGCCGCCGAAAACGGTACGGTGATCTGCCGCGACACGGCCGGAAAGACCTCCTTCCAGTTCCAGTGCGGCGTGCCGTTGACGCCGGCGAAACACGACGCCAACAACTGGATCAACCGCGCCTGGTATTCCTGTGCGCACATGGGCAGCTACTCCTGGCGCCGTGGCCGAAAACGCATCGTGCCGGAACGCATCAAGGGCTATCGCCATCTCACCGCGGAAGCGAATCTGATCACGGTCGACGGCGGCGGCAGCCGCCTGGACGGCCGCTGGGTGGGCTATGCCATACCGTCAGCCCACGCGGCCGAGATTGAGACGGTGGCGCACAAAGACGGCATCACCGAATGCATCGGCAACGCGGCGCCGAGTTATGCGTCGGCCGGCGGCGTGACCGAGGCCCGGCGGCGATGGCGCTTCGACCACGGCCAGGGGGTCCTGGTGATGCACGATACATTTCGGACCAACGCGCCGCGGCAACTGGCGTGGCACATCCATACGCCGCTGGTCTGGCGAGAGGTCGAAGAGGGGCACTTCGTTGCTGTTGCCGACGGCGAGGAGGTCTTTGCCGTGCGCGTGGTCCACAGTTCCACCGCGTTTGCCGCAGATGTGGAGACCGTGCAGTTTGTGCCGAGCTACACCTTCGGCGTCAACTGCTACAAAACCCTCGACTGGCAGCCGGAACTCCGGCCGCAGGAGTTGAACATCCCGACCTATCTGGACCTGCAGTTTGCGCCGGTTCAGCCAGTGGCCGCCTGGGAGCTCACCGTGGTCATGGGCCCGGACCCCGAAGCCGTCGTGCAGGCCGCCGAGGGCATCGCTGATTCGGGGTTTGAAGCGCCGCGCAATCGGCCAATCGGGGCGGGCCCGTGAATTTTCTGTCAGCGGCAGTATGGTAACCGGATTATGACTCAGGCAGATGGATCGAAACAAGGGGGATCCTCCTTTCTCAGTCAGCAGAGAGTGGGATCCGTAATCCTGATCGTGTTGCTTCTGGCATCACTGATCGGGGTGTTTTTTATTATCCGGCCGTACCTGCACGGCATCATTCTCGGCGTGCTGTTTGCGTCGCTGTGCCGGCCGATCTATCGCTTCGTATCTGCCCGCGTCAAACGGCGGGCGAACGTGGCGGCGGCGTTGACCTGTATCCTGGTGGCGCTCCTGGTGATGGTGCCGTTGGCCAGTTTTACGTCCATACTCGTGGTCAAAGGCCACCAGAGCATTGTCCAGGTGACCAACTGGGTGCAGGCCGGGAATCTGTCGCAGGAGCTGCGCGAGTTCGGTTTCGAGGTGGAACCGGAAGAAACCGAACCCGCGCCTGAAGGAACGGCGCCGCCGTCCGACCCGGTGCTGCCGGAGGAAACGCCGCCGACCGAACCCGAGGCCGCGGCGGATGCGGCCGCCGCCGACAGCGATTCGGCCGCGGCCGATGCGGTGGCGGCGGCGAATGGAGAGCCGGTCACCTGGAAACGGAAGACCGGCCTGCTGATTCGCCGCGTGCAGGAAAAGCTGTTCCCGAATTTCGACCCGGCGCAGCTGCAGGACCAGATCGTGGAGAAGAGCAAAGGCGTGGTCGCTCTGTTGGCGCCGGAAGCCTGGTCGCTGGTGCAGAAGGGAATGGGGCTGGTTGTGAACTTCGTGATCATGTTGTTTGTGATGTTCTATGTCTTCCGCGACGGCCCCAAGATTCTGGACTATCTGCTTGAGCTCAGCCCGCTGGGCCGGAAGAACGAGAGACTGCTGATCGACCGGGTCGTCGGCGTCACGCGTTCGGCCGTGATGGGTACAGGGCTGACCGCCGTCGCACAGGGGGTCCTGGGCATGATCGGTTTTGTGTTTGCCGGCATCCCCTGGTTCTTCTGGGGGGTTGTTCTCGGGTTGGCTTCATTGATTCCGATCGTTGGTACGGCCCTGGTCTGGATCCCCTGCTGCGTGTATCTGCTGATCACCGGCAAGACCGTGGCGGCAATCGGCCTGGCCGTGTACTGCATTGTGGTGGTGGGAATGTCCGATAACTTTCTGCGACCGATGCTGATGCGCGGGGAAACGGGAATGAGCCCATTGATCGCCTTCTTTGCGATCCTCGGCGGCATCCAGTTCTTCGGCCTGATCGGCGTCATCTACGGCCCGCTGATCTTCGGTATCTGCGCCATCCTGTTGTACATCTTCAAGTTGGAGACGCACGAGAACCAGACCGCAGAGCAACGCAAGAAACCCGACCGGCGTACACCCGAGCCGGACAAGCCCCGGCCCGAGCCGGACATGCCCCGGCCCGAGCCGGACACACCCCGGCCCGAGGGAGCCTGACCGCCGGGCTCGCAACAAGACGCCTGCCGCACCCGGCGTCGTGGGTGAAGCAGATGCCTGATCCACGCGCCGCCGCCGTTCCACCTCAGGCGCCGGTAGACGATTTGTAAACCGGTGATTTCCGTGCTTGTGCGTGGACTATGCCGGATTACCTTTAGACGACCTCACAAGGAGATCGACATTGGCTCTGAACGGGAAGAAAATCGTCGTCGTCATGCCGGCGTACAACGCGGCAAAGACCATTGCACAGACACTGGATGAAATGCCGCGGGATATCGTCGACCACATGTTGCTGGTGGACGATATGAGTTCGGACGAGACCATCAAGGTGGCTGAGGAACACGACCTCGAGGTGATCGTCCACAAGCAGAACCGGGGCTACGGCGGCAACCAGAAGACCTGTTACGAAGCGGCGCTGAAGCACGGCGCCGATATCGTTGCAATGATCCATCCGGACTATCAGTATACCCCGCTGATTCTGCGGGCGATGTGCTGTCTGATTGCCGAAGCCGGTTACGAATTTGTCCTCGGTTCGCGCATCCTGGTCGGCGGCGCCCGCAAGGGCGGCATGCCGTTCTACAAATACGTTGCCAACCGCTGTCTGACGGCGTTCCAGAATATGTGCCTGGGCAACAAGCTCAGCGAATATCACACGGGCTATCGGGTGTACGACGCCAGGATCCTGCGCGAGATTGATTTTCAGCAGTTCTCGGAAGACTTCGTCTTTGACAACCAGATGCTGGCTGAGATCATCCTGCGCGACTACGTCATCGGCGAAGTATCCTGTCCGACGCGCTATTTCGAAGAGGCCAGTTCGATCAACTTCCGCCGCAGCTGCGTCTATGGTTTCGGTGTTCTGGGCACCTCCGTTCAGGGGTTGTTTTCCCGTCTTTCGGGGCGTCGCAGCCTGCTCAAATCGTGTCCCGCTGCCGCGTCGCAGACCGACGCGGCGGACCCGGCTTCGACCGACTGACGGCGCCGGCCCGGAGCTTGTATTTCGCCAGCCCCTGAATACCTTCGGTACCGTACACCTGCAGGCCTGACCAATGATCAAATGCTTTATCCTTCTTGTGTGTCTAGGGACGTTGCTCGCGGCCGGCGACAAGCCGGCGGCGGACCGCTGGAAACCGGCGGTCAAGCGGCGGCAGCTCGGCGGTGAACTGCGGCAAGAGCACTGTAAGGTGCTGCAGCGACACAATGTCGCCACGACGCCCGAGGCCGTTCTTGCTTATCTGCAGAAAGCGCAGCCGCAGCCGGCGTCCGGAGACCGGTTGAACCCGTTAATCCAGGCACTGGGAGCTGCCGCCAGCAAGGACCGCCAAGCCGCCTCACGGGACCTGGCCGCACTCGGATTGGCCGTTGCGCCCCGTTTGCTCCGGGCCGCTGAAAGCAGTGATCCCGAAGTCCGGGTCAGGGCGCGGGAACTTTTGGCGCAATTCCGCGAGCGGAGTTTCACCGAGCCGCTGGCCGCCGCCCTGGCCCTGGTCGGCCTGGACGGCGACCCGGCCGGCTTCGGGATCGCGCTGGCGTTCCTGCGTTGTGCGGAAGCGCTCCCGCCGACGTTGCAGCGAATTTGTATCCGCACTCTCGTTGCCTGCAGCCGCAAATCCGATCTGCCGCGACTCCGCCGCCTGCTCCACGCCGCTCAGCCCGTGACCGTGCGCGAGGGGGCAATGGCTGCGGTGTCGCGCCTGCAGCCGAACCCGGCGGCCGCCCTCGTCGCGTTCCTCAAGGACAAGACCCCGCAGTTGCGCCTGATGGCGGCGGAGCGGTTGGCGGTGGTCGGGGACAAACGCTGCTTGCGGGTCTTCCTGGATATCCTCAGTGATCGGCGGTTGTCCGCATTGCATCGGCGGGCAGACCTGGCCCTGCGGGATATCCTGCAGGCAAACGTCAGCGTCGAATACAGCCCGGCAGTCTGGCGGCAACTGGTCGAAGTGCGACTGGCGCAGGGCGCCGCCGGCTTCCGGTGCCTGGCCGACCCGCTTGACCGATCCTGGGCCTACTGGGAATTGGGCCCGCCCGCCGCCGCCGTCAATCTCGCGGCTTTCACTATGCTGCCGCATTTCGTTGATCAACAGTCCGATACGCTCAGAGAAATCGCCGAGATGTATGGTTCCCGGGTGGACTGGATTCTCGCGGCGAACCCCGGTCTGCGTACCGACGTCGAACTGCGACAAGTCAAAGAGATCCAGGTACCCGTCGAGGACCTGAAGCTGAACAGGTAAACCCATGGCCATCCAGATCATTTCCATCGGCAGCGAACTGCTGACCGGTGAAATCCTCAATACCAATTTTCAGTTCCTCGCCGGCCGGCTCAGTGACAACGGCTACGATGTCGACCGCGAAGTCTGTATTCACGACACGCCGGCGGCTGTCGCCGCCGCCGTGACCGCCGCCCTGGCCGACGCCCGGCTGGTTCTCACCATCGGCGGACTGGGGCCGACGCAGGACGACCTGACGCGCCAGACCATCGCCGAGGTGCTCGACATGCCGCTGGCGATGGACCGGAACGTGGCGGCGGTCATCCAGGCAAAATACCGGTCCTACAAGCGCAATATCCCCGACAGCTCCTGGCAGATACAGTCGATGGTGCCGCGGGGCGCCGTGGTGCTGCCCAACGATTGGGGCACCGCTCCCGGGCTCTGGTGCGAGAGGGATGGTCGCGCCGTGGTCATGCTCCCCGGTCCGCCGCGTGAGCTGCAGCCGATGTTCGAGACCTACGTTCTGCCGCGCCTCCACGAATTTGTCCAACCGACCGTCGCCCACCGCCTGATTTCCGTTTTCGGCCTGGGCGAGTCCAACACCGAGAAGCGCGTCCATGAAATTCTGCCGCAGCACGACGGCATCACGCTGGCTTACTGCGCCAAGCCCGATCGCTGCCATGTGCGGTTGTCGGCCAAACTCGCCAATGTCGAGCGTCTGGACGAAACCTGCGCGGCGCTGCTCGCCGCGCTGGGCGACGACGGCGGGCCGGCGCAGGAGAACCTGGCGACCCGGATCTGCGACATCATCCGCCGGCGCGGCTGGCTCTGGGGCACCGCCGAAAGCTGTACCGGCGGCGGCATCGCCCAAAACGTGACCGACAATCCCGGCGTGTCCGACGTGTTTGCCGGGGGCGTCGTCACCTATTCCAACGCGATGAAGGTCCAATTGCTCGGGGTCGATGAAGACGTCCTGCAGGCGCACGGCGCGGTCAGTGAGCCGGTGGCGCGCCAGATGGTTGAGGGACTGCTCGAGCGCTACGGTCTGCAGGCCGGCGTTGCGGTCACCGGGATCGCCGGTCCCGCCGGCGGTTCCGCAGAAAAGCCGGTGGGTACGGTGCACATCGCCGCTGCGGTCCAGGGTGATGTCCATCATCTGCAGCGCGTCTTCCCCCATGGCCGCCGGGGCATGCGCGAACGCACGATCGTGACGGCCCTGAACCTCCTGCACGACCAACTCCGCCGCCGCTGACGCTCCGATCTCCCGTTCGCCGGCATCTCGGGTTCTGCCGCACTCCGGTTGCGGGCACCGCCGGCCTACGCTACACCCTGTCGTTGACGCATTACGTACCGCCGAGTAAGCCCTCGACTACTGACCTCTGTATTCTTCTTGGGGATTCCGCACCCTTGTGGTGCGGAGTTTCAGGATTGGTCACCTACACCGAGCGACCGGTTCCAACCCCGTTCTCCTGCGGCTCTGGTTGGCGTACAACCAGAGCGGCAGGAGAACGGGGAGGTGTGGCATGGACTTTATGTCGGTGCCAGATCCTCAAATGCCGCAGGTCAAGCCTGCGGGATGCAAAGAAGGGCAGTAGACGAGAACTTACCTCGCCGACCGGTCCTTTCTTGACAGACAGCAGGAAGACCCGTATTGTGCTGCTACGGATGCAGCAACAACGCAATGCCATGAGCCAGCTCAAATCAATCTTCATCTCGCTGCCGCTCTTCGGACTCATTCTTTGTGCCGCGCTTGTCGGCTGTCGGAACGAGCCGGAGCCCCGGGAATCGTCTGCCGCTGCGGCGCCGCAACCGCAAGGACCTCCTGAAACCCCGGCCCCCGCGCAGCCGCAAGGACCTCCTGAAACCCCGGCCGCCGCGGAAGCATCCGCTCCGGATGCCGGGGACGCGACGGCGCTGCCGGCGGCCACGGAACTGCAAAACGATGACGCGGCCGATGAGACGGAAGCGCCGGTCGACGCTGCGTTTGCCAAAGAGTTTCAGCGCGTGCTCGCGTTGGAACGGGCCTGCCGCTTCGCCCCGGCCATCCGGCGCTGCCGGGAACTGCGGCAGACGTACCGGACCGGCCGGGAGGCCGAGAGCCTGCGCCGCAAACTGGAGCAGTTGCAGGAATTCTCGGATACCGCGTCCGAATTGAGCCTGGCCTTCGCGATCGATAAACTGAGTTCGAAGAATCCGCACATGTACCGCAGTGCCGCGCGCAAGCAGTTGGTCGAGGCCGGCGAGGTCGGCCGTCTGTTCCTGCGCCGCGCGATCCGTACCCGTCGGAACGACGGCATCGCCAATGAAGCAGCCGAAATCCTGGTTGATGCTGCCGGCCGCCGGGCTGTGCCGTTTCTGGTTGCGCAGTTGGCGCCGCCGCCCGAGGAGCCCCTGCTCGGAACCTTGATTCAAGGGTTGGTTCGGCATGCCCAGACCGTGTCGCTGCCGGAGCTTCTCGCCCTTGTGAAACTTCGTTCGACGCCGGCGGCGGCGGACCATCGCGAGGCACTCACAGAGGTGCTCAAACGCCTGGCGGAAGCTGAATTCGAAGCCGATCAGCTGGAGCCCTGCTACCGGCAGACGGTGAATGACGCGGAGTTTGCTCAGCGCCATGTCGTCGAACTGCTGGCCCTGCTGTATGACCGCAGTACCGATCGCGACGACCAGCGCTTCAACGAACTGCTCGGCGGTGACGGCCGGCTGGCAGAACTGCGGAACTATGCCGAACGCGCGGCGGCGGCCGCCGACGACGCGCTGGCCGCCTGGGGGGAAGAGATGGAGCGCGGGTTGTCCCGCATCGATTTCGCGGCGTTGCGCCGGGGCCTGACCGCCTGGTGGGGGTTCGACCAGGTGAAAGACCGCAGTGTTGCGGATGTCAACGGCGATCACCCGGCGACGCTGGTGGGCCGCCGCAAACCGAAGCTCTTCGAGGGCGTCAGCGGCAAGTGCCTGCGCTTCAAAACCACGCGCAACTCCTACGTCGAATCGCAGCCGACCAAAGGCAGGGTGTTCCGTCATCTCCACCGCCGGAGTTACGCGTTCTCGGCCTGGATCAAACCGGACGGCCGCCCCGACCGCAAGCAGCCGGACCCGTGGTGGGGAATCGTGATGAAACCCGGCTGGCACCTGGGCCTCCGGCTGAATGCCGACGGCCGGGTCGGGTTCACGCACTACCACGCCAGAGAGCAGGGCACATCCGTCAACAGCAAAGAGCCGGTCGCGACCGGCGACTGGAGCCATGTCGTCGGCAGCGTCGATCACCGGGACAAGATCGTCCGGGTCTTCGTCAACGGCGAGCTCGCCGGCGAGAAGGAACTGCCTGCGAACGGCAGCTACTGGGACCGGCACGACAACGAACCGGTCCGCGTCGGCGCGGCCCGAACCGATCGCGGCGACTGGCGCTGCCGTTTCAACGGCTGGATCGACGAAGTCGCCGTCTACCGGCGCGCGCTGAGTGAAGAGGACGCCGGCCATCTGCACCGGATCCGCACGCCGAAGTCCCGCCGCAACCTGACCCGACCCGACCCGTAGAACTGAACTGAAGCCGCCGGCACCTGGAATCGCGACACGGGCATCAACGCTGTGGGCGGTGGCCCCCGCGGACTCCACCGCGCCACGGCTCCGCGTCCCGCCGGAGCGCCAACGGTGCAGCAGTATACCGGAACGGGGGCATCGCCCCGGGGAATACGATCTCCGGGGTCAGGCATCCGGACTGGCGAAGACCCAGAGCTTGTCGCGGTTGTGGATCAGGATTTCGTCGAGGCCGTCGTTGTCGAGGTCGGCGACCAGACTGGGGTAGAGCTGGCCGCAGTCGTAGCTGCGCCGGCAGCGAATGCTGCGGGCGGGAATGGCGTAGCCGGCATCCCAGGGAAAAACTTCGTACAGGTTGCCGTCGCCGTCGATGAAGCTCGGCCAGAGCTTCCGGCTGTCGGCGGGATCTGACTGGTATGGGATGTCGTCGGAGGGTTTGAATCCCGGTTGGAAGATGGCCCAGCAGCGGCCGTTGCGATGCCAGCGTACGTTGTGCCGCGCGTAACCGTTGATGTCGCGCCGGGTCCACAGGACTTCGCCGTCCGGCGAAATGCCGTGCAGTCCCAGGTTTTTCTCGTTCATGATGATGCGCTCTTCGCCGTCGGGTCCCCAAGGCCCCTGGATTGTGTTCTGGCTGTGACCGGCCGGCACCGTTTTCAGGACGTTCCCCTGCAAATCCGCAATGATGAAATCATCCGAGCCGGCGTACCGGATTTCGAGTTCGCCGTCGCCGTCGATGTCGGCGACCGCGATCTGATCCGCATGCTCGACCTGGTAGTCGAACTCCGGCCCGAACCCGATCGCCCAGAGTTCCCGCAGATCGTGGTCGAACATGCTGTAACCGATCAGCAGTTCGTCGCGCCCGTCGCCGTCGAAATCCTTGGCCACCACGTTGTGGCCGGCGCCCGCCACCTCGAACGGTTCGTGATAGACCGAGAGGTCGGTGTCGTAGACGACAACGGGGTTGGCGTATTGCCACGGCGGGTAGGAACGGGCGTTGGGTTTGGCGATGATTTGCTTGCCGTTTGCGACCGGCCCGAGTTGCGCGGTGGTCAATTGGCTGAAATTATCGGCCGGGAGTCTTGCGGCGGCCAGTTCCCGCCCGGTTGCTGCATCGAGCACGACCAGATCCTGGTGACGGACGGTGAGGATCTCCATCCGTCCGTCGTGGTTGACATCATCCACCAAGAGCATCGACTTGCCGCCATGCGAGACGAACGGTTTCTCCGGGCGGTCGTAGGGTGTTCCGTGCTGCCACAATATGGTGCCGTCCAGGCGCAGGGCGGTCAGGCAGTATAGGGCACGGTCGACATCATCCAAGCCCAGGTCTGTGCGTCCCCGGTGGATCTCGGCGGCCAGTTGACCGGCGAACTGGAGCGTGAGCAGTTCGAGTTGGCCGTCCCCGTCAAGATCGGCAAGTCTGCACATGCCGCCGAACGGGGTGAGGTCGAGTTGGGCCTTGAGGATTGCGGTTCTCGGGGCTGGATTGGGCATGGGGTGGACTCAGGTTATTGGTTGTGTTCAACTCGCTGTCCTACTCGTGATAGACAGAGCCGCCAGATCATATGCCGCCCCACGGATCCTCGATCTTGCGTAGCTCATCGATCAGTTGCTGGTGCAGTCGTCTCGCGGTTTCCGGTTCGCGGTCGGCGATGTTGGTCATCTGATACGGGTCGGATTCGCTGTCGAAGAGCAGGATTGCCTCGTCGTCCTGATTGCCGGTCGGACGTTGAACGATGTACGTGTAGCGATGGGTTCGCAGGCCGCGGGCGCCGATGGATGGACCTTCCTTTCCGGGGCTGATATAGATTGCGCCGTCGGGGCGTTCACCTTCCCCGGTGCATAGAACCCGGCTCAGGTTGCGCCCCTGCAATCCCTCGGGGATTTTGTCCGTATGTCCGGCCAGAGCAAGGAGGGTCGGGCAGAGATCAGGGGTGCTCAGCAGCAGATCGTCACGGCGCGGCGTGGCGATGCCGGGAGCGCGCATCAGGAAGGGGACGAGCATCGATTCGTCGTACCAGACGCTTTTGTGCATGCGACCGTGACTGCCCAGCATCTCGCCGTGGTCTGAGGTGAAGATGACAACCGTGTTGTCCCGCATCCCGAGCCGGTCGATCTCGTCGAGAAGGCGTCCGACGTTTTCGTCGACCGCGGTACACATGGCGAAATAGTCCGCCGCTTCCTCGCTCGCCTGCCGGCCGTGTCTGGTTTCGAGATTCACATTCGTGCGGTTCAGCAGTTCCTCGACCGGTTTGTCCCGATACATCTCGCGGTATTTCTCCGGGACCAGGTCATGCGGGCCATGCGGTGGGTTGGTGCTGAGGACGAGGGCGAAAGGTTGCCTGTCGTCACGGTAGACGCCGTCCTCGTTACGCAGGAATTCGATCGCCACGTCGGTTTCGTGTTCGGCAGACCATTGATCGACATCGATGCGGCTTTCGATGCCGCCGTTGCCGGTCCAGTAATGCGGCTGCATATGATTGTTGCAGCAGCCGTAGGCATACCAGAAACCGAACCCATGCCGCTTGGGACCGGGCGGCGTGAAGGCGTCCCACTGGCGTTCCTTCCATTGCCGTTCGCTCAACCATTTGTAGGGCTGGTCGTCCGGGTAATCGAGATGCCATTTGCCGATATAACCGAGGCTGTAACCGTTCTCGGCCAGGATATCCGACCAACAACGGGTGTGCGGGCGCAGGTAGCAGTCGGGTCGGTCACTGTTGCAGTTGCGCGGCACGCCGGATTTATGGGAGTACATGCCCGTCAGCATCATGCCGCGGTACGGACTGCATATCGGCCGGTTGCTGACGCAGTGCGAGAGACTCACAGACTCGGCGGCAAAGGCATCCAGGTTGGGCGTCGAAACGGGATCTGCATCCATCGATCCCAGAGCCTGCAGGCGATAAGAATCGGTGAGGACAAAAACGATGTTTGGATGGTCGGCGGTCATCGGGTTTGTTTGCTTGGGTATGGTGTTCGCAACGTGTCACAGCTTTCCTCGATTCAACCCTCCCTTCATCCCCCGCGGTCAGCCTGTTGGGAATCCTTCAGGTTGAACAAGTCGACTACGGCTTCTGCAGCAGCTCGACGGCGTCGAGAAAGGAGTACCAGCTCTGATCGCTGCCGGTGTGCCAGGTACTGCCGAGGTCCATCATCTCATTGTCGGGTGGACTGACTCGCTGGGTGCTGCCGTCGGCGCGGGTGATGTTCCAGCTGAATAACGACCAATGACTGTTGATGTCCGGAATCCACGTGGGATGATTGAGGACGTCCAGATAAATAATGTCCATCAGCATGACACTCTCCGGCGGGGTGTCTTTCAACGTGCTGGTGTACTTCTGGGTGCCCATGCCTCCGTCGCCACCGGTGACCGTGACCTGCGGATTATAGTAGTAACTGCCGCGGATGCGTCCTTTCGCCGCAGTCGGATTCGGCCACGGGTCATAGTACCGGCGCTGCAAGGGGCTGAAATCCATGCCGGGACAGTAGAATAGATCTGGTTCCGTGACCAGACCGGCCTGGTACAGCAGGCCGAGGTTCATGTAGCCGAGATTCCAGGCGTCCGGATCATAACCGTACGGCTCCCCCCAGGAGTATAGATACCAAAGATCAGTAGGGCTGCCCAGTTCATTGAAGCCTTTGCTGCTGGCGGCGTTGGCATGGTGCGGCGGCAACCGGCCGTCGTTGTCGGAGGCGTAGATCACCGAGCCGCTGTACAATTGGCGCATGTTGCTGGCGCAATGGGTGGCGATCACGGTATTCTTGGCCCGTCCGAGAGCCGGCAGCAGCAGGGCAGCCAGGACCAGCAGGACACTGATTACGACCAACAGCTCGACCATAGTAAAACAGCTTGTTTTGAGGGTCGGCAGGTAAGCAGGATTGCGTCGACCACCGTTCACCGGTGTCGCGTTGATACTATGATCTGCATAAGTCAAAATCATATCGTCACTCCTTAGGCGCGGCCTTTAGGACGTCGCGTGCAGGAGATTGTTGGCCGCTGTTCTCGCCCCTGCGGGGATTGGTAACATTGAGATACTCTTCAAGATTGGTATAGCCGTCGCCATCGGGGTCGGCGTTGTTGTCAGCCTTGGCGGGGTTGAGTTTGTGTTCGGTCTCCCATGCATCTGGCATGCCGTCCTCGTCTTTGTCGGCGGGGGGCGGGGTGCTTTTCAGCTCCGGCCAGCCGCCACGCTCTTTCGGGTCGTCGATGATACCGCCCTTGCGTTCCTTCACCTCCTTGACGATGCGTTTGTCTACCGCGTCGCGTTTCGGGCGTGTCGCGCCGACGACCGGGAGGATCACCTCTTCGAGTTCCTTCGCGAGGTGGGTTGTCACTTTCGGCGTGTCGAACGGTTTATCCACAAGCATGCGCTTGGCATCGAACTTCCTGTTGTTACCGCTGTGGTCCAGTTTCTTGCCGGCCGCGAGCATCGCCTTCGATTCCGGATCCTTGTCGGATGTCCGTACCGCCCCGAGATTGTCTTTCAGATAGACGCGCGTTGGCACGCCGAACTGCAAGCACGGCACCTTTCGGCTGTCGGGACCGGGGAGATACCGGTTGCCGACAAAATTGAGATAGCCGTTCTCGTTGATTTTTCCGTAGGATACGCCCGCGGCCACCCCCCAGTTGTAGACCAGGTTGTTGCGCGTGTCGATGATGAAGGGCGCCTCGCACTCGGCGGGCAAGTACGGGTTGCGGTCGTTGTTGTGGGCCAGCAGATTGTGGTGCAGCGTCACCCGCGTCGGCCCGTACGCCACCATCAGCCCCTTGCTGTGCTCGCCCTTCTTGTTGGTGCTGTGGCTGAGTCCCTCCGAGACGATGCACCACTGGATGGTCAGGTTTTCCGTCACGCCGATGGGGCCCTTGTAGTCCTTCTTCTTGATCCTGCCTGCCCTGCTGTAACCGGTCGGATGGGCGGTGATGGGCAGGGTTTCGTCTACGCCCCAACTCACCGAACAGTGATCGACGATGACGTTGCTGGCGTTGTTAATCTTCAGCCCGTCCAGGTCGTCGCCCTTGCGCTTGCCGGGGCCCACGCGCACGCGCAGGTGACGTAAGATGACATCGGTTGTCGGCGCATCGTACTGGCCAACGCCGAAGATGTTGCCCCGGATGCAGATGCCGTCGCCCGGTGCGGACTGGCCGGCGATGGTGATGAAGCCATTGGTGATCATGAGCGCCCGTTTGAGCGTGATCGTCCCCGAGGTGCGGAAAATCACGGTCCGCGGCCCCTTCGCCTCGCACGCCGCGCGAAGCGTTCCGGGAATCGGATTTTCCTTCTCGCCATAATCCTGCAGGTTGTCGACGAAGAGCACCTTGCCGCCGCGCCCGCCCTTAGCATACGCGCCAAACCCCTCCGCGCCGGGGAAGGCTGGAACGAGACGCTCCGCGGCGCTGCAGTATTCCAGCGCTGCTAAAGTTAGTGCCAAACAAACCGCCGCCTGAAAAACTCGGCTCACAGATATTCTCCTGGCCAACTTTACTTGTGACCCATTGTGTCATCGTTTCTCCACGCTAATATAATATCCGACACCGACGGATCGACAGCAAATTGAGGAACCGGTCATAAAGGTAGTAGAATCGATTATGAAGGAGTCGTCTGTACAGCCTGGTCGGCTGACCGGAGCGGAGCTTGAGGGTGTTGCCTATCTGCTCGAGGCCGTGGAGTTGGTGCCACTGAGCTGTTTGTTCTGGTGGATGGACAACCAGGCCGTGACGAAGATGGATCGGACGCTGCCGGATGACTTCATTTATGTCCCGGTACGGGGCGCCCTCGACTTCAAGATCGAGTCGGATTGGTTTGCTGTCGAGGTCGGGCAACTGGTGATCATCCCCGCGGGTGTCAGGCATGGGGCGGTGATGGCAGCAGGAACGGACTATTTTGAAGCCTATGCGCTGCATTTTCTTGCGACCGATAAAGACCATCAACCGGTGCTGCGGCGTCTGTCCGCCAAGGTCGGGACCTTGCGTTCGACAACACGCTGGTTTGAGAGCCTGGCAGTCTGCACCAGCCTGCTTGGTAAACGGCGGGCGGCTGGGTTGGCCTATTTGAAAGAGCTGCTGCGCCAGCTGCTGATCGAGCAAGTTACGTCGGGAGTCGGGTTGCAGGCTTTGCCGGAGCCCTTGGACGCGCGCGTCACCCAGGCTCTCAATCAGCTGCGTCTGCGGTTTGCGGAGGACCTCCGCATCCATGATTTGGCCGCGGAGGTCGGGCTCAGTCCGGGCCGTTTCCGGCAGGTGTTTCGGGACTCGGTCGGTACGTCGCCGAAACAGTATCTGCAGCAGTTTCGTCTGGCTCGGGCGCGGGCGCTGCTGATGACCGAACCGGGGCTGACGGTCCGGGAAATCGCCCATCAGGTTGGGTTCAATGATTCGCACAATTTCCACACCGTGTATCGGCAGCAGTTCGGCGAGACGCCGCGTTGTACGCAGCGCCCCGGATGAAACAGGTATCGACGCGATCAGGACCGCGTGAAAGCCGCCTTTCACAAACACCTGCTCGACATCCTCAACCAATCATGGCCACAAACATCAGCACCCCGCGTAAACGGCTGGCCGACCTGCTGTGGGACGTGCCCGCCGGCGAAGCCCGGGTCGACGGCCCCGGCGACCGACGTGCAGCTGTCGCCGACGGCAGCGGGCGTTTTCGTCAACATATCCACCGCCGCGGCAACTGCAGCGTCGACTTCGAAGCCGGGACAGCCCCGGCGATTGGCCAACAGGTCGACGGCCCGGACGGCCGGCGCCTGCTGAAACCGAATCGCGGCGGGGGCTCCGGATTGCCGGCTCTGGGGAGTCTCGCACATTGCCGGGCGTGCTTGCCATCGACGCGCAAGCGTGTCATTTAATGATGAGTTGCAGAATCGTGCGTGTCGGCGGCGCCACGGCTTTCAGCCGATACGACACGGAAGAACGACGGAGAGTCGACGTGCACGACAACCGAACTTGGACCGAAGCCGTTGCGATGCGCGACAGCGCCACCGGCCGCCCCGGGTGGCGGCTGACGTGTGAAGGGCTGCGCAACAACACCCCCACCTATCACGGCAATACCGCGTTCTCGGCCGACAGCCGCTATCTGCTGTTCGTCACCTGTCGCGCCGGCCGCTCGGCGTTGGTCCGGGCCGAGGTGGAGACCGGCGAACTGAAGGTCCTCCTGGCCGTTGACGGTTACGGCGACTACACGCGCGGCAGCGGCGGCGAGCCGTGGGCGCCCGGACCGCTGGGCCCGGGCGGCTTCTTCTGCACCAGGATCAGCCTGGTTCCGGCGACGAACTGGGCCTTGGCATCCGGACCCGGGCAGGTCCTGGCCGTGCACCTGGAAACCGGTGAACAACGGACATTGCTCAGCAACGTGGACGCCGGCTGGCGGCTGACCGGTCCGGCCGGCAACGCCTCCGGCAGCAAGGTCTACGTCGCGTTGCGCCCGCGGCACCCGGATCTGCGCGACGGCACTGAACGGCCGTCGCGCAGTTATCAGGAAGCCGTCCTGGCGGAGTTCGGCACCTGTCCCTGCCGCATTCTCGAAATCGACTTCGACAGCGGTACGACGCGTCTGGTTTACGACGACGATGTCGGCGGCAACCATCTGTTGCCGTGCCCGAGCGATGAGGACCTGCTGCTGGTCGACCGCGACCTGCCGCCGACCTTTACCTATTACGGCGACAACTGCGAATCGCCCCGGGGTCATCTGCTGCGGATTTCCACGGGCGGGTTGACGCCGCTGCGGCCGCGCAACCGCCACCAGTTCCAGAGCCACTGCAACTGGAATCGCGACGGCACCCGCATCTACTACCACGGCCCGGCGTATGAAGGTCACGAGCAACCGGTACGCCCGGGCGGCCGCCTCGGCGAGATGTTCGTCGGCGTCTCGGATCTGACCGGCGCGAGCATCTGGGAGATGAACCTGCCCGAGTATTTCTACGGCCACGTCAGCCCGCATACGCAGGCCGAGGCAATCGTGACGGATGCGTTGGTGTCGAGCGACCTGGTTTGTGCGCTGCATTACGAGGACTGCGACTGCCACGGCTGCCCGCGGATCGAGGTCCTGGCGCGGCACGCCAACGATTGGGGCGCGGTCGTCGGACAGGCCCGGGACCCGCACTGCCACATGTCACCCGACGGCCGCTGGCTGTCCTACAACAAAGCGGCTGCCGGCCGCTCCGACGTATACGTTGTCCAACTACAGCAACCGCATTGATGACGCAAGGGATGCCAATGACCACCACTGCCGCAACCGAAGAACACGCCCGCCGCGAAACGCCCTTGGATGCCGGCTGGCGCTTTTACCTGGGCGATAATGAACGAGCCCTTGACCCGGAACTTGATGATCGGGATTGGGAGGATGTTCGGCTCCCTCACGATTGGGCCATCGGCTGTCCGACGGATCCCGAGATGGAACAAGGCCGGGCGCAGGGCTTTCGCCGTCGCGCGCACGTCGGCTGGTACCGGCGTCGAATTGCGCTCCGTCCGGTTGCCGGCCGGCGCTGGCGCCTGCAACTGGACGGCGCCTATCGCCACGCCGAGGTCTGGATCAACGGCCGGTCGCTCGGCGTTCGGCCGTCCGGTTATGCAACCCGAATTCACGACATCACCGAGCACCTGCAGCCGGGCGACGACCAACTGCTGGCGGTGCGCTGCGATAATACCGGCGACGACGCCGATCGCTGGTATTGCGGCGCCGGCTTGTATCGACGGGTCTGGCTGATCGAGACCGGCGACGTCGCGATTGCCCCGTGGGGCATCTGGATCACGACGCCGCGGGTGAGCGACAATGAGGCCCGGGTGGAGGTCCGGGTGACGGTACAGAATTCGCGTCAGCAGCGGGTCGGGGCCCGCCTCTACGGGGCGGTTCTCGATGCTGCCGGCGAATCGGCGGCGACCATCGAAGACGATGTCGAGATCCCCGCGGGCGGCGAGGAGACCGTCGTCCTGGCGGTCGGCATTGCGGCCCCGCAGTTGTGGTCGCCGGAATCGCCGACGCTGTACGCGCTGCAACTGCAGCTGACGGTAGACGGAACGCCGGCGGACCAGGTTGTCGAATCATTCGGCCTGCGCTCGTTCTCATTCGATGCCGAGCACGGCTTCCGGCTCAACGGCACAGCCCGCACAATGAAGGGGGTCTGCCTGCATCACGACCTGGGCTGTCTGGGGTCGGCCTTCTTCGCCGCCGGCTGGGAACGCCGGCTACGCCAACTGAAGGAGATCGGTTGCGACGCCGTGCGCACAAGTCACAACATCCCGGCAGCCGGTTTCCTCGACCTCTGTGATCGCCTCGGCATACTGGTGATCGACGAGGCCTTCGACAAATGGTGGGAGGGGTGCAGCGGCGAGTATTTCGAGGATTGGTGGCAACGCGACATCGAGGCGCTCGTCTGCCGGGACCGCAACCACCCGTGCGTGATCGTCTGGAGCATCGGCAACGAAGTGGAAGAACAGGGATCGCCGCGCATGCTGGAAACGAGCCAAATGCTGGCAGACTACGTCAGAGAACTGGACCCGACCCGGCCGACGCTGGTGGCCTTGCGGCCGCACGAGAATGACGCCGAGCTGTGGGCATCGCCGCCCGAGACCAAAGCTGCGATCGTGAAGCAGGTAGCCGACACCGTTGATATTGTCGGCTTGAACTACCAGGACCAGTGGTACGACATCTACCACGAAACGATGCCGGATCGCGTCTTCATCGCGACCGAGGCATTCCATTTCTACCAACATCGCGACAACGGCTCCTGGGCGTTCCACGCGGCGAACCCGTGGTTCGAGGTCGACCGCTGCCCGTTCGTCGCCGGCCAGTTTCTGTGGACGGGCATCGAGTACCTGGGTGAAGCGAGTCAGGGCTGGCCGAACCGCGGCTGGAAAGGCGCGCCGATCGACATCGCAGGATTCATCAAACCGCGGGGCTGGTGGCACGCCGCGGCCTGGCGGCCGGATCCAATCGTCCGCGCCATGGTGCACTTCCGCGAAAACGACTCTTGGGAGCCGCCCGACTGGAGCTTCCCGCCGTTGCAGGATCATTGGAACCTGCCGGCCCGTGAATGCGAAATGGTGGAGGTATGGGTTTTCTCTAACGGACACACGGTCGAACTGCTGCTCAACGGCGGCCCCCAGGGCACGCGGGACATGGCCGCCTGTAACAACCGAATCGCCGTGTTTCACGTGCCCTACTCCAAGGGAGTCCTGACTGCGATCAGCCGCGACGCCGACGGCAATGAAACGGCGCGCCATGAATTGCAGACCGCAAGCGAACCGGCCCGTTTGGAATTGTCGGTCGATCGCGATGAACTTCGGGCCGACGGCCAGGACCTGGCGCACATCACCATAACGGTGGTCGACGAAAACGGCGTCCGCGTCCCGCATGCCGACCCGCCAATCAGCGTCGAGGTCCAGGGCGCGGCGCGGTTGATCGGCCTGGACAACGGCGACCTCCTCTGCCATGAACCCTATTCGAGCAATCGCTGGCACGCCTACCGCGGCCGTTGCCTCGCCGTCCTGCGCGCCGGCCACACCCCCGGGCCGATCACCGTCACGGCGATCGCACCGGGACTGCCGTCGTCAAGCTGTCGGCACACGTTGAAATCCCTTTCCATCCAGTCCAACTGAAAAACACAGGAGTGCCCTGCATGTCCGATACCCCCAAACGCCCGAACCTGATCATCTTCAATCCCGACCAATGGCGCGGCGATGTCTTGGGGTGCCACGGCAATCCGGCGGCGGTCACGCCGAATCTGGATCGTCTGGCGGCGACCGACGGCGTCAGTTTCCGCAACGCCTTCTGCCAGAACCCGGTCTGCACGCCGAGCCGCTGTTCATTCATGAGCGGCTGGTACCCGCATGTTCGCGGCCACAAAAGCATGGGACACATGCTCCGGCCGCCGCACGACAATAACCTGTTGAAGGCGCTCAAAGACGACGGCTACTTCGTCTGGTGGGGCGGCAAGAACGACCTGGTGCCGGCCCAGGACGGATTCGAAGACTACTGCGATGTGCGTTACAGCTCGCACTACGCCTGGGTGCGCGACCCGACCATCGAACCGCCCGATCCGCTCTACGGCCCCCATCGGCCCATCGAAGATTTCGACGACCCCGCCGATTTCTACAGCTTCTACCGCGGCATCCTCGAGCCGTCGGTCGGCCGCGAGTACTACCGCGACTGCGACTGGGCGACCGTCGAAGGCGCCGTTCACTTTATCAAGAACTACAAGTGGGAACATCCCTGGTGCGTGTTCATCGCGATCGCCTATCCGCACCCGCCGTACTGCGTCGAACAGAGGTACTACGACTTGATCGAACCGGAAAACCTGCCGCCGCGGCGGCCCGGGCCGCAGGCGTGGCAGGGGCCGAAGCCCGCGTTCATGCAGGCGTACCGCGAGCGCGTCGGCATCGGCGAATGGCCCGAAGAACGCTGGGACGAACTGCGCCGCGTCTACTACGCCCAGTGCGCCCGGGTCGACCACCAGGTCGGTCTCGTCCTCGATGCCCTGCAGGAAGCCGGGGTCTACGACGATACAGCCATGTTCATGTTCGCCGACCACGGCGACTGGACCGGCGACTACGATCTGGTCGAGAAACACCAGATCTGTTACGACGACTGCCTGGTCAACGTCCCGCTGGTCGTCAAACCGCCCAAGGCTGTGGGCGTCCGACCCGGTGTCCGCGACAGCTTGGTCGAACTCATCGACTTCCCGGCCACCGTTGAAGCCTGGACCGGTATTTCCCTGCCCCAGGCGCATTTCGGCAAAGACCTGACGCCGGTCATTACCGGGGACCGCGACGAACATCGTGACGTTGTCTTCTGCGAAGGCGGTCAGTTAGATGCGGAAGTCGGCTTCGCCCGGGCGGAAAGCGGCGGCAAGGCGCCGAACCCGAAGGGACTGTATTGGGGAAAGCAATCCGTCCAGGAAGAGGCGATCGAACACATCGGCCGGTCTTTCATGCTCCGTACCCCGACGCACAAATACATCCGTCGTGTCTATGAAGCCGACGAACTGTACGACCTCGAAAACGATCCCATGGAACTCCACAACCGCATCGGCGATGCCGCGTCCGATCCCGAACTGAAGGAGGTCCTGATGCGTCTGGAACGGCGCCTGCTCCGGTGGTTGACCGAAACCAGCGATATCACCCCTGTCGGCAATGACCGGCGTGAGTAGGCTGTCGTTGCCGGTTGCCGCCGGCATGGAACTTTTGCCGCTCGACGCTGTCTGTCATTTAATGAGTATGCGCGCCGACGGCGGGGCCGTCGGCAACACAATTGCCGGACGCATCCATAGCCTCCCGGCCGTCGCCGGCAGGCGCGCCTGCCTTTGTCCGGGGAAGGCGCTTTATTGTATCAGAGTAAAACCGGAAGACGTGGAATGATCAAGACACTACACCATCTGTTGGCGGCTTGCCTGCTTTTCCTGTGGCTGCCGATCTTCGTTCAAGCCGGGCCGGAAGATCACTATCGGAACCCGGAGGGCTTTTCCTACTACGACGTCTGGTGGCGTGAAGCGCGGGCGGATCAACAGACCGCGCTGTTACTGCACGGCGGCCGCCCGCAGGAACATCCCTGGACCCGGCCCGGGAATGCCAGGGCCGCCAAGAACAAACCCGAAAAGAAGGATGACCTGATCGCTGACACTGCCGAGGACCTCCTTGACGACGTCGAACCGGGCGGCGCCCTCGGCGGGTTTGTCGACGACATCGAGACAAAGCGCGAGGTGCAGCAGAAGCAGCGCCACGGTCGGCAGCGCGACCAGGAAGCGCCGGCCGGCAAGCTCTTCGACTACAGCCCGAACCTGGGCGTGGTCAACCTGCCGCAGGGCGTGCGGCGAGTCGCCGACGGCCGTTTCGGCGCGGGCCTGGAATTCGCCGGCCAAGGCGGCATCCGCATCCGGATCGGCAAGAAGGGTGGTCGCGACACGATCGACGGCTGGTTCAAGCCGGCCGCCAGACCGAAGCAGCCCGTCTGGCTGTTGGGTACCCGCGACGGCGCGCAATTGCACCTGCTGCCGGACGGCCGGGTGCAGGCGAGCTGGTATGCCGACGGCCGCGCGGAAACGCGCATGCGCATCGCCGCCAAAGCCCCGATTGCGATCGGCGAGTGGAGCCATATTTCCTGCTATGTCTATCGCAACAGCGGGCATCATAAACACACCGAACTGCGACTCGGCGTCAACGGCCGGATTGCGGCCCGGCACCAGCCGAAGAGCAAACGGTACGTCTTCCCGCCGCTCGCCCGCGCGGGTGACGTCTTCTGTATCGGCGCCGATCCAGGCGGCAAACAGGCATACTCCGGGTTGATGGATGACGTGCGCGTCACCATGTGCCGGCGGTATTGCGTTCGCGAGGACTGGCCGTCGTTCGACGCGGTCAAGCATACCCGTCCGATCCCGCCGGGACCGCCGCTGTTCGCGCAGGACAGCCGCGTCTTCCACCTTGGTTTCGAGACTCGGAAGTTGACGGTGTCCCGGGCGAAGGCCCCCGCCTTGACCTGGGACGTCGATTTCGCCAGGGTCCAACGGCAGACGCCGTTCGGCAAGGGGATCCTGGTGGACCCGGCGCTGGGCTTGCCGCAGGCGCCGATCACGGGCATGTCGCCGCACGAAGGTACGCTGGAACTCTGGCTGCAGCCGGTGAACTGGGACAACAACAGTGTCTTCGGCGAACGCATGTCATGGAACGGCAAGTACAACAGCGTCGTGCGCTTCTACGGCCGCGACAAGCGCAACGGTAAGAGCGTGGTTTTCATGGAGGCCATGCTGCCGCGGGCCTCGATGTTCGGTGGCAAGGGTTGGCTGCAGCCGGGGACCTGGAGTCATTTCGTCTGGTCCTGGTCGCCGGAGGACGTGCTCAAGGAGGACGGCTGGGGCAACGCGAAGGCAGGCGATCCGGTCGGCGCCTTTCGCGGTGTCCGCTTCGGCGTCCTGCAATGGCGGGCAATGCTGAAGCGTGATACCAGGGTGATGAATCACGTGGAGCCGACACATCTGGAAATCGGCATTCCCCAGAAGTACAAGGTCTATCACGGCCAGCGCCCCGCCATCCTGATCGACGAAATCATCTGTCATTCGAAGCAGGTCCCCAAGGAGAAACTCGAAAAGGCCACGGCCGCGTGGTATGAAAAGCACAGGCCTGCCGCCGCGAAAAACCGCAGCCGCTGAGTGATCGCCAGCCGCCACGGGTATAGTAAAGGCCGTATCCGATTTGTGCCGCGGCATGCGCCGCAACCGCGAGGAGGGCAAATGAGCTCGAGATCTGTAGATGTTCTGCTGGCAACGTCCATCGCCCTGGCGGCGTTGACCGCCGCTGCCGGCGATTCCTGGCGGGTGATCACCACAAAAACCGCACCGGCACTCGCGTCCAACGAAATCCAGTTCCTGCAGGTTCTCGGCGATGATCTCTGGATCGGGACGCTGTCGGGGTTGACGCGGTATCGCGACAAGACCTTCGCGGTGGTGACGCAGGTCGTGCAGGAAAAACGGCGCAATGCGCAGACGGGCGCCTGGGAGACGGTCGACAAGGCTGCCAAAGCGGACTTGCGCGTTTGTACCGTGGTGCAGGCCGGGGCGGATTCTCTGCTTGTGGGCGCCGCCGGCGGGCTGTACAAACTGCAGAAGCTCCGTCTCGGCGACGCCAAGCTCAAAGGACGGACGGTGGCGCCGGTCGTACGTTATGCGAAAGGGACGCTGTGGGCGTTGGCGAAAAACGACCGCACGGGGCGCAGCACACTCTATGAGAACGCCACCGGCGCCTGGAAACCCGTCAAACCTTTTGCCGCGCAATCCGTCGTCGACTGTCATTCCACGCGTGACGGGCGGCTCTGGGTCGTGGTCGACGGCGACGGCGTCTTTGAAGTCGACCCGAAACAGGGCGTTGCAGAAGCGAAGCACCATCTGGCCGGAATGAACGTGCGGTCGCTCCGGCTCGATTCGCGCGGGCGTCTGTGGTGCGGGCTCCTGGGCCGCGGTGTGGCGGTGCTGAACCAGGCCGGCAAATGGATCATGCATATCGAGAAGGAGACGTCGGCGGTGTTGACGCTGGCCGAAGACAGCGTCGGCCACATCTGGGCCGGGACCTCCTCCGGCGGCCTCTACCAATACGACGGCAAGACATGGACAAAGCACTTCGCCGATGAAGGCGCCGTCAGTCTGCTGTTTGCCGACAGCAAGGGCCGCTTGTGGGTGAGCACGCAAGCCAAGGGCGGGCTGCGCTGCCGCGAGAACGGTGTCTGGCGGCGCTCGTTGGACAACCGCCTGCCGATGACCGGGATGGCCGAGTACAAGGGCACTCTGTGGGCCGGCGGCGTGCTCGACGGCATTCATGTTTTGGAGAGACCATGAAGTTCTCCCTGCGATCCGCCGTGGCGTTCCTGCTTATCGCCGTGATTCTGTCGGCTGCGGGGCAGGAGGTGGATACGCCGACTTCGTCGGGCCCCGTATCACAGGTTGTGGTATCCGAGTTCCGCATTCCAAAGACGCCGAAACCGCCTGTGATCGATGGTCGGATGGGCGAAGACGAATGGGAAAACAGCTCGGCGCTGACGGCCTTCTGGTATGCCATCTCCGGGCAGTTCTATTTCATGGCGCCGCACGAGACGCAACTGCAGGTGTACGCCTGCTACGACAAGGACAACCTGTACCTGGCATTCACCTCGCCGGTGTATCCGCGCGGCAGTTGGCTGCGTTCGCGGGGGCGCTTCCCCGATATCATCGAGCACCCGCTCTACGGCATCTACCGCGACGACTACTGCGGCTTCGGCCTGCGCCCCTACCACGATAATGTCAAGAGCCGTCGGATGGGCGGCTATTTTTTCTGGATCAACCCGATCAGCATGATCGGCGATGTCGGCCCGAACGTCGGCCGCGAGTGGCAGTCGAAGGCAGTCACCAAAGAAGGCGTAACCAAGGAACGCTGGGTGCAGGAACTGGCCGTGCCCCTGGCTTCGGTGAAATTCGGGCCGTATGCGGCGAAGGACAAGCGGGGCCGCGACCTCGTGCAGCTCCCGCCGCCGGACGGGACGCAATGGATCTTCTCGCTATACCGCTGCGCCGGCGAATGGGCCGGCATGTTTCGCACGCCGTCGGGCCGGCTCGGCTACCAGAGTTTCAAGAACACCTTCAGCGATACCGCCAGCAAGCTCATCTTCGACTCCAGGGCGGTCAGCGTCCAGGTCAACGAGCTCGGCCCGATCCTGGAGGATATTGTCGACGTCCAGGTGACGTTGAAGAACCACGACAGCCAGAGCCATACAGTGCGCTTCGGTTTCTTTGTCGAATCGGCCGAGGGCAATGTCTACTCGAGCTATACGGACCGTAAACTGAAGAACGGCCAGTTGGAGTTGCGACCCGGCCAACGCGTAAAACTCCGTTTGCGCAAGCCGCTGCCGGGCATCACTGTCAACGGCAATGCCCTGTGGTTCGACGTCCGCGCCGCCGGCCGGCCGGCCAAGCCGATCTTCCGGACCAAACTCATTCCGTTCCATTCGCAGGACAAACCCATGTTCCGCGAGATCCATGTGGACTGCATCGGCAAACACCGGCCGCCGCGGAAGGACTTTGATTACCGTTTCAATTACAGCTACCACAACAACACCGTGGCCGGCGTGGTCGACACCGGCATCTCCGGCGCCAGCCCGCAAGCCCGAACCGCTGTCGAAGCCAAGCTGGTGATCAGTGAGAGCGAAGGCCGCGAGCGCGAAATCGCCACGGCGCGCGCCGACTTCGTCGGCCCCTTCGCCTGCCTTGTCAAAAAGCTGCCGACACTGCAGGAAGGCCGGAGCTATACCGCCACGGTCCTGTTGTTCAATAAGAACAAACGCATTGTCGGCGAGGACAGTGCCGAGTTCATCAAGCAGACCCAACCGTGGATGTTCACCGACGAGGGGCTGGACGACGTCGTCTGGGAGCCGTTTACCGCGATGCAGCCCAGCGAACGCAACGGTGTGCACCGCTTCGAAACCTTGAAGCACCGCTTCACCTTGACTGCCGCCGGGTTGCCGGCGCAGGTCTACATTAAGCCAGACCCCCGGGAACTGCCGCTGGAATGGCGCGCCAAGCCGGAGGCGGTCGCCGCCGCCCGCCTGGTGCCGCTCGGGCGCGGCCCGCAATTGCGTCGGGACTATCGACTTGAAGTGGTCATCGACGGCAAACGCATGCCGCTGGACGTGGTGGAGCCGGCGAAACTTACGCGTCGGTGGAAGAGCGAGCTGGAATACCAGTCACGGCTGCGCGCCGGCAAGCTCGCGGTCGAGTTGACGACGCAATACGATTGTGACGGCGCCATGCACGTACGCTTGAAATACGGCGCCGACGAGCCCGTCACAATTGATCGGTTCGAGATGGTCGCTGATTACGACGGGCCCATGGATATGACGCCGGGGCAGGGCAAGACCGGCGTGGTCTGGGACTCGGCCGACAGCAATCCCGAGTTGTACTATTCGCATTTCGTGCCGTGGCTGCGGTTCGGCAGCAACGAACGCGGCTTTTCCTGGATCTGCCGCACGGAAAAAGGCTGGCATCTCGATCGTGACGGCTCAGGCATGACGCTTGAACGCGACGATGCCGGCCGCGTCCGCTGGCGCGTGCTGTTTGTCAACCACCGCACCGAACTCCGTGACCGGCATGAGATCGCCTTTACCGTGCTGACGCATCCGTCCAAACCGCGGCCGCCGGACTGGCGGCGCTATGCCTGGCTCGCCCGCGGACGGACCTGGGCGGCCCAATACATGATGCACATCCCCGTACCCGAAGACTACGTCAAACGAATCAACAAACAGCGTCGCCACCATGACCGCAACGCTGTACCCTACAGCGGCTGGGAGGATTTCCTGAAAAACCAGGCGTGGTTCGCCACCGGCCGCCAACGCGGGACCTCCTGGGAGACCTGTGTCGCCGAGCCGGGCGACACCGGCGGCCCATGGGTACGCTACGGCCTCTGCCGCAACGTGAGTGTTCACAACATGATCGACGGCCACTACCTGGACCGCGCCCTGTACTGGCTGGCGCGGCATGTGCGGACGGCCCGCAAGCGCGGGTTCTGGTGGGATGAAACCTGGCCCATGTTTTCCGAGGCCAACTGGTCCGACAACCTCGCTGCCGGCGACGCTTACAGGCGCGATCCGGCGTCGGTCAAGCCCGGCGAATTGCCCTGGCACCGCGGTTTTCTCGATACCTACATGCGGACCCTGCAAAAGCGACTGGCGCGCGTTGCCAGGGCGAGCAATGTCCCGCTGCGGAATTATTTCTGGGCCAACGACGCCGCCAGCGCCTTCGAGTCCTTCGCCTGGGACATCCAGCTCGTCGAGATGGCCGGTTCGCATCATCCGAGTGTCGAGGTCGACAGTGTCGTGGCCTATCCGAAGGATCAATTTCGGTTCTTCTGTCAGAAATGGACCGGCACAATCGCCCGCGTCGTCCCCGGTTACGGCGGGAACAGCACGCGGCCCTACTCCGGCGACGATACGCGCTTTGACCGGCAATACCTCGGCCGCGCCCTGACCCATGACATCGGTGTCGGTCTCGACGGTCCGCACGGGTCCATGAACCAACCCGAGCAGGGTCTGCGCCTGCTGAACCGGTTGATCGACTTCGGCTTCTTCGACGAGGACCGCGTCGAGTTCCTGCCGTACTGGCGGCTGACCGGCCGCCTGCGCTACGGCAAAGACTACGGCAACCAGAAGTTCACCGTCATGACCCGGCCGGCCGACAACTACGCCTACGTCAGCGCCTGGCGGCGCCCCTGCGAACGCAACGGCCGCAACGGCTATCAGGTGATCTTTGCCGTCATGAACGAAGCCGACGAAGCCGTCCGCGCCGACCTGCATCTGCTCGACAACACCCCGTTCTTCGGCCGGGGCGGCCGCAACCAACTGCAGCTCGCCGAAGCCGTGACCAGGAACACTCCCGCCAACAAGGAACAAGCCGCCATACTCGAGCAATGGCTGAGTGCGGCCGACGACGGCGGCCGCACAGTCCTGCTCGATCTCGAGACCGGGCGGTTTGTCGAACGTCGTCCAGGCGACGCCGAATCCTACGGGCCGGTCTACATTCCGTCGCACGAGTTTCGCTTGCTCTGGGGCTATTGGCTGCCGGCGGCGAAAGGAGGTCGGGAATGACATACCCGGACAGTTCCACAGTGAACGCGGCGAACTCCAACCGGGACCAGGCAATCGCCATCGAAGTCATCAACCACAGCAGGAAGGTCCTGCTGCTGCTCGTTGCGGTGTTCGCGCCGGTCTGCCGGAGCGCGGCGCAGACCGCAGCGGCAAAGCTGCGACTGGACGGCAGCAAAGCCGTTGCCGGGATCCAGACCATCGAGTTCGGCAAGAACGGCTTGCCCGAACAGATCACATTACGGGCGAGCCGAACGGAGTTGCCGCTGGAACTGCGCGAGACCAAAGGCAAGCCCGGCGCCATGCTGCTGCAGTGGCTCGGGCGCGGGCCGCGGCTCCGCACGCCGCTGCGGCTGCAGGCATTCGTCAAAGGCAAATGGGTTGACGGCAAGGTGGTGACAGCCGCCAAGGCAACCGTGGACAAAGGTGTTGTTACGGCTCGGGCCAAATTGCAGATCGGCCCCTATGCGGTCGACCTGGTTTGCAGATATCGCGCTGCCGGCGAGCTGCAGATCGACGTCAACGCTGCCGGCGGCGCCGGCGAGGATCGCCTGTGCCTGCTGCTCGAACCTCGCGGCCCCGTCGATCTTGCCTGTGGCAACCTGCCGGACAAGCCGGTGGGCGCGGTGCCGCGCCGGGAGCTGAATCCCTACCTGCCGCGAGACGAGGGGGTGGTCTGGGACAGCGCCGAACAGGCCCCGGACATCCGCCAGCTCTACGTCGGCAGCGCCGACGCCGGTTTTACCTGGCTCGGCATCAGGCTGCCCGAGTTGGCCGACGACGCCAGCCGCATCGTGATTACGCGCGACAAACTGGCGCGTGTGGCATGGCGCAGCACATTGTGCTGCGGCAACGGCGGCAAGGCAAGCCTGGCTCTGCGCCTACACCCGTTCCGTCCGCGGCCGGACGGAGCGCGGCTGCAGGCCTGGCTGAAGTGGCCCGCAACCCTCAAAGCACTGCCCGGCCGGACAGCGGGGCCGATGCTGCTGCGGTCTCCGGCAAGTGCCGCGGCCGATGGTCGCCGGGATTTCCCGGGGTACCTGGCCCGCGCGTCAAATGCGACGCACGCCGAACTGCGCGGGAACGCCGGCGCCGCCATGCTGTCGCGTGAAAAGGATGCCGTTGCGCTCTATCCAATGACGCTCTATCAGGTGCTCGCCGGCGGGCCCACCGGATTGGTCGTGCGGCTGCGGCCGAACGTGCGCGAACTCCGCGGCCGGTACGAAGTGGGCCTGGACCGGCAAATGCTGGGACGGGCGCTGCTGCATGACATCGGCATCGACCTTCGCGGCCTCGGCCAGCCGGCGGAATTCCTGCGCGTGACCAAAGCGCTGCGCGAGTTCGGCTTTTTCAGTGACGACGGCAAGACCGAGTTCATCCCCTACTGGCGCGGCAGTGATCTGGTGCGCTACGGCGATCGCTACGACCCGACCAGCGCCTTCAATCTGACCAGGGAAAACCCGGCCGCCGGTACTTGGGTTTCGGTCTACCGCCGGCCTTTTGCGAAAGACAAGAAGACCGGGGTGCAAGTTCTCTTCGTCGTCGTTAACGAACGCGACAAGCCCGTGCGCCTGCGGCTCTCCGTGCTCGACGCCGAGCGCATCTTCGGCCACGGACAGCGACGGCCGCACGGTAAGGAGATCATGCGCAAACTGGATTACGGCAAGGTGCCGCAAGACAGCGACTGGGGCGTCAAGGCCGTGCTCAGCCGGCCGGCCTACAGTGCAACCGGCCTGCTTGACCTCGAGATGCGCGGGCTCGTCCGCGCCGCGTCGAACAAGGGGCAGACGGCGGAGATCTACGGGCCGCTGCATGTCCCCGCCCGCGACTTCCGATTACTCTGGACCTACAGCCTGCCGGGACGGAGACGCCGCCGATGAAAGCCGCGCTGATTGTTTGTCTCAGCTGCCTGAGCAGTCTCGCATGGGTCGCCGGCGCCGAGCCGACGATCGCGGAGCGCAACGTGCGCAAGGCCGACACCCGCGGTGTCATCCCGCGACTGGCCGCGGCGCCGACGGTTGACGGCACGATCAAATCGGACGAATGGCAGGACGCCCTGGTCTACAACGGCGTGCTCTACGAGAAAACGCTGAACCTCTTTCCGCGGAATGTCGAGTGGCGATTCGGCTGGACCGACAACGGGTTCCACATCGCGTCGCATACGATTCGAATGCAGGGCGAAACGCCGAAGGCGCAGACGAAAGACGGCAAGATCAGCAACCTCGTTCGCGACGATTCCTTTGAATTGCTGGTCTACGACGCCGGCCGTCGTTCGTCATTGCGACTGGTGGTCAATCCCGCCGGCACCTGGGCCGTGGACCGCCGTGTCAACGGCAAGTCGGAAACCGGCGATGCCGGCGTCCGCGCCGCCGCGTCGTTGACCGACAAGGCCCTCGCCTACGAAGCCTTCATTCCATTTACCGCGCTCGGCCGGGCGCAGCCCGGCAGGCAGTGGCGCCTGCTGCCGGTGCGCAACTTCCGCATCGGCACCAACATCAGCGCGCCGCTGCCCTATGCCCACCGCGGCAATTTCGGTCGGCAGGGGCGGACGCCGGTTTTTACACTGGCCGAAAAACTCCCCGTCGTGCAGCTTCAGCCCCTCCAGCAGGCGCTCTACGCCGGCCGGCCGCTGGCCCGGCTGCAACTGGTCAACCCCGCCGACCAGGCGCAGGAGGTGACCGTCAACCTGAAGATCCATCGCGGCAACGACATCATCGGCAAGGCCGCGCGCAAGGTCCCCCTGCCGCCCGGCGAGCGGCTGCCCGTCACCGTCGCCGTCAATTGTGATCCGGCCATCGACCCCGAAGTCGAAGACGAGTACCGCTATGACCTCGACGTTGTCGGCCCGGGCAACGTCGAATTGCTGCATACGCATTTCACCTGGAACCCCACCGAGCATCGCGGTTGGCTGGGGAACAAACTGCCCGGGCGCCGACAGACGGAGTTGCGCGTCGTCACGATCGATCCGCGTGCGCCGGTGCCGCTGCCGTACCAACGCTTCATGAAACAGTACAAGGACCTGCCCGCCGACCACCGTCTGGAGATCGCCACCCGTCGTACTGTCGTCCCCGGGAAAGGCTACGTCGTCGACTCCGTCCAGCACATCACTCCCGTTGATGCCAAGGGCCGCAAGGACGGTGTCCAGACGCTGTACCGTCTGGGTTACATTCTCGAGCACAGCATCACCTGGAAGCGGGGTGTCCGGCACGGTCCGGAGAAGTTCTTCTCGCATGCCCGCAACCAGCGCGGCCGTTCGTTTAACTATCTGCAGAAGGTCGTGCCCTGGGTGGACGGCGTCATCCGCGGTGTCCGCCGGGTGTACCACCCGAACGGAGAACTGCTGGCCCAGACAACATATGAGAACGGCCGGGCCGTCGGCGTCTCCCGGCGCTACAACGAGCACGGCCGACTGGTGCGGACCACGCCCTGCAAAAACGGTCTGCCGCACGGCATCGCCGTCGACTACTACGCCTGCCGGCCGCGCCGCGTCATCCCCGTGCGCGACGGCAAGGTCGAAGGCGTCGTCATCGATTACAACTGGCCGGGGCGCATTATCAAGAAGACCCGGTACAAAGGCAAGCTGGACCTGGGCCTGATTCCGTTCGCTGCCGGCAAGGAGCCTGAAGGCATCAGCCGCAGTTTCAACGAGGATGGCAGCCGAGCGGAATGGCGCGATGCCGACGGCAACGTCGTCCAGACCGTCGAATACCGCAAGGGCGTTCCGGACGGCCGCTGCACTCTCTACTTTCCCCGGCGCATCAAACGGCGTGTCCCGTATGAGAAGGGCCTGATCAACGGCGTCGTCGTCGACTACTGGGAAAACGGCGAGGTCAAGCAGAAACGGCCTTTCCGGCAGGACGTCCTGCACGGCATCGAGGAACGGTACGACCAGTCCGGTAAACGGATTCGCACCCGCAAGTGGCAGGACGGCGCGCCCCGCCGGTGAGCGGCAAGCGTCGATGCCGAAGTCAGCTTTGAAGAAAGTGTCGAATCTTCTTTCCGAGGACAAAACCCCAAAGCTTGACTGCAACGAAGCGGTCCTGAGGTCCTCCTTGAACAACTCGCTGTTGATGCGTTGCTGAGTGCCTGAACGGCTATCGGCAAGGCAATTCCAGTGATAAGGGGTTGCATCAAAATAACCTTTACAGTTGACCGCCGGAGGCTCTTGGTTCTCTCGAACAATGCCTGCGTTTTCCCCCCCTCAGATAATTCATTATCTTCGTCAGTCACGCCTTAGCCTTATCCGAGATAACTCAAGCCAACTGTAAACTTTATTTCTCTACAGCCCCTAAGGAAGTAATTAAATGACTCAGGAGTTCTTCATCTTGTCCTTCACACAGAAACACACACAAATCCGGGTGGACCCGACGCGGTGCCTTTTGGGGACTGCGACTCGCGCACCACTCCCATGGTCTTCAGTTGCCCGTAATTCTTTCCAGATCAACCTTGACACCCAATCTGTGTTCATCTAATGTGCTAGCTGAGATTGATCTAGTGACTTGACCGGATGGGCGTGGGTGCCCGGCGGGATCAAGGGACGAATCACAACAAATAGGGAGTGGCAGAGGTAGGCTTTCCCGGGTTTGGGTGGCACGCCTTCCGGTCGGATTATGGGTACCAGTGAACGCAAACACACAAGGCCGGCACGTCCGACAACCGGGTCCCGGCGCCGCTGGGGCATGCTGCTGCTGTTCGTGATTGCCGTGCTGGGCGGCGCGGTGTGTTTTATTCACCGCGAAGAACCGGTGGTTGCGCCGTTGCCCGCAGGCCCGTCGCCGGCGGCGAAGCAGATCCCGTATGTGGCGCCGGAGAAAGTGAAGTACCGTTTCCAGGATCATCAACGCGGCCCGCTTCCCTTCGCGTACACGCCGCCGCTGGAACCGGCCGCGCTGGCCGACCTGCTGAGCGACCGGATTCGGCTGGGGTGGTACCGGGTCGACCATATCATCCCGATCATCGCTCAAGACCGGCAGCCGGAACCGTCGGCGCCGGCGTTGAGGGATCAGTATTGGCACCCGAAGAAACGTTCGTATCCAAATCTGCTGGCGGCCTTCAGCAAGGAGCTGCCGGCGGCGCTCGAGCAGCCGAAACCGGCGGCGGGCATGATCAATACGGCCCGGGCGGTCGCGGTCACCCTGGACGCGCTCACGGCGGCGGCCCTGGCGCAAGCACAGCTGCGGCTGGCGGCGGCGAAGGATCTGCCGCGGGCGCTGGACTGTCTGGCCGGCGCCTATTGGCTGCATCGTGATTTTGACGAGCTCGAGAGCCTGCTGGCGGCAGGCCTGGAGTTCCGGCCGACGGCGGCAAACGGCGGCCGCGTGCCGCGGGAGCTGCAGGCGATCCTGGCCGCGGCGGCAACGGCCGAGCCGCTGCCGGCCCTGCAGCTGGCGGTGATCCGCGGCGACGCGAAAACGGCGCGTGCGGCCTTGGGCAGCGTTCGGACGGCGAAACACCGACAGCGCTTCCTACCGTTGGTCGAGCGACTCGAGGAGGGCCTCCAGGCCGGACTCGACGACAAGGGGCGCAAGCAACTGGCAATCCATTTTGCCGAACTCCGGCGCCACCTGGAAGACGTACAGCTGCCCCTGAAGAAACGTTTCGCCGGCTGGCCGATCGAACGCCTGGAAGAGCAGCTGCTCTGGTGTACGCGGGCGACCGGGTTTTACAGCGATCCGACGACGGATGTGTTGGCCTATCTTGTCGAAGAACGCGACTACCGCGGTGTCGGCATTCCGTCGGGCGCGGCGCTGTGTGCCGGCAAACGGCTGATCGACCGGCGTGAACCGTTCCGAGCGCTGCCGATGTTTCTCCTGACCCAGAAGTTGGGCTACCTCAGTGAAGCAGCGCGTTTCGACGCGGACGGCCCTGACGGCATGGTTCTCTTCAACGGGTTCGAGGCGCCGATCTACTTCGTGCAGACGATCGAGAGTCATCCCGAACTGCGGGCCTACGTAAAGGAACATGACGAGCTCTATCAGGTCGCCATGCAGATGTATCACTATTCCGAAAAACACTGCGTCGACACCAACAGTGCCGGGATTGCCGGCCGTCCGGGCTACTACGAGCTGGCCCTGAGCATTCGCTGGCCCTTCTCGCTGCACGCCGGCCACCCGGAGGATGCCGTTCCGGAAATCATGCAGGCGATGCGGACCGGTCCGACCAAGGGCGTTCGCTTCGAGGCCGCCGATTGCCTGGCCACCTACTACCTGTACAAGACCCGGGAATACAACAAGGCCGCCGACCTCTTCCGCCGGCTTGCCCTGGGTCGGATCGACGGCGTTTTGAACGAGTACGCCCTGGAGATGTTTCTTGTCACGGCCCGCGAAGCCGGCAGCAAGGCTTTGGAGCAGGAGGCCATCGAACTTGCGACCGCGATGCTCGAAGGCGACGCCCGCGAACAATTGTCGCCCGAAAGCCGCGGGCGCCTCCGCAAGCTCCGCGCCGAACTGCAGAACCCGGACCGGGGAAAGGACAAATGGCCGCCAACGAATCTCAAAGACATCATGAAGCATGTCGTCAACAAAGAGGTGGTCGAAAACAGAATGCAACAAGGGGAGAAACAACCATGAACCCGACCAATGTAAAGCCCACAGACAGCCGCAAGCTCTTCTGGGTGGTCGTCGCCCTCTGGCTGGGCGGCCTGGCCACGCCGCTCCACGCCATTGACGAAGTCCGGATCCTCCATCAGGGCGAATCCCGGACCTACCTCGAGCCCTGGGGCTTCGCGCAACAGGCTGATGGTAAAAAGCAGTTTCAGGCGAAGGCTGTATTTATCAATAACCCCAACGGACCGGTGCGCCTCAACTGGACCTGGACCTTCAACGGCGTCACGCACTCGGCGTCCGGCCACGGGCGCACCATCTCCTTCTCGCTGCCGCTGGACACCGCCGGCGAATTCGACCTCACGGTTGTCGCCGTCGACGCCGATGAGCCGGCGTTCACCGCGACCGACAAAGATCGCGTCGAAATCGTGCCGGCCTTCGTCATCAAGAGCAAACGCCGTTCCGACAAAAACGGCACGTTTGCCGAAAACGGCACGGAAATCTGCGGCGGCGGCATCGACAATGCCGTCCACCTCGCGGACGTCGTCGTCGAACCGGCGGCAGAGAAGAAGAACGCGCACTTCTTCGTCTTCTTCGCCGCCGGCAGTGGCGGCGGCGGACACGATCTGAGCGCGTTCACAAAGGGAGAAAAAGAAATCCCGGCAAGGCTCACGACCGCCGGCGGCAGTATCGAGCACGGCGATGACCACCTCCTTGCAGTCGCCCCTGACACACCATTTGAGCTGCGCTCGTCCAACGCCGCCGAGACCGTGACGCTCGAGGTCTATTGTATCGTCAACAACAAGCTGCACGCCACCAACACCCACACGATCGTGATCGATGGCGCTGACGTCGAAGTCGACCTGCCTGATGCGTTGGCGCGCGTCTTTGACAACAGCGGCCGATGGCTCGACGCCAATGCCACCTTGACGTTCAGGGGGGAGCCCGTCCCCGGTCACTTGTTGGTCGGCGGGATTGCCGAGGTCGAGTACTACGACGGCAATGACGATCTCATCAAGCTTGAGGCCATTGAGAACGGCAGGATGAGATCCCTCGCGAAGTACGTTCAGGTCGACGACGGCGCATTCTTCAACCACGACTATGAACACCAGACGAGTAACGCCGCCGGCAAGGCGACCTTCCGCTACAGGGTGGTCCCAAACCAGCGCGTCAGCACCCTCAACTTCGGTGCGGCCGACATCCAGGTTCAGGATGGTAATGCCGTTCCGGCTGATGAATAGGATACCAGGCCATGCACATATTCCGACAGCTCTCAGTTCACCACATGTTCGACAAGCGGGTCCTCTCCTGTGTCGCGGCTCTGCTCCTCGCGGCCGCGTGCAATGAGAAGAAAGTAAACTACGATACCGCAAGCAAAGCGTCCGGCCCGATCACACTGGAGGCAACGCCAGACACGCAGATGGAACGTCTTCCGGTCAAGCTTGTCGCGACAATTGGTCCCGGCGCCCCAAGCACAGGCGACGTCAGTCTGGTCATCAGGGATGACAAGAACGCGAAGATCTATCAGCAGACCAAACCTTATGCCCAGAGCGTCGAGTTCGAGTGGCCCGGAGCGCAGACAGCAGCCAAACACCGTAGGAACCCCTACGTGGCGACCGCATCAATCGGCGGCCACAGCGCCACCGACCACGTCACGCTGTGGAAGCACTGCAGGGAAAAGGGAGCGGACGAATTCAGTCCTTTGGGAAAGATCAAGAAGGAGCAGATCGAGAAGAAAGCAAGCCAGCTGTGGTCGGAAATCAAACCCGACGGAGAGAAGATCGCCAAAGCAGTCAAAGAGGAGCTGAAGAAACTGTGGGATAAGGTCTCACCCGATGACGGGCTCACGGTGAAGTTCCCCTTCGGGCTGAAGCATACCTTTGTGACCAAGGCATCGATCGACAAATGGGTCGAGGACAACCTTGACAAGTTCGTGGGTCTTGTCCAAGACGGGCTCAAGACGTTCAATAAGAAGGTTGACGAGGAGCTCATACCCTTGGCCGGCAAGGCCGCGGATGCCTATAACGCCCTGGCGCCCACATGGACAATGCATGGGCACTACAACTACAAATCGACATCTCGAAGACCTGGTGATCCCGGTTGGGGAAATCTGACCATCGCCAAGGGGCCATTCCCTGACTACACGGTTCACAAGTTTGTCGCTGTCAAAGTGAAGATTGAGGTCGGCGCGTCGGTTGGTGGGGAAGCCACCGCGGCGGTCGAGATTGAAGGAAGAATCGATGCAACACTAACGTTGGGTACGCTGAACCATTTCGCCATGCTACCCCAGAACCTGCCCGAGGAATTGAATTACAGAGTGATGCCCAAGGTAGACGTTGGATATTACGTGTCGGCTGGGGGCGGTGCACTCGTTACCGTGCTCGTTGGTTCCGGCGGGACATTCGAGGTCCGACTGCCGGATGTAGATGGTGTAATGAGTGCCGATGGCATCGACACCAACAATCCGGAGCCTTACTATCAGGACATGCCATGACAAATGCCGCAAAGACAGGGAAATTCAATATGAAAAACGTCCTTCTTATTGCAGCTCTTTCTGCCTTGTCATTGATTGGCGCATCTGCCGATGACAAGGAAGTGCCGCGAGTATACAAAGGATACGGGAAACGCCGCCACATCCTGAAACCGGCTGCCGGGCAGCACGTTGTCATCGCCACACTGACGCAGAAGAAGAGCAAGACGATTGAGGCCCATGCAAGTCATAACTTCGCAGTCGCAAAAGGCGAGATGCTTGAAATCAGTTTCCCGATCACGGATCCCAAAGACAAGGCGATCGACGAAATCCGAGAAGTGAAAGCAAACGTCGGGAACACTGTGCTGTACGGTGACATTACACTTCACGGAGGAAAGTACGGCACACGTTGGAGGAAGAAGGCGACAGTGGCTTTGGCGGATCTGGCGGAACTGCCGTTTACGTCGAGCTTCGCCTATGACAAAGAAACCGGCATCAGCATTCATGGCTACCCCGCCTATGCGAAGAAAGATGGCACTGTCGTCGTGCTGAACCTCTACGTCGGCAAGGATCTCGACCAGATCCGGACGTACCTCAAGAAATCCTCTCCCAAGGTCCATGCAGCACTCGAGGAGCGACTGGCGATTCTGAAGAAACGAGCTGCCGAGAAGTAAAGAGTGGGCGATCAGGGGGGATACAGACCTTGGGCGTTGACCAGACCAAGGCCGGATTTCATCTCCGCGGTCAGATTGGTGATACGCATGGCGGCTCCGTCGCCATCGGGGAGAGACTGCGGCATCGACACTGCCGTCCCCTTCGCGGCCGCCGTCGAAGCGACTGAAAAGAACAAGAACGCGCACTTCTCCGTCTTCTTCGTCAAGGTTGACGAGCAGGCGTTCTTCAATCACCACGACAAACACGAGGCCAGCGACGCAGCCGGCAAAGGCGATCTTCCCCTGCAATGCGGTTGCAAACCGCCGTGTGTACGCGTTCAAGTTCGGTGTGGCCGACGTCCAGGTACAGGACGAAAGCGCCGGGGCGCTCGGCGAATAGGAACCGTTCAAGGAATTCGGACTCACTGAAGATGATGTTCTTCCAGGTATCAACAAGGTCTTGCCGCACATACCCGATGCAGGTGGGCCGGGGAAGGCCCACGCCCCCGGACCGAGCCAGCAGGTGATGGGGGTAGGACAGAGGATACAGGTGAAGGTTGACCGTGAAAAGCTCCTGAAGCAGCTTCAGGATGGTCTCGCTGAGGACGCCGAGGGAAAGCCGAAGGTTGATCAGCAAGGCAAGCCGACGGGAGAAGTGGTAACGCAGGAGGAAGCCAGGGACTTTGTCGAACAACAGAAGACGGTCAAGGAGTTAAACAAGTTGATCGATAATAAGACCGTCGAAGTGGAACAGAAGTTCATAGAAGCAAGGCCAGGGGTCATCAAAAAGGTCACTGACACCATTATCAGCGCTGCAAATGCGGCTCAGCCGCAAGTTCGGTTCGACGGTCGGTATCGCTACTACGAACACGAAAGAGGCAGTGGAGACCCCGGTTGGATAGACGTGACGCCCTCTGTGCAGAATGCATCCGACCTTGAAGGTAAGGCTGAGTTGGCGATTCGGGTTGATGTGGAGGTGAGTATCGAAGCATCTCCTTTGGGAGTCGGCGGCGACGTGAGCTTCACAACGGAACTCGTGTACCGCCTGAGGTTCGGCGCAAAGATCGAAGCGAACCCATCAATCAATCGCCGGAGTCACAGTTGTCAATCCAAACCGGCCTGAAACTTCGGTCGCCAGCAGACCGCAGTTGATATTCGCGCCCTACGTGGATTACGTGATCTCCCAGGTCATTTCGATTTCGCTTCATGTATCATTCACTTGGGATGTGCCGTTGGAACAGGTTGTCGGCAGGCTTGTTGCTGTGCCGGTTCCGCCCTAAGGGTCCGCGCGGAAATAACTTCACATTTTGAGAGACTTTCAAGAGTCGC